>NZ_CM146908.1:0-227500 GCF_055755275.1 Marinovum sp. E3
ATGACAAAAGACCAGTGGGGAGCACTACAGGGGCAGTTGCGCGAGACCGTTGGAGCAAACAACTTCACCAATTGGATCGAGCCGCTACAATTCGAAGGGGTGACGGACGGGGTGGCGCATTTCAATGTGCCGACCAGTTTTCTAGGCAATTACGTTCAGCGCAATTTTGGGGATTTGCTGCTGTATGCTATGACCAATGCCGGGGCGGATGTGCGCCGGATCGAGTTTGACGTGCCGGCCAACAAGGCCAGCATGCCGGCGGTGTCGCGTGCAGCGAACACGCCCGACCGGACCGGACAAACACAAACCAAGGCGACACAGTCGATGACATCACGCGCAGATCTGGCCGACTTGCTGCCCAGCGCGCCTCTCGACAAGCGGTTCACCTTCGACACCTTTGTCGTCGGCAAGCCGAACGAGCTGGCGCATGCCGCGGCGCGGCGCGTCGGTGAGGGGGGCGAGGTGACATTCAACCCGCTGTTCCTCTATGGCGGCGTGGGCCTCGGCAAGACGCACCTGATGCATGCCATCGCGTGGGAGCTGAAAAGCCGCTCGCCGCATCTCAACGTGCTCTACCTGTCGGCCGAGCAGTTCATGTATCGTTTCGTCCAGGCGCTACGCGACCGCAAAATGATGGATTTCAAACAGATCTTTCGCTCGGTTGATGTGCTGATGGTGGATGACGTCCAGTTCATCGCCGGCAAGGACAGCACCCAGGAGGAGTTCTTTCACACCTTCAACGCGCTGGTCGATCAGAACAAGCAGATCATCATTTCGGCCGACCGCGCGCCGGGCGAGATCAAGGATATGGAGAACCGCATCCAGTCGCGCCTGCAATCCGGTCTTGTCGTCGATCTGCACCCGACGGATTACGAATTGCGCCTCGGCATCCTGCATTCCAAGCTGGCGACCCACCGGCTGCAATATCCCGAGCTGGAGCTCGACGAGAAGGTGCTCGAATTCCTCGCGCACCGGATCTCGACAAACGTGCGGGTGCTCGAAGGCGCGCTGACGCGGCTTTTCGCCTTTGCCTCGCTGGTCGGCCGGCCGATCACCATGGAGCTGACGCAGGATTGTCTGGCCGATGTGCTGCGCGCCTCGGAACGCAAGATCACCATCGAGGAGATCCAGCGCCAGGTGGCCGAGCATTACAACATCCGCATGTCCGAGCTGATCGGGCCGAAGCGGCTGCGGGTGTTTGCGCGGCCGCGTCAGGTGGCGATGTATCTCTGCAAGCAGCTGACCAGCCGCTCGCTGCCCGAGATCGGTCGCCGCTTTGGCGGGCGGGACCACACCACCGTGATGCACGGGGTGCGGCGCATCGAAGAGCTCAAGGTGCAGGACGGCCAGATCGCCGAAGACCTGGAGATGCTGCGCCGGACGCTGGAAGCGTAGGCGGGAAAGCACGATTGGCGGGCCGAGTGCGATCTTGGCCCGTCGTGCCCTTGACGCCCCTCTCAAACCATTGGAAATCTCTCGTAATTGCCCGAAAAGGGCTTGGAGCGCTGGGGGGATGCGGCTAACGTGCCGGTCCCGGGCTTTCGGAGGGACAGGGTATGAAAATCAGTATCGAACGCGGCACGTTGCTCAAGGCCGTCGCGCAGGCGCAATCGGTTGTCGAGCGCCGCAACACAATCCCGATCCTTGCCAATGTCCTGATCGAAGCCGAGGGGGATACCGTGTCCTTCCGCGCCACCGACCTTGATATCGAGGTGGTCGACAAGGCCGCCGCCCAGGTCGAACGCGCCGGCGCCACCACCGTTGCCGCCGTCACCCTGCACGAGATCGTTCGCAAGCTGCCCGATGGCGCGCTGGTGACTCTGGCCGAAGAAGGCGCCTCGGGCCGGCTGACGGTCGAGGCCGGACGGTCGAATTTCTCGCTGGCGACGCTGCCGCGCGAGGATTTCCCGGTGATGGCGACCTCGGAATATTCGTCCAACTTCTCGGCCCCGGCGCCGGTTCTGCGGCGGCTGTTCGACAAGTCGAAATTCGCCATTTCCACGGAAGAGACGCGGTATTACCTGAACGGCGTCTACATGCATGTCGCGGATGGCGAAGAGGGCAAGGCGCTGCGCTGCGTTGCCACCGATGGCCACCGTCTGGCGCGGATCGACGCCCCGCTGCCCGATGGTGCCGGCGAGATGCCCGGCGTGATCGTACCGCGCAAGACCGTGGGCGAGCTGCGCAAGCTGCTGGACGATGACGACATGGAAATCGCGGTCTCGGTCTCCGAGACCAAGGTGCGCTTTGCCACGCCGGACATCATGCTGACGTCCAAGGTGATCGACGGCACCTTCCCCGATTACACCCGCGTCATTCCGCAGGGCAACACCCGCAAGCTCGAAGTCGATGCCAGCGATTTCGCCCGCGCGGTCGACCGGGTGGCGACGGTTTCGTCCGAGCGGTCGCGGGCGGTGAAGATGGCGCTGGACGAGGATCGGCTGGTGCTCTCGGTGAATGCGCCCGACAGCGGCGCCGCCGAGGAAGAGCTGGCCGTGGCCTACGGCGATGAGCGGCTCGAGATCGGGTTCAACGCGAAATACCTGCTGGAGATCGCCAGCCAGGTGGACCGCGAGAACGCGGTCTTCATGTTTAATTCCGCCGGCGATCCGACCCTGATGCGCGAAGGCAATGACACCAGCGCGGTTTATGTCGTCATGCCGATGCGGGTCTGAGTGCCTTTCCGGCGCGGAATCTGGGCCGCAGGCCGCCGCGCCATCGCCGACCGGCCGTCTGCGGCGGCGATCGCGCGGTTTGCGCTACGTGGCTAGGTCATGCCGACCCATCTGACTCACCTCAAACTTTCGCATTTCCGCTCGCACAAGCGCGTGGAGATGACGACCGATGCCCGCCCCGTCGCGCTTTACGGCGCCAATGGCGCCGGCAAGACCAACATTCTCGAAGCCGTCTCGTTGATGTCGCCGGGCCGCGGGTTGCGCCGGGCCAGCGCCGAAGAGATGACCCGCCGGCCCGAGGCGCTGGGCTGGAAGATCACCGCCATGCTCGAGGCCGACACCCGCGCCCGTGAAATCGAGAGCCTGTCAGAACAGGGCAGCGCCCGGCAGGTCAGGATCGACGGCAAGCCCGCCAGCCAGATCGCCTTGGGCAAATTTGCCCGCGTTCTCTGGCTGATCCCCTCGATGGACCGGCTCTGGATCGAAGGCGCCGATGGGCGGCGGCGGTTCCTCGACCGGATGACGCTGAGCTTCTTTCCCGACCATGCCCAGGCGGTGCTGGATTACGAAAAGGCGATGCGCGAGCGCAATCGTCTGCTCAAGGATCAGGTGCGCGACGCCCATTGGTATGCCGCGCTCGAGGTGCAGATGGCCCGCGCCGGCGCGGTGATCCATGCCAACCGGCAGGCGGCGCTCGCGCGGATCGCCGAGGCCCAGGCGGGCACCGAGACCGCCTTTCCGGTGAGCGAGCTTGACCTGACCGCCACCGAAGGCGAGATGCCGGCCGGCGAGGCGGAATTGCGCGCCGCGCTGGCTGAGAGCCGGTTTCGCGATCTGGCCACCGGCCGCGCCATGGTGGGGCCGCACCGGGCCGAGCTGCACGCCGTCTTTGCCGCCAAGGGGGTGCCGGCGCGCGATTGTTCGACCGGCGAGCAGAAGGCGCTTTTGATCTCGCTGATCCTCGCCAATGCAAGGGCGCTGGCGCGCGATTTCGGCAGCCCGCCGATCCTGCTGCTCGACGAGGTCGCCGCCCATCTCGATGCCGCCCGCCGCGCCGCGCTTTATGATGAAATCTGCGCCCTTGGCGCCCAGGCCTGGATGACCGGCACCGGGCCGGAGCTTTTTGCCGACCTGGGTGCCCGGGCGCAGCGCTTCGAGGTCAGCGAGACGGGCGGCGCCTCCTCGATCGCCACCGGCTGATCAAGCGTGCCATTGCGCGCGGGGCGGCCCCGAGAGAGCCCGCGGCGGGGACCGGCCGACACACAAAATCTTGTGGCATCTGCGTGACATATACGCAAAAAGCGCATATATTCCGGGCGAGAGAAAAAGAAGGCATCGCATGTCCGAGCAAGCACAACCCGCACCCGAATATGGCGCGGATTCGATCAAGGTTCTTAAAGGCTTAGAAGCTGTCCGCAAACGTCCCGGCATGTACATCGGCGACACCGACGACGGCTCGGGTCTGCATCACATGGTCTACGAGGTGGTGGACAACGGCATCGACGAGGCGCTGGCCGGTCATGCCGACTATGTGCATGTGAAAATCCACGCGGACAACTCGGTCTCGGTGCGCGACAACGGCCGCGGGATTCCGGTCGACATCCACGAGGAAGAGGGTGTTTCGGCGGCCGAGGTCATCATGACCCAGCTTCACGCCGGCGGCAAATTCGACAGCAATTCCTACAAGGTCTCGGGCGGGTTGCACGGCGTCGGCGTTTCGGTCGTCAACGCGCTCTCGGTCTGGCTCGAGCTGCGGGTCTGGCGCAACGGCAAGGTGCATTACGCCAAGTTCGAACATGGCGAGACCACCGAGCATCTGCGCGTCACCGGCGATGCCGAGGGCGAAAGCGGCACTGAGGTGCGTTTCCTCGCCTCGACCGACACCTTCTCGAACCTCGACTACGATTTCCATGTGCTGGAAAAGCGCCTGCGCGAACTCGCCTTCCTGAATTCCGGCGTCAAGATCATCCTCGAGGATGATCGTCCGGCCGAGCCGCTGCACATCGAGCTGTTCTATGACGGTGGGGTCAAGGAATTCGTCAAATATGTCGACCGCCACAAACACGCGATGATGCCCGAGCCGATCTATGTGCAGGGCGAACGCGACGAGATCGGCGTCGAAGTGGCGATGTGGTGGAACGACAGCTACCATGAGACGGTGCTGCCCTTTACCAACAACATCCCGCAGCGCGACGGCGGCACCCACCTGGCCGGCTTCCGCGGCGCGCTGACCCGGACGATCCAGAAATACGCTCAGGAAAGCGGCATCGCCAAGCGCGAGAAGGTCAACTTTACCGGCGACGACGCCCGCGAAGGGCTGACCTGCGTGCTCTCGGTCAAGGTGCCCGACCCCAAGTTCAGCTCGCAGACAAAGGACAAGCTGGTCAGCTCCGAGGTGCGGCCCGCGGTCGAGAACCTTGTCGGCGAGAAACTGTCGGAGTGGTTCGAGGAAAACCCCAATGAAGCCAAGATGATCGTCAGCAAGATCATCGAAGCCGCCATGGCGCGCGAGGCCGCCCGCAAGGCACGGGAATTGACCCGCCGCAAATCCGCGATGGACGTCAATTTCCTGGCCGGCAAGCTCAAGGACTGCTCGGAAAAGGATCCGGCCAAGACCGAGCTCTTTCTCGTCGAGGGGGACAGCGCCGGCGGCTCGGCCCAGACCGGCCGCGACCGGGGCACCCAGGCGATCCTGCCGCTCAAGGGCAAGATCCTCAACGTGGAACGCGCGCGGTTCGACCGCATGCTCTCGTCCCAGGAGATCGGCAACCTGGTGATGGCGCTCGGCACCGGCATCGGCCGGGACGAGTTCAACATCGACAAGCTGCGCTACCACAAGATCGTCATCATGACCGACGCCGACGTAGACGGCGCCCACATCCGCACCCTGCTTCTGACCTTCTTCTACCGGCAGATGCCCGAGCTGATCGAGGGCGGCTATCTCTATATCGCCCAGCCGCCGCTCTACAAGGTCAGCCGCGGCAAGTCCGAGGTTTATCTCAAGGACCAGGCGGCAATGGATGATTACCTGATGAATCAAGGGGTTGACGGCGCGGTGCTGAAACTCGCCGGCGGCGAGGAAATCACCGGGCAGGACCTTCTGCGGGTGGTCGAAGAGGCGCGCCAGCTCAAGCGCGTGCTTGACGCCTTCCCGACGCATTACCCGCGCCACATTCTCGAACAGGCGGCGATTGCCGGCGCTTTCGTGCCCGGCGCGGTGGATGCCGATTTGCAGGGCGTCGCCGACAAGGTGGCGCAGCGGCTCGATCTGATCGCGCTGGAATACGAAATGGGCTGGCGCGGAAGGATCACCCAGGATCACGGCATCCGCCTGGCCCGCATTCTGCGCGGCGTCGAAGAGGTGCGCACCCTTGACGGCCCGATGCTGCGCTCGGGAGAGGCCCGCCGCACCGGCAGCTTTACCGAGTCGCTCCAGGAAATCTACGGCAGCGCGGCCACCCTGCACCGCAAGGATCGTCATCAGGTGATCCACGGTCCGCTCGATCTCTTGAAGGCGATCCTGGAAGAGGGCGAAAAGGGCAACACGCTTCAGCGTTACAAGGGTCTGGGCGAGATGAACCCCGACCAGCTCTGGGAAACCACGCTCGATCCGGACGCCCGGACCTTGTTGCAGGTCAAGGTCGATGACGTGGCCGAGGCCGACGACATCTTTACCAAGCTGATGGGCGACGTCGTGGAGCCACGGCGCGAATTCATCCAGAAAAACGCGCTGAGCGTGGAGAACCTGGATTTCTAAAGGGCTGTAGGGGATGCAGGGTCACAAACGGCTCATGCTGGAGTGAGGTAAAGCGAACTGCCGCCACCGCAAGTTTCGGTCTCGCGCGAGACCGGCGCCAGGCTCCGCTGGTGGCGGTCGCGGTGCCGGCAACGGCGTTAGTCGCCCAGAGGTTGCGGGTCGGTCCGGCCGTGGTAGGCGGTAAGCGAGGCGCGGATGCGGCGCAGGTTCTCGCGGGTCTTGTCGGCGTTTTCATGTGCCACGGACAGCGCCAGCGCGTCGAGAATGGCCAGATAGGCAAAGCGCGACGGCGTCGGTTTGAAGATGTCGCTGTCTTCCGGCAAGTCGAGGCCGATTGCAGTCTCGCAGGCGTCGGCCAGGCGAGAGCCGGCCCGGGAGATGCCGAGGGTGGCGGCGCCGTAGCTGCGCGCCACGCGGGCGGCGCCGACCACGGCGTCGGCCTCACCGCTGGAAGAAAACAGCAGCATCACGTCACCGGGGCCCAGGGTCGCGGCCCGCATCTGCAAAACGTAGCTGTCATTGACCGACGCGCTGGGGATGCCGAGGCGAAAAAGCCGGTTGGCGGCCTCGGTGGCAAGCATCGAGGAGCCGCCGCCGATGCCGGCCGACACCACCTGCCGGGCGTGTGCCAGAAGCGTGCCGGCCGCGGCGATCTGCTGCGGATCCACCTGGTTCTGGGCGGCCGAGAGGGTGGCATAAAGCGCGCCGAGCACACGGTCGAGCGCGGTGCCGGACAGGCCGTCGTCGCCGGCGGCGATGGCGGGCTGAAGATATTGTTGGCTCACCGCCAGGTTCTGGGCCAGGCGCAGCTTGAACTCGCGAAATCCGTCGCAGCCAAGCGTCCGGCAAAACCGGATCACCGTCGGCGTGCTGACATCGGCGGCTTCGGCAACCTTGGCAATGGTCATGTCCGAGACCGTGTTCAGATTGGCTTTGACGAAATCCGCCACCTTCTGTTCCCGGGCGGCAAAATTGCCGTCGTGCTTGCGCAATTCCGAGATGACATCGGCCACCCTGGCGCGGCCGCGCACCGGCAGTTCCGACGAGGACGACAGGTCTGATCGATCGCTTGGCATGGGTCACCGTTTCATCCGTTTGCGTACCTTAGATACATATGGCTGACAATAAAGTACATAGATGACAGGGATTTCCACTTAGATATGTACTTTAATGACAAATTTGCTTGATTTTTCCCGGGTGCTCCGGCAGAACTGTACCTGAGTTACAAGCTGGATTCGGGGAGGGGTCGTTGTGAAATCCTGGGCTGGAAAGGTCAGTGCGCGGATTAACGCCGTGGTGGAGGCCATTGTGGCGGGCCTCATGCTGGCGCTTGTGTTCGACGTCTGGCTGGGCGTCGCCGATCGCTATTATTTCCACTGGCAGCTTCCCTGGCCCGAGGAATTTGCCCGTTATCTGATGATCTGGGCGGCGATGCTGGCGGTGTCCTGCGGTATTGCCGGGCGCGAACATATCGGGTTGACGGCCTTTGTCGACCTGCTTCCCAAGGTGCTGCGTCGGGCCAGCCTGATCGCGATGGATTTGCTGGCGCTGGCGCTTTTTCTCTACGTGCTCTGGTACGGCATTCCCTTTGCCAATGGCGGCGCCAGCCGGCAGGCGATGATCTTTGGCACCAGCTTGCGCCCCTATTACGCGGCGATCCCGATGGCGGCGGCGATTGCCTCGCTCCAGATGGCGCTGGTGCTTCTGCGCGATCTTGGCGCCCACAGCGAACCCACCTTCGAGGAGGATGCGGTATGATCTGGGCGCTGGCAGCATTTGTCTTTCTGATCCTGTTTGGCATGCCGATCGGCTTTGCCATCGGCCTGGCGGGTGTCGTCGGGTTGATCGATATGGGCGGAACCCAGTTTCTCGCCATCGGCCCGTCCAAGATCTTCAACGGCCTCAACATCTTTCCCTTTCTCGCCATGCCGTTCTTTATCCTCGCGGGTGAGGTGATGAACGACACCGGCATCACCGACCGGCTGGTCAAGCTGGCCCGCGTTCTGGTGGGCCGGTTCCGCGGCGGGCTGGCGCATACCAACATGCTGGCCTCGGTGTTCTTCGCCGGGCTGACCGGCTCGGCCACGGCCGATGCCGCCGCCTTTGGCCGCACGCTGGTGCCGGCGATGGTCAAGGAGGGCTACAAGCGCGACTATGCCTGTGCTGTTACCGCCGCCGGCTCGATCATCGGGCCGACGATTCCGCCCTCGGGGCTGATGGTGGTCTATGGCTCGCTGATGGGCGTGTCGATTGCCGGGCTGTTCGCCGCGGGCGTCCTGCCGGGGCTGGTGATTTGCTTGGTCTGCATGTCGGTGATCGCCATCGGCGGCAACCGCGAGAACCTGCCCAAGGCGCTGCGCGGCGCCACGCTGCGCGAGGTCTGGCAGACCTTCGTGTCGTCGCTGACGGCGCTGGCGATGCCCGTCATCATCCTCGGCGGCATCCTGGGCGGCGTGGTGACACCCACCGAGGCGGCTTCGATCGCCGTGGCCTATGCGCTCTTCATCGGCATCTTCGTCTATCGCACGCTGACCTTCCGCAGCTTCTACGGCATGCTGGTGCGCACCGCGCGGATCACCGGGGTGATCTTCGTCATCATCGCCTTCGCCGGCATCCTTGGCTGGTGGATGAGCTTCGAGCGCATCCCGCAGATGATCGCCGAGGGCGTGCTGAGCCTGTCGGACAACCGCTATATCGTGATCGCCATCATCATCGGCCTGCTACTTGTCGTGGGCATGGTGATGGACATCACCGCCATCCTGATCATCCTCGCGCCGGTGCTGGTGCCGCTGACCGAGAATGTCGGGCTCGAGCCGATCCATGCCGGGATCATCTTCGTGCTGGCGCTCAACATATCGCTGATGACGCCGCCGGTGGGCGCCTGTCTCTTTGTGCTGTCCTCGGTGACGGGCGAAAAGCTCGAGCGGATCTCGCTCAAGCTCTTCCCCTTCCTGATAGCCGAGGTCGCGGTGCTCTTCATCTTCGCCTTCTGGGAGGACGCAGCGCTCTGGCTGCCGCGCCTGCTGGGATTTGCCCAATAACCGTTTCATGACAACTGGAGGATAATAATGAAACATCTCGCAACCTGTGCCGCGCTTGCCGGCATGATGACCGCCTCGTCGGCCTTTGCCGGTGGCACAATCAAGTTCGGCCATGACAACAAGGCCGACCCCTTCGAGAACCCGGCGCATGCCTGTACTGCCGTCTTCTCGAACATTCTCGAGGCCGGCACCAATGGCAGCGTCGACGTCGAGGTCTTTGGCTCGAACCAACTCGGCACCGCCGCCGAACACGTGCAGCAGGTGCGCGACGGCATCTTGCAGGCGACGCTGACCTCGACCGGGGCGTTGGCCAGCTATTACCCGCGCATCGACGTGCTGAACCTGCCCTTTGCCTTTGCCGACAACAGCTCGACTTACGAAGTCTTCGATGGTGCCTTCGGCACGGCGCTGGCGGCGGATATCGAAGAGACGTTGGGCGACGTGGTGGTTCTGGGGTTCCCGGATACCGGCGGGTTCTTTGCCGTCACCAACTCCAAGCGGCCGATTGCCGAACTGGCGGATTTCGAGGGCGTGCGGGTGCGCACCATGACCCTGCCGTCGCACCAGAAGATCATGCAGGCGCTGGGCGCCGAGGCCTATCCTCTGGCCTGGGGCGAGGTCTATTCCGGGCTGCAAACCGGCGTGATCGACGGCCAGATGAACCCGGTGCCGATCATCTCGTTCGCGAACTTCGCCGAGGTGCAGGAGTACATGACGCTCACCAACCACCTGTTTTCGCCCTATACCTTCATGATCAACCGGGCGTTCTATGAAGATCTGACCGATCAGGAGCGGACCGTGCTGCACCACGCGGCCGAGAACTGCGTCACCGCCAGCCGTGGCATCAGCCGGATCATCGAAGCCTCGGATCGTGGTCTTGCCGGGCTGATGGACCAGATCGAGGTGACCGCCCTGACCGCCGAGCAGCGCAAAGCCATGGCCGATGCGACCCAGCCGGTGTTCGAGACCCATGTCGCCGAGAATCTGGACGCCAAGGCGGGCGAATTGCTCGAGCTTCTGAAGACCGAGGTCTCTGCCGCCAACGGCAACACCTACCTCGACTGATCCCGACAATGCGGGCCGGGGGCGCTCTGCCGCCGGCCCCAAGCAGATAGGTTTCCCAATATGCGTGTTTTCTGTGCCTCCGTCGCGACGGAATGCAATACCTTCTCGCCGCTGCGGGCCGACTTCACCGATTTCGCCCAGAGCTTCTATGCTCCGCCGGGGGCGCATCCCGAGACGCCGACCCTGTGCAGCGCGGTCTTTCCGGCGCTGCGCCGGCGGGAAGCCGCCGGCGAGATCGAGCTGATCGAGGGCACCGCGACCTGGGCCGAGCCGGGCGGCATCGTCAATGCGCCGACATGGGACCGGTTGCGCGAAGAGGTGCTGGCGCAGCTGCGCGCCGCGCTTCCTGTCGAGGCGGTGGTACTGGGGCTGCACGGCGCGATGATCGCCGAAAACTGCGTCGATTGCGAGGGCGTGCTGATCGAAAGCATGCGCGAGGTCGTCGGGCCTGATGTCACCATCGGCGTCAGTTTCGACCCGCACAGCCACCTTAGCGCCAAACGCACGGACAACGCGGATATCATCACTGTTTTCAAGGAGTTCCCGCACACCGATTTTGTCGAAACCGGCGAGGCCTGTGTCGATCTGACCCTGCGCGCCGCGCGGGGCGAGATTGCCCCCGCGATGGCGGTGTTTGACGTGCGGCTGATGGATATCCTGCCCACCAGCCGCGATCCGATGCGCGGTTTCGTCGACCGGATGCAGGCGCTCGAGGCCTCCGGCGCGGCGCTGTCGGTTTCGGTGATCCATGGCTTCATGGCGGGCGACTCGCCCGATCTGGGCGCAAAGCTCATCGTCATCACCGACAATGACCCGGCCGCCGCCGCCCGGCTGGCGCGTGATCTGGGGATGGAACTCTTTTCCTTTCGCGGTGCGGCCCGGCCCGATTTCCTGACCGCCCGCGAGGCACTGCAACGCGCCGCCGCTGCGCCCGACGGGCCGGTGGTGATCGCCGACGTCTGGGACAATCCCGGCGGCGGCGTGCCGGGCGACAGCACCATTCTGCTGCGCGAGGCGATGGCGCTGGGGCTGACCGATGCAGCCTTTGGCACGATCTGGGATCCGATGGCGGTGCGGCTTTGCCATGCGGCGGGCGAGGGCGCCCGGCTGGCACTGCGCTTTGGCGGCAAGACCTCCTCGGTGGCGGGCGATCCGGTGGATGCCGAGGTTCTCGTCAAGCGCGTGCAGAAGGATGCGGTCCAGAGCTTCGGCACCTCGGTCGTGCCGCTGGGCGATTGCGCGGTGATCGAGGTACAGGGGATCGAGGTCGTGCTGAACTCGAACCGGGCGCAGGCCTTTTCGCCGGATCTGTTCGGCAACCTCGGCATCGACACTGCCGCCCGCAAGATCCTGGTGGTCAAGTCGACCAACCATTTCCATGGCGCCTTTGCTCCGATAGCGGCCGAGATCCTCTATGCCGCGGTGGACGGGCCGTACCCGAACGACCCGCGCAAAAACGCCTATACCCGCCTGACCCGGCCGCTCTGGCCGATCGTCGACAACCCGCATGAATTGGAGGCGCAATGACGTTCCCCGAAATCGACACCCCCGCCGTCCTGGTCGACCTCGATATCGCCGAGGCCAACATCGACCGCTTTCAGGCCCATTGCGATCGCCATGGCCTGCGGCTGCGCCCGCATATCAAAACCCACAAGCTGCCGCGCCTCGCCCAACGTCAGATCGCCGCCGGCGCCATTGGCATCACCTGTCAGAAGATCTCGGAAGCCGAGGCGATGATCGCCGAGGGCGGCGTCGAGGATGTGCTGCTGACCTACAATATCCTTGGCACGGAAAAACTTGCGCGGCTGCGCAAGCTGGCCGACCGGGTGCGGCTCTCTGTGGTCTGCGACAATGCGCAAGTGGCCGAGGGACTTTCAGCGGCGTTTTGCGATGCCGACGCGCCGCTGCCGGTGCTGGTCGAATGCGACACCGGGGCAGGGCGCTGCGGCGTGCAGACGCCCGAGGCGGCGGCCGAGCTGGCAGCGGCAATTGCGGACCTGCCCGGCCTGCGCTTTGCCGGGCTGATGACCTATCCACCGGTCGAGCACGAGGCCGAGGTGCAGGACTGGCTGACCCGCGCCAGAACGCTCTGCGAGGCGCGCGGCCTGACCGTCGAGGTGGTGTCGAACGGCGGCACGCCGGGCATGTGGCAGGCGCAGGAGGTGCCCGCCGCCACCGAATACCGGATCGGCACCTACATCTACAACGACCGCTCCTTGCAGGCGCGCGGGCTTTGCGACTGGGCTGATTGTGCGCTGGCGGTACTGGCCACGGTGGTTTCGGTTCCGGCGCCGGATCGGGCAATCATCGATGCGGGGTCCAAGGTGCTGACCTCCGATCTGCTGGGGCTCGAGGGCTTTGGCCATGTGCTGGGCCGTCCCGACATCACGGTTGCCGCGCTGTCGGAAGAGCATGGCACGCTCAGCGCCGCGACCATCGGCCTCGCGGTCGGCGACCGGGTGCGGATCGTGCCCAATCACGCCTGCGTCGTCACCAACATGCTGGACCGGGTCGAGCTGGTCCGCGGCGAGCATCATGAAGGCCCGGCGCCGGTGGCGGCGCGGGGCCAGGTCTGGTGACGCGCCGGCCGTGTCTCTTTTTCGAAACGATCACACAAACAGGTATGCTTTCATGACACACCCGCACCTTTTCCGGTTCGACGGCGCCGACGCCCAGGCCGGCGGCCAGAAACGCCCCTTTTCCAAGGCCGTGAGGGCCGGGGATTTCGTCTATGTCTCGGGACAGGTGCCGACCGTCGATGGCGAGGTCGTCACCGGCGGCATCGTCGCCCAGACCGAGCAGGTCGTGGCCAATATCAAGCAGGTTCTGGCCCTGGCCGAATGCGGGCTCGAGGATGTGATCAAGGTCAATTGCTGGCTGGACGACGCCCGGGATTTCTCGTCCTTCAACGCGGTGTTCGAAAAGCACTTCATCGATCATCCGCCGGCCCGTTCGACGGTGCAATCGCCGCTGATGGTCGATGCCAAAGTCGAAATCGACGTGATCGCCTTCAAGCCGGTTCAACCCGGATAAGCCCGATACCGCGACAAACCTGCCCCGCCGCGCCGGAAAAGCCGCTGCGGCGGGGTCCGGGCTGGCAGTCATTCATAGGCGCCGGCGGAATAGGTGAGCTCGTAGCTGTGGCTGTAAAGCTCGAAGACAATGCCGAACGGGTCTTCGACATAGACCATGCGATAGGGCTTCTTGCCGGGGAAATACTCCCGGACCGGCATGCGCTGACGGCCACCGGCGGCGACGATCCGCTCCAGCAGGCCTTCGACATCCGGGTCCTGGATCGCGAAATGGAAGGTGCCGTGGCGCCGGTGTTCGAGGCTTTCGTCGGGGGCGTAATTGCCGGGGAACTCGAAGATCTCGATGCCGATGCCGTCGGCGGTGGCAAGATGCGCGATCCTGAGTGAGCCCCAGCCGGGGCCAAAGACATCGGTGCACATGGTGCCAATGGCGCTGTCGTCTTCGATGGCCTCGGACGGCTGCATCACGACATAGAAACCCAGAACCTCGGAATAGAACTTTACGGCGGCCTCGAGGTCGGGAACCGACAGGCCGATGTGGGAAAAGCTGCGGGGGGTCGGTGACATTCGATTACTCCAATCCGGTTGCGATGAGCCTGAAGTAGACAGCCGGTGCCCGCATGTGAAATTATCAGTTTGAATGGAAATCATAACAAAACGTTTGCCCTCTCATGCTGAACGCCACCTCGCTCGACACCTTCACCACGCTTTGCGAGACCGGGCATTTCACCCGCGCGGCGGAACGGTTGAACATGACCCAGCCGGGCGTTTCGCAGCATCTGCGCAAACTCGAGGCGCAACTGGGCCAGAGCCTGATTGCGCGTGAGGGCAAGAGCTTTACCCTCACCGCCGCCGGCGAGGCGGTGTTTGCGCTTGGCCGTGCGCGGCGCAACGAAGAGAAACACCTGCGCGCTGCGCTCGAGACCGACGACCGGGATGCCGGCGAGGTGCGCATCGCCTGTTCCGGCAGTTTTGCGATGCTGCTCTATCCGGTCCTGCTGCCGTGGATGCGCGCCGCGCCCGATCTGGCGATCCACCTTCAGGCGGCGCCACAGGCGGATATTCTGGCGGGTCTGCTCGACGGGCGTTTCGATCTTGGTGTGCTCGGCGCCGATCCCGGTCATGCCCGACTCGAGGCGCGCCATCTCGGACGCGAAGAGCTGTGCCTTGTGTTGCCGGCGGATGCGCCCGACCGGGTGTCCGGCTTCGCCGATCTCGACGCGCGTGGCTTTGTCGCGCATCCCGACGGCTATGCCTATGCCGACGATCTTCTGAACCTGAACTTTCCCGGCGCCTATCCCGGCGCCGACCGGATGCGGACCCGCGCCTATGTGAACCAGATCGGCCAGATCCCCGCTCCGGTGGCCGAGGGCATCGGCTATGCGCTCTTGCCGCGCAGCGGGATCGAGGCCTTTGCGCGCAAGGACCGTCTCCGGGTGGTGCCGCTGCCGCAACGGCGCTGGCACGCGCTCTGGCTGGCCGCCCGGCGCGGCCGCCCGCTCCCGGCGCGGCTGAAATATGCCCGCGACCTGATCGTGACGTCGGCCGGCCAGTTGAAGTGACCGGTCCGTAGCCGGCGCGATGCCCTGCCGGCCGGCTGCTCTGACGGCTGCCGCATGCCTTCATGCAAGTGTCACGCAACCGTAGTGCCGGCGTCACCAAAGCGGGCATATTGCGGTGCTCATCCTGCATCTCACCTGGAGCAAGCACTTGAAACTATTGTCCGCCCTCGCAGCGGCCAGCATCGGACTGGCCGCCACCTTCGGCATGTCCGCGGCCAAGGCCGAAAGCCGGCCCGATATCGTCGTTGCCGTTCCCGACCTGCCGCCGACGCTGGAGCCCGCCAAGGAGCTGTCCAACATCGGCACGCGCATCACCTATGACATCTTCGATACGGTCATCCGCCGGGATTTCCTTTCGGCCGAGGATGGCTCCGGTGCCGAATTGACACCGGCGCTGGCCGAAAGCTGGGCCTGGACCGATCCGCGCACCCTGGTGCTCGATCTGCGCGCCGGCGTGAAATTCCACAACGGCGAAACCCTGACCGCCGAAGACGTGGCCTTTACCTTTTCCGCCGAGCGGCTGTCGGGCCCGGAATCGATCATGGCCAACGGCCGCGGCTATTTCGGCAATATCGAGAGTGTCGATGCCACCGGCCCGCTGCAAGTGACCTTTTCCCTGAAAGTCGCCGATCCGATCTTTGAACAACGGCTCGCCTCCTGGACCGCCTGGGTGGTGAACAAGAAGGACTGGCAGGCCAACGCCGGTGACAGCTATCCGCAGTTTCCGGTCGGCACCGGCCCCTTCATGCTCGACGACTACAAGGCCGATCAGTCGATCCGTCTGGTGGCCTTCGACGATTACTTCGGCGGCACGCCCAAGGCCGCCTCGGTGACCTTTGTGAAAGTGCCGGAGGAAGCGGCGCGGATTGCCGGGCTTGTGGCCGGCGATTTCGACATCGTCACCACCATCGGCCCGGATCAGATCGGCCAGATCAACGCTTACGACACGGTCGAGGCCCGGTCGGTTGTCCTGTCGAACTCGCACGTGCTGGTCTACAATACCGAACACCCGACGCTGGCTGACAAGCGCATTCGCCAGGCGATGAACCTGGCGATCGACCGCGAGCTGCTGGTCAAGGCGCTCTGGGCCGGCAAGACGGTTGTGCCGCTGTCGCACCAATACCCGGAATACGGTGCGCTGTTCGACCCGAGCCGCGACGGCCTGGTCTATGACCCGGAGCGGGCGCGCGCGCTTCTGGCCGAGTCCGGCTATGACGGGGCACCGATCCACTACAACACCAACCCCAATTACTACGTCAACACCGTGCCCGCCGCGCAGGCGATCATCGAGATGTGGAAAGCCGTGGGTCTCAACGGCAAGCTGAACCTTGTCGAGGACACGCGCGGCGGACCGGAAGACACGCTGATGGTGCGCACCTGGTCCAACACCACCCGTTTCCCCGATCCGGCCGGCGGGTTGTGGAACCTCTGGGGCCCGCATCAGAGCACGCAGCGCAACAAGGAATGGGCGCCGGCGGCGTTCAACGCTCTGGGTGAAACGCTGGACAAGACGCCCGAGCCGGCCGCGCGCAAGGAGGTCTTTCACCAGATGCTCGATATTTGGGAAGACGAGGCGCCCGGCACCATCCTCTATCAGCCGCTGGAAACCTATGGCGTGCGCAAGAGCCTGAAGTGGCAACCTTATTCCCACTTCTACCTCGATCTGCGCAACGACAACTTCGAAGACATGGCTGTCTCGCAGTGACGCTGGTCGATGATATCTCGTTCGCCGGCACCCGCCGGCGGACGTCCTCGGGCCCGACCGGCCCCGCCGTCGGGCCCGAGCCGCTTCTGCGTCTCGAGGGGGTGAGCGTCGGCACCGATCGCGTCGATCTGGTGATGGATGTCGATCTTTCGCTCGCGCCCGGGGAAACCCTGTGCCTTGTCGGCGAAAGCGGCTGCGGCAAATCGCTGACCTGTCTGGCAGCCATGGGGCTGCTGTCGGCGCCGGTGCGGTGCACGTCGGGGCGGGTGCATTTTGCCGGGCAGGAGATCTCGGCCCTGACCGAGACCCAGCTTCAGGCGCTGCGCGGTCGCGATATCTCGATGATCTTTCAGGATGCCACGGCGGCTCTGAACCCGGTGCGCCGGGTCGGTGACCAGGTGGCCGAAGTGCTCGTGCTGCACGAGGGCCTGACCTGCCACGCCGCCCGTGCCCGCGCCGCCGCGTTGTTCGACATGGTCGGCATTCCCGATCCGCGCGCCCGGCTACGTGCCTATCCGCATGAGCTTTCGGGCGGGATGAACCAGCGGGTGATGATCGCCATGGCGCTGGCCTGCCGCCCGAAGCTGATCGTTGCCGACGAGGCGACAACGGCGCTGGATGTCACCACCCAGGCGCAGATCCTCGACCTGCTGCGCCAGCTCCAGGTCGAGACCGGCGCGGCAATGATCTTTGTCACCCATGATCTTGGCGTCGTGGCCGAAATCGCTGACCGGGTTGCGGTGATGTATTCCGGCCGGATTGTCGAGTTCGCCACCGCCGATGCGCTGTTCGAGGCGCCGCGCCATCCCTATACCCGCGGCCTGATGGCCTGTCGCCTGCATGTGGCCACACCCAGCGCCGGGCGGCTGGCCGCGATCGAAGGCGTGGTGCCGCCGCCATCGGCACGGCCCGCCGGCTGCGCCTTTGCGCCGCGCTGCCCGAAGGCCGAAGCCATCTGTGCCAACCGGCCCGCGTTGCTGGGCGTCGGGGCGGCGCAGGCGGTGGCCTGCCACTCGATCGGGCCCGCGCGATGAGCGGCGCCGGTCTGAGCCTGCGCGGGATCACGCGGGTCTATGGCGGGGGTCTCTGGCGCCGGGTCGCCGCAGTGCGTGCGGTGGATGACGTCAGCCTCAGCCTCGCCCCGGGCGAGGTTCTGGGCATCGTCGGTGAAAGCGGCTCCGGCAAGTCGACGCTGGGCCGGATCGCCGCCCGGATCGAAAGCCCCACCGCAGGCGAGGTGCTGATCGATGGTCAGCCGGGGCCGAGGATCGGCTCTGCCGCCTGGCGCCGCGAGCGCGCGCAGGTGCAGATGATCTGGCAGAACCCGTCGCGCGCGCTCGATCCCCGGATGTCGGTTGCCGCTCAGATCGAAGAGGCGATGGCCACTCATGCCATCGGCGGCCGCCGCGACCGGCGCGACAAGGTGGCGGAATATCTGGAGCTGACCGGTCTGGGCGGTCTGGGCGACCGCTTTGTCCACCAGCTGTCCGGCGGGCAGCAACAGCGCGCGGTGATCGCCCGCGCCCTGTCGCTCCGGCCGCGGCTGGTGATCTGTGACGAGGCGGTCAGCGCGCTGGATGTCTCGGTTCAGGCCCAGATCATCAACCTGCTGACCGACCTGCGCGCCCGGTTCGGCATGAGCTACCTGTTCATCTCGCACGACCTCGGCGTCGTGCGCCACATCTCTGACCGGATCGCCGTGATGCGTCATGGCAAGCTGGTCGAGGAAGGTGAGGCCGATCGCGTCTTTGCCACGCCGCGCCATCCCTACACCCGCGCGCTGCTTGCCGCCGTGCCCGCCGCCACACCCGCCGCCCGGCGGGCGCGCGACACGGCGCAGCAGCGCCGCCAGGAAAGAGCCCTGACATGAGCCAGCCCCTGTTGATTGCCCATCGCGGCGCCTCGGCCCAGCACCGCGAAAACGCCCCCGCCGCCTGGCAGGCCGCCATTGCCGCCGGTGCCGCGATGATCGAGGCCGACGTCCGCATGAGCGCCGACCACCGCATTGTCATCTGCCATGACGCCGATCTTGCCCGCATCGCAGGCAGCCCCGATGTGATCGCCGAGACGCCCTTTGCCGAGCTGCAACGCCACAGTGCCGAAGACGCCCCCGCCGCGCCGCCGCTGTCGCAACTGTTCGCCACCGTGCCGCCGCGTCAGCCGATCCTGTTCGACGTCAAGGACGAACGCCCCGTGGCGCTGGCGCTGCTGGTCGAGGCCGCATTGGCCAGCGGGCGCGAGAACCTGACTTTCGGGCTGCACCGGGTCGAGAGCCTGCGGCGCCTGCGGGCGCTGGGCTGGCGCGGCGATGTGTTGGGCCTTCTGCGCGACATGTCGGAAGCCGAGGCCTTTTTCGCCGAGGGCGGCACCAACTTGCGTCTCTGGGAAGGCCCGGCGCTCGCCGATCCCCGCAGCCTGGCGGCCCATGTCGCCGCCCACCGGCCGGTCTGGATCACCACAGGCGGCTGTGACGGTCGCAGGGCCGGCGATCACGCCGATGCCAGCCTGAGGCAGCTGCGCGACCTGGGCGCCACGGGCTTTCTGGTGAACGACCCGGCCGCCTGCCGCGCGGTACTGACACGATACGCGGAGCCGCAGGAATGAGCCCCGGATTTCTTACCCTCAAGCTGCTGCGCGGCCTGCTGACGCTGTTTCTCGCGGTGACCTTTGTCTTTGTGATCCTGCGTTTGGCGGGCGACCCGCTGCGGCTGATGCTGCCCGATGACACGCCGCCCGATGTGATCGACCATTACCGCCAGCTCTATGGGCTCGACCGGCCGCTGCTGGAACAATACCTGCGCTATCTTCAGGGGCTGATGCAGGGCGATTTCGGCTATTCCTTCCGCGACCGGCAGCCGGCGCTCGACACGGTTCTGAGCCGGATTCCGGCGACCCTGCTGCTGGGGCTGACAAGCTTTGTGGTTTCGACCTTGATCGGCCTGGTGGCGGGGATCGTCGCGGCGCTGCGCCGGGGCAGCCTTGTCGATCAGGCGGTCATCAGTTTCTCGATCTTTGGTCATTCGATGCCGAGTTTCTTTCTCGGCATCCTGATGATCCTGCTGTTTGCCATGACCTGGCGCATCCTGCCAAGCGCCGGCATGGGCAGCGCCGCGCATCTGGTGATGCCGGCCATCACGCTGGGGGTGGGTGGCGCCGGGGCGATTGCCCGTTTCACCCGGTCGTCGATGCTCGAAGTGCTGAACCAGCCCTACATGACAACCGCCCGTGCCAAGGGCGTGCCGGTCGCGACCCGGGTGCTGCGCGACGCGGTGCCCAATGCGGCGGTCCCGGTGGTCACCGTTCTGGGGTTGCGCATGGGCGGGCTGATCTCCGGCACCGTGGTGGTTGAAACGGTCTTTGCCTGGCCCGGCATCGGGCAATTGCTGGTGACGGCCGTGGGGCAGCGGGATCTGGCGGTCGTCCAGACCATCGTGATCTTGGTGGCGCTGACCATGGTGGTGGCCAATTTCGCCGTCGACGTGGCCTATCGCTGGCTCGATCCGCGCATCGCCGGCGCCGGAAAGGAGGCGACATGACCGCACCCGACCTCTCGCTCCCGCAGCGCCGCCGTTGGCGGGGTTCGCGGGCCCGGAATGCCTCTGCGCCCGGCCCGCTGGTGGCCTTGTCGCTGGTCTGGCTGGCGGTGATTGTCTTTGTGGCGATCTTTGCCGATCTTCTGGCCCCGTATTCCCATACCGAACAAAGCCTGCTGTCGCGTCTAATGCCGCCGGCCTTTGCCGGCGGCGACCCGGCCTATCTCCTGGGCACCGACAATCTCGGCCGCGACGTGCTGAGCCGGCTGCTGCATGGCACAAGGATGAGCGTGATCATCGCGCTGGCCGGGTCGCTGATCGGTGCAAGCGTCGGCACGCTGATCGGCATCCTCGCAGCGCATTTCCGCGGCTGGGTCGAAGAGGCGATCATGACCCTGGTCGATCTTCAGGCCGCCATGCCCTTTCTGATCATCGTGCTGGCGATCCTGGCCTTCTTTGGCAATTCGATCGAGCTGTTCATCCTGATCATCGGCCTGCACGGCTGGGAAACCTATGCCCGGATCACGCGTGGCCTCGTGCTTCAGGCCAACAGTCAGAGCTATGCCTTTGCCATCCGCACCCTCGGCGTGCCGCCGGTCAGGATTTATCTGCGTCACATCCTGCCCAATATCCTGTCGGTGCTAATCGTGCAGGTGACGCTGAATTTCCCCGATCTCATCCTGCTCGAGACCTCGCTGAGCTTTCTCGGGCTGGGCATCCAGCCGCCGCAGACCAGCCTCGGCCTCGCGCTGGGCGAGGGGCGCAGCTATCTCGCCACCGCATGGTGGATCGGCGTGCCGGCGGGGGTCGTGATCTTTCTCACCACCCTGTCGATCAGTCTGGCGGGCGATTGGTTGCGCGACCGGCTCGACCCGACATTGAAGCGGGCCGACCACTGAAAGGCAGCATCTGACAGGCGCTCCGGCCTGGGGTGGCCGGAATTCCTGAGCGAAACGGTTTGACCGGGGCGCAATATCCGACTAAATAGATCGGAATTAAGGAGGCGGATGTCTCCACCCCTCGAACCGCAGGCAGATTTCATGAAATTCCCCACTGTTTTCCTTGCGCTTGCCCTGGCCGCCGGCGCGGCCCAGGCGCGTGACGTGACCCATGAGCTTGGCACCACTGACGTGCCTGACAGCCCCGAGCGCATTGTCGTGCTGGAGTTTTCCTTTATCGACGCGCTCGCGGCGCTGAACCTTGCGCCGGTGGGCATCGCCGATGACGATCAGCGCGACCGGGTCCAGCCGGTCTGGTCAGAGCGGATCGGCGACGACTGGACCAGCGTCGGCACCCGCAAGACGCCGAACCTCGAGATCATCGCCTCGCTTCAGCCGGATCTGATCATTGCCGACAAGTCGCGCCATGCAGCGGTCTACGAGACTCTCGGCCAGATCGCGCCGACCGTCGTCTATGACAGTCTCACCGGCGATTACGAGGACATGCTGGCCGTCGCCGATGAGATCGGCACCGCGCTTGGCCGGGCCGAGGAAATGGACGCTTTCCAGGCCAGCCACGGCGCCCGCATGGATGCGCTGCGGGCCGACGTCTCGGAACAGACGCAGGGCGATGACGCGCAGTTTGGGGTGATCAACGCCAATGGCCTCTGGCTGCACAGCCCGAAATCCTATGTCGGCAGCCTGCTGGCCAGCTTCGGCTTTGCCCCGGCCATGCCGCTGACCGGCTCCGACAGCTATGGCGAGCTGTACCAGAAGACCACGCTGGAACAGCTTTCGGCGCTTGATCCGGGGCTGCTCATTCTCGGCAAGAGCGGCGATGGCCGCACCCTCGATCAGGACTGGAACGCCGACAGCCTGTGGCAGCAGATCGACGCGGTCGAGCGTGGCCGGTTGTTCAATGTGTCGTCTGACCTGTGGTCGCGTGCCCGTGGCATGCTGACCGCCGAAGAGATCGCGGCTGACATCCGCGACATTGCCGCCACGCTGAAGTGACCGACCTGACGTTCAGCCGCACCGGTCGTCCGCCGCGTATCCGCCTCTCCCGGGGCGGGATGCGCTGGGCGGTCCTGACCTGCGTCCTCGCCGCGGGGGCGCTAGCCTCGCTGTTGACCGGCGGCCGCGACGATGTGGGGCTGGCGCAGCTGGCCGGGCTCTTTGCCGGGGAGGCCGCCAGTACGGCGGAACAGACGATGCGCGACATTCGCCTGCCGCGGACGCTGGCCGCGGCAGGTCTCGGGATCAATCTCGGGGTGGCGGGCCTTCTGTTGCAGGCGGTGACGCGCAATCCGCTGGCCTCGCCGGCGATCCTGGGGATCAATCAGGGCGCGGCGCTGGGCATCGTCCTGGGGCTCACCGTTCCGGCGCTGGCGGTGGTGCCGGGCTGGCTCCTGGCGTCGGTCTTCGGACTGGCGGCGGCCTGCCTGACCTTCGCGATTGCCGGGCTGTTCTCGGGGCGGATCGACTCGATGCGGTTGATCCTCGGCGGCGTCGCGGTCGGCGCCATCGGCTTTTCCGCGGTGCGGCTGGGCTACACGCTGGAAGATGACATCGCCCGAGAAGTGGTGCGCTGGACGGTCGGCGATATCGCCGACCTGCGGATCGATGCGGCGCTGCGGCTGCTGGCCTTTGCACTGCCGGGGCTGGGGCTGGCCTATCTCATGGCGCATCGGTTGAACCTGATGGCCATGGGCCATGCCGCCAGCAACGGGCTGGGCTTCGATCCGCGGGCGACCCTGGTTCAGGGCACCGTGCTGGCCGCACTGTTGACCGGGGTGTCGATTTCGGTGGCCGGGCCGATTGCCTTTGTCGGTCTGGTGGCGCCGCATATCGCGCGCTGGCTGTGCGGCGCCGATCACCGCCGGCTGCTGCCGGTTGTGGTGCTGATCGGTGCCACGCTCACCATCTGGGCCGATGCGCTGTCCAAGCTCTTGCCGCAGGCCGAGGAAGCCCCCGTCGGCATCGTCGTGGCGATGCTGGGCGCGCCCTGGCTGCTGGTGTCGGTTCTGCGCCGGTCGGGCACCGCCCATGTCTGACGCCCGGCGCCCCGAGTTCCCCGACTTGCGCGGTCCGGTCACGCTGGCGCTGCTTGGCGTGCTCTTGCCGGCGCTGATGTTCGCCGGTCTCTTTGCCGGCGCCATACCGCTCGAGATCGAGACCGTGGTCAACAGCCTGCTGGGCCGCGACGGGCCCCGGCAGGATTTCATCGTGCTGCAATCGCGCCTGCCGCGCGCCCTGCTGGCGGCGCTGGCCGGCGGCGCTCTGGCGCTCTCGGGGGCGTTGATCCAGGCCTTGATGCGCAATCCGCTGGCCAGCCCCAAGATCGTCGGAATCAACTCTGGCGCGGCCTTTGCGGTGCTGGTCACCGCCTTCTACATCCCGGCGCTGCCACATTCGCTGCTGCCGGTCCCGGCGGCGCTGGGCGGGCTGATGGCCGGGGCGCTGGTCTGGTGGTGCGCCCAGCGCGGCGATATCGACCCCCGGCAGCTGACGCTTGTCGGGCTTGCCGTCGGGCTGACGCTGGACGCCGGGGTCGATGCGCTTCTGGTGGCCAACACCGGGCCGGAATCCTCGGCGCCGCTGATCTGGCTGACCGGCAGTCTCTGGGGCCGGGGCTGGACCCATCTGGCCAGCGTCGCGCCGGTGCTGCTGACGCTGGCGACCGCTGCCCTGATCCTGGCCTTCCGTCTCGATCTTCAGGCGTTGGGGCCGCGTCGCGCCGCCGGTCTCGGTGTGCGGGTCGGGCTGGAGCGGACGCTGGCGCTGCTGGCGGCGGTGATCCTGGCTTCGGTCGCCGTCAGCGTGGTCGGCGTGCTCGGCTTTGTCGGGCTGATGGCGCCGCATGTCGCCACCCGGCTTGTCGGTGGCCGGCACCGGATCATGCTGCCCACCGCCGCGCTGTTCGGCGCCGTGCTGACCGTGGGTGCCGATACCCTGGGCCGCGCCATCCGCCCGCCGCTCGAGATCTCGGCCGGCATTCTCACCGCGCTGATGGGGGCGGCGTTTTTCATCTGGCTGCTGATCGCCGAAGACCGGAGGATATAGGCATGATCGACCTCGAGAACGCGGTCGCGGGCTACAAGTCGTTTCGGCTGGCGCCGACCACGCTCACTTTTGCCGAGGGCCGGTTTTCCGCTCTCATCGGCCCCAACGGCTGCGGGAAATCCACCCTGTTGCGGATGATCTCGCGCCAGCTTGCGCCGCTCTCCGGCGCGGTGCGGATCGGCGGGCGCGCGGCCGCCGGGCTGAGCCAGAAAGACCTCGCCCGGCGGATTGCGCTCCTGCCGCAGGAAAACATCGCTCCGGCCGGGATCAGCGTCGCCGATCTGGCCGGCTATGGCCGTGCGCCGCATCAAAGCCTGCTGGGCATCGCCAGCGACACAGACCGCGCCCATGTCGCCCGGGCGCTGCACCGCATGGATCTGGCGCATCTGGCGCAGGCGCCGGTGGCCAGCCTCTCGGGCGGCCAGCGCCAGCGCGCCTTTCTCGCCATGCTGCTGGCCCAGGACACCCCGGCGATGCTCTTCGACGAGCCGACCAACTGGCTCGACATCCAGCACCAGGTGCAGGTGCTCACGCTGATCCGGAGCCTCGCCGCCGAGGGCCGCACCTGTGTCGCGGTGCTGCATGACATCGCCCAGGCGGCCCGGTATGCCGATCACCTGGTGGTCATGAAGGATGGTGCGATCGTGGCCCAGGGCGCCCCGGCCGAGGTGGTGACGGCCGAACTTGTCGCCGAGGTCTACGAGATCGCGGTCGAAATCCACCCCGATCCGGTCAGCGGCACCCCGGTGCCCTATCCCTGCCGGCCCCGTTCCGGTGCCTTGGCGGCCGCCGGCTGACCCCTTCGGCCGGACCCGGGCCGTCAGACGGCGGCGGTCTGCCTCGAGGTCCCTTGAGGTGCTTGGAGAATGGTGCCGGTGATAGGACTCGAACCTACGACCCCATCATTACGAATGACGTGCTCTACCAGCTGAGCTACACCGGCGCCGGTCAGGCAATTAGCACCGGCCCAGGCCCCTTGCAAGCCGCGTTTCGCCTCTCGGGCACCCGAGGGAAGCCGTGACACACCGGGGCAGAGGCGATATTCCCCGGTCTCGTGGAAACAGGCTTTTGACCTTGGGTCACATCCGACATATGTAAGCCGCTCTTGTATCTCGGGCCCTTGGCCCTGCCCCTTGGCAAAGGACATCTCCGATGCTCGATCACCTCGACATGCGCAGCACGCTTGCCGAACATTATGATCTCGCCCCCTCGCTCGATCTCGCCGAAGACATGGCCGCGCTCTATGCGCCGATGAAGCCCTCGCTCACCCTGCCCGACTGGGCGATGTACGCGCCCTATGTGGCGGCGATCAACCGCTTGAAAAAAGAACGGAATGCGGTGATCTTGGCGCACAACTACATGACGCCCGAGATCTTTCACGGCATTTCCGACGTGGTGGGTGACAGCCTGGCTCTGGCGGTCAAGGCCAAGGAGGTCGAGGCCGATGTGATCGTGCAATGCGGCGTGCATTTCATGGCCGAGACCTCGAAGATCCTGAACCCCTCGAAGACCGTCCTGATGCCCGACATGAACGCCGGCTGTTCGCTGGCCGAATCGATCACCGCAGACGGCATCGCCGAGATGCGGGCGAAATACCCCGGCGCGCCGGTGGTGAGCTATGTCAACACCACCGCCGAGGTCAAGGCGGCGTCGGACATCTGCTGCACCTCGGCCAATGCGCTGCAAATCGTCGAGGCGATGGAAAGCGACACCGTCATCATGACGCCCGACCAGTATCTGGCCCAGAACGTGGCGGCGCAGAGCTCGAAGAAGGTCGTCTACTGGCCCGGTTCCTGCGTGGTGCACGAGCTTTATACCGCCGATGAGCTGAACGCCTATCGCGATGCCAATCCGGGCACCAAGATCGTGGCCCACCCCGAATGCAAGCCCGACGTGGTGCAGGCCGCTGATTTCACCGGCTCGACCACCGGCATGGTCGACTGGGTGCGGCAGAACCGCCCCGAAAAGGTGATGCTGGTGACCGAATGTTCGATGGCTGCCAATGTGGCCGAGGAACTGCCCGAGGTCGAGCTGACCAAGCCCTGCAATGCCTGCCCCTACATGAAGATGATCACGCTGGAAAAGGTGCTCTGGTCGCTGCACACGATGACCGAGCCGGTCGAGGTTGATCCGGCCATCGCCGAAAACGCCCGTGTCGCGGTCGAGCGGATGATCGACCTGTCGCGCAAGCTGGGGCTCTGATCCGGGTGCAGGTGGTCGAGACCGGCCGCACTGTCATCATCGGCGCCGGGCTGGGCGCGCTTTACGCGGCGCTGAAACTGGCGCCGCACCCGGTGGTGATGATCTCGCCCGAGCCGCTGGGTGAAGGCGCAAGCTCGGCCTGGGCGCAGGGCGGCGTGGCGGCGGCGATGGACCCGGCCGACAGCCCAGAGGCCCATGCCGGCGATACCGTCAGCGCGGGCGCCGGGATTGTCGATGGCGCGGTGGCCGATCAGGTTGCGCGCGCGGCGCGCGAGCATATCCTAGATTTGACCGAGCTTGGCGCGCCTTTCGACCGTACGGCGGCGGGCGGGTACGTGCTTTCGCGCGAGGCGGCGCATTCCTTTGCTCGGGTGGTGCGGGTCAAGGGCGACCAGGCCGGGGCCGAGATCATGAAGGCGCTGGTGGCGCAGGTGCGGGCGACGCCCTCGGTGCAGGTGATCGAAGGCGTGCTGGCCACCGGCCTCGAGGTCGCCGACGGCCGGGTCACCGGTGTCACGCTGGCGCGCGCCTGCGATCAGGGCTCGGCGCCGCTGACCCTTCGCGGATCGGCGGTCCTGCTGGCCGGGGGCGGCTCGGGCGGGCTCTATGCGCTGACCACCAATCCGCGCCGCATTCGAGGCCAGGTGATCGGCATGGCGGCCCGCGCCGGCGCGGTGATCGCCGACCCGGAGTTCGTCCAGTTCCATCCCACGGCCATCGCCTCGGGCGAGGATCCGGCACCGCTGGCCACCGAGGCGCTGCGCGGCGAAGGCGCGGCGCTGATCAACCGCGACGGGTCACGCTTCATGGTCGCGGCCCATCCCGACACCGAGCTGGCCCCCCGCGATGTCGTCGCGCGCGCCGTCTATGCCCAGACCCAGGCCGGGCTGGCGCCGGCGCTCGACACGCGCGAGGCCCTGGGCCCACGCATCCTGACACTGTTTCCGGGAGTGGCCGAGGCCTGCCTGCGGGCCGGCATCGACCCGGCAACCCAGCCGATCCCGGTGGCGGCGGCGGCGCATTACCACATGGGTGGCATCGACACCGACGCCGAGGGCCGGGCCAGTCTCGGCAATCTCTGGGCCTGCGGCGAGGCGGCCTCGACCGGGCTGCATGGCGCCAACCGGCTGGCCTCGAACGGGCTGCTCGAGGCGCTGGTCTATGCCCGCAACTGCGCGCTGGGCATCGCCGCGACGCTGGCCCCCGACACGGACCCCGCCCCGGAGGTGACGCTGACCTTCGAGAAGGGCGGGCAAGCGCCCGATGAGCGCGCGGTGGCACGGCTGCGGGCGGCGATGACGAGCCATGTCGGCGTGATCCGTACCGCCGGCGGGCTGCGCCGCGCCCTGACCGAAATCGCCCGGCTGGAGGCCACGTTCGGCACCAGCCCGACATTCAGAAACATGACCGCCACCGCGACGCTGATCGCCGCGGCCGCGCTGTTGCGCGAGGAAAGCCGCGGCGCGCATTTCCGCGAGGATTTTCCGGCCGCCGCCCCGGACGCGCGCCGCAGCCGGATCACCCTGACCGAGGCGCTGGCCCTGCGGCGCAAGGTGGCAGAAGAGGAAATCGCATGATCGCCCATACATCCCTTCCCGATCTGGTGCTGGAACCGATGCTGCGCATGGCGCTGGCCGAGGATCTGGGCAGCTACGGCGATATCACCACCCGCACCGTGATCCCCGCCGGCACCAGCTACACCGCCCGGCTGACCGCGCGCGAGGCGGGGGTCGTTTCGGGCATGCAGGTGGCGGCGCTGGCCTTTCGGCTGGTCGATCCCGCGCTGGCGCCGGTGACCCGCCTGACGGATGGCAGCCCCTGCGTGCCGGGCGACGTGCTGATGGAGATCGCGGGCGACGCCGCCGCGATCCTGACCGCCGAGCGCGTGGCGCTGAACTTTGCCGGGCGGCTTTCGGGCATCGCCAGCCTGACGGCGGCTTTTGTGGCAGAGACCGCCGGCACCGCGACCCGCATCACCTGCACCCGCAAGACCACGCCCGGACTGCGCATCGTCGAGAAACTGGCCGTGTTGCATGGCGGCGGCTTCAACCACCGCTTCTCGCTGTCGGATGCGATCCTGATCAAGGACAATCACATCGCCGCCGCCGGTGGCGTGCGCCCGGTGCTCGAGGCCTGCAAGGCGCGGGCCAGCCACATGATGCGCGTCGAGATCGAGGTCGATACGCTGGACCAGCTTGCGGAGGTGCTCGAGACCGGCGGCGCCGATGTGGTGCTGCTCGACAATATGGACAGCGCGACCCTGCGCGAAGCCGTGGCGCTGGTGTCGGGGCGGCTGGTGACCGAGGCCTCCGGCAACATGCGGCTCGACCGGATCGCCGAAGTGGCGGCGACCGGAGTGGATTACATCTCTTCCGGCGCGCTTACCCATTCGGCGCAGACCCTGGACCTCGGCCTCGACTTCTGAACCGGCGCCGGACCCGGGACTTGCCCGTCCCAGCCCCTCTCGGCCAGCCAGGGGGCCCCGGATCACGTCCGGGGCGCGGGGGCGATGGTGCCGCGCGGCTTTGTCCGGTTGAAACGCGGGCGGGGCTGGTCTATGCGACCAGTGATCGAAGTATTTGGCGATACCCCGGTTGCGTCCAGGCGAGGGCCTGGCTTTCCTGCCGACCGGCACACGCCAGAGCCGCAAGCGTTTCCACTGTCAGAAAAAAGGCAATACATCATGGCCGAAACAAAGTCCCCCGAGATACTGTATACCATTGTAGACGAAGCGCCGGAGCTGGCCAGCGCCTCCTTCTTGCCGATCATCCGCAAGTTCGCCTCGGCGGCCGGGATCACGGTTGGCACCAAGGATATTTCGCTGGCAGGCCGGATCATCGCGACCTTCCCGGAGAACCTGACCGAGGCGCAGCGCCAGTCCGACGATCTGGCCGAATTGGGCGAGCTGGTGAAACAGCCCGGCGCCAATGTCATCAAGCTGCCCAACATCTCGGCCTCGGTGCCGCAGCTGGTGGCGGCGGTGAAGGAATTGCAGGCGCAGGGTTATGCGCTGCCGGATTATCCCGAGGATCCGCAGACCGACGCCGAGAAGGACGTGCGCGCGCGTTACGACGGGATCAAGGGCTCGGCGGTGAACCCGGTGCTGCGCGAGGGCAACTCCGACCGGCGCGCCGCCAAGGCAGTCAAGAACGACGCTCAGAAGAACCCGCACCGCATGGGCAAATGGTCGGCCGACAGCAAGACCAAGGTGTCGTCGATGGACGGCAATGATTTCCGCTCGAACGAGGTCTCGACCACGCTGACCGCTGCGCAGGCCGGCACGGCAAAAATCGAATTCGTCGGCAAGGACGGCAGCACCAAGGTGCTGAAGGACGGCTGGCCGCTGGAGGCGGGCGCGGTCGTCGATGCGAGCTTCATGTCGGCCCGGGCGCTTTCGGATTTCCTGGCCAAGCAGATCGAAGAGACCAAGGCCGACGGCACGCTGTTCTCGCTGCACCTGAAGGCGACGATGATGAAGGTCTCGGACCCGATCATCTTTGGCCACGCGGTCAGGGCCTGGCTGGCCCCGGTGTTCGAGAAACACGGCGATGCGCTGAAGGCGGCGGGCGTGAACCCCAACTCCGGTCTGGGTGACCTGCTCGAGCGGGTCAAGGACAAGCCCGAGATCCTGGCGGCGATCGAAGAGGTGCGCGAGCAACGCCCGCCGATGTACATGGTGAACTCGGACAAGGGTATCACCAACCTGCACGTGCCGTCCGACGTGATCATTGACGCCTCGATGCCGGCGCTGATCCGTGCCGGTGGCAAGGGCTGGGGCCCGGATGGCAACGAGGGCGACAGCAACTGCGTCATCCCCGACAACTCCTATGCTCCGGTCTATGACGAGAGCATCAAATTCTTCAAGGAAAACGGCGCGCTCGACCCGGCGACCGCGGGCTCGGTGCAGAACGTCGGCCTGATGGCGCAGAAGGCCGAGGAATACGGCTCGCATCCCACCACCTTCGAGGCCGAAGCCGAGGGCACGATGCGCATCGTGCTGGAGAACGGTGATGTGCTGCATTCCCATGACGTCGAGGCCGGCGACATCTGGCGCGCCTGCACCACCAAGAAGGCGCCGATCGAGAACTGGGTGCAACTGGCGATGGACCGCCAGCGGCTCACCGGGGCGCAGGCGATCTTCTGGCTCGACGAGACCCGGGCGCATGATGCCGAGCTGATCAAATACGTGAGCCCGATCCTCGAAGCCAAGGGCGTTGCCGACAAGTTCGAGATCCTGGCGCCGCGCGAAGCGACCCGCGCCTCGCTCGAGACCATCACCGCCGGCAAGGACAGCATCGCCATCACCGGCAACGTGCTGCGCGACTATCTGACCGACCTGTTCCCGATCCTCGAGCTCGGCACCTCGGCCAAGATGCTGTCGATCGTCAAGCTGATGAACGGCGGCGGGTTGTTCGAAACCGGTGCCGGCGGCTCAGCGCCGAAGCACGTACAGCAGCTGGTCGAGGAAAACCACCTGCGCTGGGATTCGATGGGTGAGTTCTGCGCCCTGGGCGAAAGCCTGAAGTTCCTCGCCGACAGCCAGGGCAACGACAAGGCCGGTGTCCTGGGCGAAGCCGCCGAGGAAGCCACGCAGGGCATTCTCGACAATGACCGCTCGCCCTCGCGCAAGGTGGGCCAGCCGGACAACCGCGACAGCCACTACTGGTTCGCCCGTTACTGGGCCGAAGCTTTGGCGGCGCAGACCAAGGACGCCGAGCTGGCGGCGCATTTCAAGCCGCTGGCCGAAGAGCTGGGCGCCAAGGAAGCCGAGATCACCGGCGAACTGGCCGCGGCGCAGGGCCAGGCGGCGGAAATCGGCGGCTACTACAAGCCGAGCGACGAGCAGAAAGCCGAGGTGATGCGCCCAAGCAAGACGCTGAACGCGATCATCGGCTGATCAGGGCTCCGAAACCACGAAAGCCGTCCGGAGGGACCCGGGCGGCTTTTTCATGGCGGCGGCACCCGTGCGCGAACGGCCCCGAAGGCGCCCGACGATCGCCATTCCGCGCGGCCTGTCCCGACGTCGCTCAAAGGGCTCGATTTCCGATCGACCTTCGCGGCACCCGTCCCGGGCCTGACCCGGGACCTCGCCGCCCGCCATGAGGCCCCTGATCAGGTCCGGGGCGCGACCTCACGCCACACAAGCCAGCTCGCGCAGCCCGGCCAGCGCGCAGATCGCCTTGAGCACCTCGTCCGGTCCCCGGTCATGGCGCAGCGCGGTAAAGAGAAATGGCCGCCCCTGGCGCATCCGTGTCGCATCCCGCTCCATCACCTCGAGCGAGGCGCCGACATGCGGCGCCAGGTCGGTCTTGTTGATGATCAGCAGGTCCGACTTGGTGATCGCCGGCCCGCCCTTGCGCGGAATCTCCTCGCCGGCGGCGACGTCGATCACGTAGATGGTGAAATCGGCAAGCTCAGGCGAGAAGGTGGCAGAAAGGTTGTCGCCGCCCGATTCCACCAGCACCACTTCGAGATCCGCGTGGCGCTGGCGCATCTCGGCGATGGCGGCGAGGTTGATCGAGGCATCCTCGCGGATTGCGGTATGCGGGCAGCCGCCGGTCTCCACCCCCATCACCCGGTCGCCCGGCAGCACCTGCATGCGCATCAGCGCCTCGGCGTCCTCCTGGGTGTAGATGTCATTGGTGATCACCCCGATCGAATAGCCGGGATGCATCAGCCCTGCCAGTTTGGCGGTCAGCGTGGTCTTGCCGGCGCCGACGGGGCCGCCGATGCCGATGCGGAGGGGTCCGTTCATCCGGGTCATGAGCGAAAGATCCTTGGTTGCAGGGTTTCATGCGCCATCGCCGCCACATCCGACAGGAAGGCATTGGAATAGAGGTCGTCCGCCGTGGCCTCGGCGGTCTCGCCGGCGATCCGGGCGCAGAGCGGGGTGAGCGCGGCCAGCGCCGCCTGGCCCTCGGTCTGGCCCAGCGGCACCAGCCGGATCGCCGCCGAGGCCAGATTGGCGGCAAAGGCGTGCAGATACATGGCGCCGGTCTGCTCCAGCGGCAGGCCGGCCAGCCGCGCGGCGCGGCCGAGCGCCACCGGCAGCATCAGGTCGGGCAGGTCATGGCCCCAGACATCGCGCAGCGTCTTGCAGAAGGCCGCGCCTTGCAGCTCTGCTTCCATCAGCCGCTCGGCCGAAGCGGCAAAGGCCCGCGCCGTGGCATCGACCTGATCGAGCGTGGCCGCATCCTCGGCCTGCCAGCCGAGCGAGACCAGCACCGCGTCAGCCCGGCCGCTGCCGTCCTCGAGCAGCGCCGCCAGCCAGTCGCGCAGGCTGTCGCCGGAGTTTACCCAGCCACGGGCAATCGCGCTCTCCAGCCCGTGCGAATAGGCGAAGGCGCCCAGCGGGAAGGCGGGCGAGAGCCAGTGTTGCAGGGTCAGAAGGTCAATGGGCATGGGCCGTATGCCCGTGTTCATGCGCATGGGTGCGGCCATGGCCATAGGCGCCGCCTTCCGGGGTGAAAGGCTCGGTGACTTCGGTCAGCGTGGCGCCGAGATGTTCGAGCATATGCCCGATCACCGGGTCGCGCTGGATCAGCAGTCGGCTGTCGTCGATCTGGCAGGGGGTGTGGCGGTTGCCGATATGCCAGGCCAGCCGGGTGAGATCGGGGCCGGTGACGGCATAGAGGTCTTCCGCGGCGGCGATGACCTCGATCCGGATGCCGTCGGGCAGCGCAAAGGCCTGGCCGTGATCGACCGAGGTCGTGTGTTCGAGATCGACGAGAAAGCGCAGGCCGGCCTCCGAGACCAGCACCTTGCGGCGCAGGAACCGGTCGTCATAGGAGAGCTGCACGCGGTCGGTGCAGGTGTCGACGTGGGGGATCAGGGTCTGGGTAACGGGGAGGGACATGGTCTAATCCGGTTATAAGGGAAGAAGAGGAACGCGCCGCGCGTGGGGGCAGGCCGGCCGGGAGTGCATCCCGGAAGGCCTCAGAACAGAAAATACCTCTGCGCCATCGGCAGCACCTCGGCCGGCTGGCAGGTCAGCAGCTCGCCGTCGGCGCGCACCTCGTAGGTTTCGGGATGCACCTCGACCTGAGGTGTGGCGGTGTTGAGTTTCAGGTCCGACTTGCCGATCTTGCGGGTGTTCTCCACCGCCACGGTCTGCTTCGCCAGGCCCCAGGTGTCGCGGATGCCTTCGGCCTGGGCGGCGGCCGAGACGAAGGTCACCGCGGAGTTCTCGACCGAACGGCCATAGGCGCCCCACATCGGCCGCGAATAGACCGGCTGCGGCGTCGGGATCGAAGCATTGGGATCGCCCATCTGCGCACAGGCAATGGTGCCGCCGAGCAGGACCATCTCGGGCTTCACCCCGAAGAACGCCGGGTTCCAGAGCACCAGGTCGGCGCGTTTGCCGACCTCGATCGAGCCGATCTCGTGCGACAGCCCATGCGCGATGGCCGGGTTGATGGTGTATTTGGCGATATAGCGGCGGACGCGGAAATTGTCGTTGTCGCCGGTCTCCTCGGAGAGCCGCCCGCGCTGTTTCTTCATCTTGTCGGCGGTCTGCCAGGTGCGGATCAGCACCTCGCCCACCCGGCCCATGGCCTGGCTGTCCGACGCGATGATCGAAAACGCGCCCATGTCGTGCAGGATGTCCTCGGCGGCGATGGTTTCGCGCCGGATGCGGCTCTCGGCAAAGGCCACATCCTCGGGGATCGACTTGTCGAGGTGGTGACAGACCATGAGCATGTCGAGATGTTCTTCGAGCGTGTTCACGGTAAACGGCCGCGTCGGGTTGGTCGAAGACGGCAGAACGTGCTCTTCGCCGCAGATCTTGATGATATCGGGGGCGTGGCCGCCGCCCGCGCCCTCGGTGTGAAAGGCGTGGATGGTGCGGCCTTTCATGGCCTTTACCGTGTGCTCGACAAAGCCGCTCTCGTTGAGCGTATCGGTGTGGATCATCACCTGCACGTCCATGTCATCGGCCACGCTCAGGCAGCAGTCGATGGCGCCGGGGGTGGTGCCCCAATCCTCGTGCAGTTTCAGCGCGCAGGCGCCGCCCTTGACCTGTTCGACCAAGGCTTCGGGCAGAGAGGTATTGCCCTTGCCGGCAATGGCCAGGTTCATCGGAAAGGCGTCCGCCGCCTGCAACATCCGCCCGATGTGCCAGGGGCCGGGGGTGCAGGTGGTGGCCAGCGTGCCATGCGCCGGGCCGGTGCCGCCGCCCAGCATGGTGGTCAGGCCGGAATGCAGCGCATCCTCGATCTGCTGCGGGCAGATGAAATGAATGTGGCTGTCGAAACCGCCGGCGGTCAGGATGCGGCCTTCGCCGGCGATCACCTCGGTGCCGGGCCCGACGATGATGGTCACGCCGGGCTGGGTGTCGGGGTTGCCGGCCTTGCCGATGGCAGCGATCCGCCCGTCTTTCAGGCCGACATCGGCTTTCACGATGCCGGTGTGATCCACGATCAGCGCATTGGTGATGACGGTATCCACCGCACCGCCGGCCCGCGTGACCTGGGCTTGGCCCATGCCGTCGCGGATCACCTTGCCGCCGCCGAACTTGACCTCTTCACCGTAGGCGAGGGCGTTCCGGCCTTCGCCTCCGGTGAGCGCGGCCCCGGCCTGCTCGGCGGTGAGGTCGCGTTCGACCTCGATGATCAGGTCGGTATCGGCCAGCCGCAGGCGGTCGCCGACGGTGGGGCCGAACATGGCGGCGTAATCGGAGCGTTTGATCGTGGCGGGCATCTCAGAGGTCTCCCATCACTTGTTGATTGAAACCAAAGATCCGCCGCGCCCCGGAAATCGGGATCAGGCTGACCTCGCGCCGCTGGCCCGGTTCGAACCGGACGGCGGTGCCGGCGGCAATGTCCAGACGTCGCCCGCGCGCGGCGTCACGGTCGAACTCCAGCGCGGGATTGGCCTCGGCAAAGTGGTAGTGCGAGCCGACCTGCACCGGGCGGTCGCCGGTATTGGCGACCATCAGGGTGAGCGCTTCGGCGCCCGGGTTGAGCGTCAGCGTGCCGGCGGCGGGAATGAGCTCGCCCGGGATCATTTGCGCAGCACCATCAGCGCGGCGGCGACGGCGATGAGGCCCAGCGCCATTGCAACGGTCAGCCAGTTGCCGGAGCCATGCGGGTGCAGATGGGCGCCGGAATGGGCGAGGGCGGGGGCGGTCGAGAGGGTGAGGGTGAAAAGCGGGGCGAGCAGGCGGGTCATGGGGAATTCTCCTGTTGGGGCGGTGGGTTGCAAACCCACCCTACGGGTCAGCGGATCGGGTTGTGGACGGTGACAAGCTTGGTGCCGTCGGGAAAGGTGGCCTCGACCTGGACCTCGTGGATCATCTCCGGCACGCCTTCCATGCAATGGTCGCGGGTGATCACCTGCGCGCCCGCCTCCATCATGTCGGCGACAGAGCGGCCGTCGCGCGCGCCTTCGACCACCGCGTCGGTGATCAGGGCAATCGCCTCGGGGTGGTTCAGCTTGACGCCTCGGTCGAGCCGCTTGCGGGCGATCTCGGCCGCCATGGCGACCAGAAGCTTGTCCTTTTCGCGGGGGGTCAGGTTCATGAGGTCACAATCTCCAGGAAACAGGCAGGGTATCGCCCGACAGACGGTCCAGCACCGGCAGCAGATGCTGCCGCAGCACATGGCTGTCAGGGCATAGAAGACGCAGCACCAGCACATCCGGCGCCAGCAGGCTGGCGCCGCCGCAGGTGGCAAGCTGGGCGCGGACGGCGGCCAGATGCGCCTCGGCGTCTGGCGCGACATAGACCAGCGAGGCCATCGCCCCGGCGCCATCGCCGATCGGGCGCCGGGCCAATTGTCGGCTGATGTCGCCCTCGAGCCGCACCGCATCGCAATAAAGCGGCTGGCCCGCCCGGCGCAGGGTGATCCGGTCGTGAAACCGGGCGTCGGTCAGGGTTTCGCCCATGGCGGCGCGCCCGAAGATCACCGGTTCGACCATCAAGAGCCGTGCATCGGCGGCCAGATCGACGCTCAACCGCCGCCGCAGCGCGCAGCCGTCATAAAGAATGAGTTCCTGCGGCAGCCAATGCAATGTCGCACCGGCAGCCACCTGAAGCGTGCTGTCGACCCGGCCGAATTCGCCGTCGCGGCTGCGATAGGCGCGCTCGGCCGCCTGCGTCGTCAGCCCCAGCGCCGCGCCCGGCCCGGCGCTGGCAGTCAGCGACAGACGGTCGCCACCGGTCACGCCGCCGGCGGTATTGATGCAGATCGCCTGCAACATTTCGCCCGCCCGCGGAAACAGCGTCTTCATCGCGCCGGCCTGGCGCAACCCGTCGATCACGCTGCGCCCGCCATGGCGTTTCGCCGACAGCACGATCTGCCCGCGCGCCCGGGGCTGGGCGTCAAGCGGCTGAAACGCTTGGGGTATCGGGGGATGCAGGGTGATGGGTTTGCTCCGCTTGGATGACGTGATCTGCTGCGGATTGAGCATATGGGCGCCGCCAATGGCCAGATTCGCGGCAGTTTGGAAGCAAGCGCCGGGCCATTTCGCCCAATTTTTAGACAAAAGTGGTTAACAGCGCCCGGAAATGGGGCAATTGCCGAGGAACGGCCTGAAATCCCCCCGGCAGAATTGATCCATTCGCCGCAATGCAGAACTCATGTCCTTGCTCACGCAACGGTGACATCCCGCTAGGGCAACCGGCGCAGGGCGTGTGACGGCCAAGAGAACTGGCATTCGTAGCGGCCGCCACACTTTCGCAACATGAACGTTGCAGGGCTTTCTGTAGGCCGCCGCGCCCGCTGGCGCAATGGCCCCACAGCCGCTCTGCGGGGAGAGACAAGATATGACCCGTATCAGCAAGACATTCACCTCTATCGCCGCACTTGGCATGTTCGCCGCCGCGCCCGCGCTGGCGCAACAGGACTGCCCGATCAAGGTCGGCGTGCTGCACTCGCTCAGCGGCACCATGGCCATTTCCGAAACCACGCTGAAAGACACCGTCGAAATGCTGGTCGAACAGCAGAACGACGCCGGCGGCCTGCTGGGCTGCGAGCTTGAAGCGGTTGTCGTCGATCCGGCCTCGGACTGGCCGCTGTTTGCCGAAAAGGCGCGCGAGCTGCTGAGCGTGCATGAGGTCGACGTGATCTTTGGCAACTGGACCTCGGTCAGCCGCAAATCCGTCCTGCCGGTGATCGAAGAGCTGAACGGCCTGCTGTTCTATCCGGTGCAATACGAAGGCGAGGAAAGCTCCAAGAACGTCTTCTACACCGGCGCCGCCCCCAACCAGCAGGCGATCCCGGCCACCGATTATTTCCTCGAAGAGCTCGGCGTCGAGAAATTCGCCCTGCTCGGCACCGATTACGTCTATCCCCGCACCACCAACAACATCCTGGAATCCTACCTGAAATCCAAGGGCATCCCCGAGGAGGACATCTTCGTCAACTACACCCCCTTCGGCCATTCGGACTGGGCCACCATCGTGGCGGATGTCGTGGCGCTGGGCGCCGACGGCAAGCAGGTCGGCGTGATCTCGACGATCAACGGCGACGCCAACATCGGCTTCTACAAGGAACTGGCCGCCGCCGGCGTCTCCGCCGACGACATCCCCGTCGTCGCCTTCTCGGTGGGTGAGGAAGAGCTCTCGGGCCTCGACACCTCCAACCTCGTCGGCCACCTCGCCGCCTGGAACTACTTCCAGTCCGCTGAAACCGAGGCCAATGCCGCCTTCATCGACACCTGGAAGGCCCGCATGGGCGCGGAGCGTGTGACCAATGACCCGATGGAGGCCCATTACATCGGCTTCAACATGTGGGTGAACGCGGTCACCGATGCCGAAACCACCGAGGTCGATGCCGTCCGTACCGCGATGTACGGTCAGGAATTCCCGAACCTGACCGGCGGCACCGCGGTCATGCTGCCCAACCATCACCTGGCCAAGCCGGTGCTGATCGGCGAGATCACCGAGGACGGACAATTCGACATCGTCAGCCAGACCGAGGAAGTCCCGGGCGACGCCTGGACCGATTTCCTGCCGGAATCGGCGGTGCTGAAGTCCGATTGGAAAGACCTCGGCTGCGGCATGTACAACACCGAGACCTCGACCTGCGTCCAGATCAAGTCGAACTACTGATCTGACCTCCCGAGGGGCGTGGCCATCGTGCCGCGCCCCCGCTCTCCTCGACAGAACAGGCCCCTGAATATGCACCGCGTTCTTTTCGCGTGCCTGACCCTTCTGTGCCTGCCCCTGATGGCAGCGGCGCAGGACCAGGCCCCGAACTCCTCACAATCGTCCACCACCGACGCCGCCCTGCAAGCGATCCTGCAAGAGCATGCGCCACTAGTCGCTAAACCGTCGCGCCGAACCATTGGCACGGTGCTCGATGCGCTCACGGCCTCCGGCCTGCCGCAGGTGCCGGTCTTCCTGAACCGCTACGCCGATAAGGAGGTCTGGCAGCGCGAGGCGGACGGGGTGTTCTTCTATGCCGAGGAAACCGGTGACGCCTATGCCCTGACCGACATCGACAGCGGTGACGTCCTGGCCGAGGTGGACGGCGACGGCCTGAAGAACATCAAGCCCAACGGCGGTGTCCGGCGTGAGATCGGCGCGGCATTGGTGCAGTTCCAGCTCTCCGATCCCGACATCACCCGCCGCCGCGACGCGCTCGACGCGATCTCGCGCAATCCCGATCCCTCGCAGCTCGCCGCGCTGACCGCCTCGATCGAGGGCGAGACCGACGCCGGCCTGCGCAGCCGCAAGGCGCGGCTCGCCACCTATCTCACCGCTCGTTTCGGCGACACCTCCGAAGCCCGGATCACGGCCATCCGCGCCCTGTCCGACGACCTCAGCGTCGAAGGCCGCGCGGTGCTCAACCAGATCCTCGCCACGCGTTTCGCCGCGGCGCAATCCCTGCCCGGCGACAGCAATATCGCCCGCGTGCTGACGCCGGGCGAGGGCATCGACCGCGACACCGCCTATGCCGCCCTGGTCGATGCCGATCTCGCCCCGCCGCTGGTTGATGCCGGCGCGGTCCGCGCCGCGCTCGAAGCCAACATCACCGGAGGCCGGGTCGGCGGCATCCCGCTCGGCCAACTCGGCACTGCCGAGGCCCGCGCCAGGGCCTATGCCGCTCTGGCCGCCGAAGGCACGGTGCCGCAACAGGTCACCGAAGCGGACATCGACGCCACCCTCGCGGCGCATGTCTTCTTCGACAGCTACGAAGAGACCGACCCGGCGATCACCGGGGCCGCCGAGGACACGCTGGCCGCCGTGCGCACCCGCGTCGGCGTCGGCCAGACCATCGATCTGACGATGGATGCGGTGTCGCTGGCCTCGATCTACTTCCTCGCCGCCATCGGCCTGGCCATCACCTTCGGCGTCATGGGGGTGATCAACATGGCGCATGGCGAATTCATCATGATGGGCGCCTATACCGGCTATGTGGTCCAGCTCTTCGTGCCCGATTACACCCTGTCGCTGGTGGTCGCCCTGCCGCTGGCCTTCGCCGTCACCTTCGCCGCCGGCGTCGCGATGGAGCGGCTGGTGATCCGCTGGCTCTACCACCGCCCGCTCGAGACCCTGCTGGCCACCTTCGGCATCTCGATCGCCCTGCAACAGCTGGCCAAGAACATCTTCGGCACCCAGGCCCGCCCGCTGACCTCGCCGGGTTGGCTCGATGGCGCCTGGGTGCTCAACGACGTGGTGCAGATCGCCTATATCCGCATCGCGATCTTCGTGCTGGCGCTGTTGTTCCTCGGTCTGCTGCTCTTCATCCTCAAGAAGACCCGCCTCGGGCTGGAAGTGCGCGCCGTGACGCAGAATCCGCGCATGGCGTCGTCGATGGGCATCAATCCCGACCGGATCAACATGTTGACCTTCGGCCTCGGCTCGGGCATCGCCGGCATCGCCGGCGTCGCCATCGGCCTTTACGCCAAGGTCACCTCGGAAATGGGCGCCGATTACATCGTGCAGAGCTTCATGACCGTGGTCGTGGGCGGCGTCGGCAATGTCTGGGGCACGCTCGCCGGCGCCACGCTGATCGGCTTCCTGCAAAAGGGCATCGAGTTCTTCAACCCGTCGAACACGCTCGCCGCCCAGACCTACATGATCCTCTTCATCATCCTCTTCATCCAGTTCCGTCCCAAGGGCATCGTCGCCCTCAAGGGCCGCGCCGCAGGAGACTGACCATGACCCATCCAGTCCTTGCTCTTGCCGAAAATACCGCGGGGGAGTCCGCTGCAAGCGGACGGGGGCAGAGCCCCCGCCCCCGGCGACGCCAGAGGCGGCGCAACATGAAAGGCGCAGCCCAATGACCCGATCCTTCCTCTTCCGCAACCCGTCGGTGATGTGGTTCCTCGCCGCATTGGCGCTTTTCACCCTCGGGGTCACCGCGCTCAGCGAAGCCACCGGCGTGGGCTTTGTCTCCACCAGCTTCGTCAAGACCCTGGGCAAGACCCTCTGTCTCGCGCTCATCGCCATCGCCATGGACGTGGTCTGGGGCTATTGCGGCATCCTCTCGCTTGGCCATTTCGCCTTCTTCGGCATCGGCGGCTATGCCATCGGCATGTGGCTGATGTATGCCCGCACCGAGGGCATCGTGCTCGAAAGCCTGCAAGCCGGCGCCCTGCCGCCGACGCCCCAGGAGATTTCCGACGCTATCGCCGGCCAGATCTTCGGCGTGGTCGGCGCCTCGGAACTGCCGGGCCTGTGGAGTTTCGCGCATTCCCTGCCGCTGCAACTCATCGCCGTCATCCTCGTCCCCGGCCTTCTGGCGCTGGTCTTCGGCTGGCTCGCCTTCCGCAGCCGCGTCACCGGCGTCTACCTGTCGATCCTGACCCAGGCGATGACCCTGGCGCTGTCGCTCTACCTCTTTCAGAACGACACCGGGCTCAGGGGCAACAACGGCCTCTCCGGCCTGCAAAACATCCCCGGCTTCGAGGACACGCCGCAGGCGATGATCTCGATGGCCTTCTTCTGGGGCTCGGCGCTGGCTTTGGGGCTGGGCTACCTGCTCTTTGCCGTCGTGGTCGACGGCAAGATGGGCAGCGTGATCCGCGCGATCCGCGACAACGAGGCGCGGGTCCGCTTTCTCGGCTACCATGTCGAGAGCTACAAGCTCTTTGTCTTTACCCTGACCGCCATTGTCGCGGGCATTGCCGGGGCGCTGTATTACCCGCAGGCCGGCATCATCAACCCGGCCGAGATCGCGCCCATCGCCTCGATCTACCTCGCGGTCTGGGTGGCGATCGGCGGCCGCGGCCGGCTCTACGGCGCGGTGATCGGCGCCGCCTTCGTCTCGCTGCTGTCGAGCTGGTTCACCGGCGGCGGCGCGCCGGCCATTCCGCTGGGCTTCTACACCATCCAGTGGACCGACTGGTGGCTGGTGCTGCTGGGCCTGTCGTTCGTCGCCGTCACCCTGTTCTTCCCCAAGGGCATCGGCGGCCTCTTCGATTACATCACCATCCGCCATCCGATCCCCGACCGTGTGGGCGATTACGGACCCGACGGCGGCGCACGACGCAAGGAGGAGGGCAAGCCATGACAACGCTGCTCGAAATGTCAGGGGTCTCGGTCAGCTTCGACGGCTTCAAGGCGATCAACAACCTGAGCTTCCAGATCGGCGAGCCGGAGCTGCGCGCCATCATCGGCCCGAACGGTGCCGGCAAGACCACCTTCATGGACATCATCACCGGCAAGACCCGGCCGGACGAGGGCCGCGTGCTCTTCGGCGAAAAGTCCGTCTCGCTTCTGAAGATGAGCGAAAGCCAGATCGCGCGGGCCGGGGTGGGGCGCAAGTTCCAGAAACCCACGGTGTTTGAGGCTCAGACCGTGCGCGAGAACCTCGCCATGGCGCTGGCCAACAAGCGTGGCCCCTTCGACGTGCTGTTCTATCGCAAATCGAAACGCGGCGCCGAACGGATCGAGGAGATCGCCGAGCTGATCGGGCTGACCGAGGAGCTGACCCGGCTCTCGGGCGAGCTCAGCCACGGCCAGAAGCAATGGCTCGAGATCGGCATGCTGCTGGCGCAGGATCCGCGCCTGCTTCTGGTGGATGAACCGGCGGCGGGGATGACCCCGGCGGAACGCGAAAAGACCACGACGATGCTGGTCGAGGCGGCCCGGAAACACGCGGTGGTGGTGGTCGAGCACGACATGGAATTTGTCCGCCGCCTGAACTGCAAGGTTACGGTGCTGAACGAAGGCTCGGTGCTGGCCGAAGGTTCGCTCGACCACGTGACCAACAACAAGGAGGTCATCGATGTCTATCTCGGACGGTAAGCCGATGCTGGAAACCCGCGACCTGACGTTGAAATACGGCCACAGCCAGATCCTGCACGGCATCTCGATGCAGGCGCGGGCCGGCGAGGTGACCTGTGTCATGGGCACCAATGGCGTCGGCAAGACCAGCCTGCTCAAGGCGATCTCCGGCAGCCATCCCCGCGCCGGCGGCGACCTGTCGATCGACGGCGAGGTGATCCCGCCGGCGCCGGCGCATGTGCTGGCGCAGAAAGGCGTGGGGTATGTGCCGCAGGGCCGCGACATCTTTCCGCTGATGACGGTGATGGAGAACCTCGAAACCGGGTATGCCTGCCTGCCCCGCTCCGAGCATTTTGTGCCCGACGAGATCTTCGAGCTTTTCCCGGTGCTCAAGCAGATGCGCGCCCGCCGGGGCGGCGATCTCTCGGGGGGTCAGCAGCAGCAGCTGGCGATTGCCCGCGCGCTGATCACCAAGCCCAAGCTGCTCTTGCTCGACGAACCGACCGAGGGCATCCAGCCCAACATCATCCAGCAAATCGGCGAGGTGATCAAATACCTGCGCGGCAAGGGCGAGATGGCGATTGTGCTGGTCGAGCAGTTCTTTGACTTCGCCTATGGTCTCGGCGATCATTTCGTGGTGCTGAAACGCGGCGAGGTGGTGCTCGAGCGGGACCGCGCCAGCGCCGAGCGCGAAGTGCTGCTGGAGCATGTCTCGGTCTGAGCCGGCCCGCGCAATCGTGAGACAGCCTGTCAAATTCTCGCCATAACATTCACAAGAATGGTGGGACGGGATTCGGAGGTATGTTTCATGTTGAGAACGGTCTGGATGGCCCTGTGTCTGGGGCTCGGATTTGCCGGCGCGGCTCCAGCGCAGGAGGAGCGCTCGGTCAGGGCCTATGTCTGGGGCAATTCGCTGATCAATCATCCCACCGCATCGGAGGGCACCGCCGTGCCCTGGTGGCTGGCGCGGATGGCCGGGGCAGCGGGGCGCGAGCTGGCGCTCAGTGGGCAATATGCCTTTGGCGGGCAATTCCCCGACAAGCTGCCGCCGCTGCCGGAATGGGGGTTTCCGGGAGTCACGCCCAGCTATGAGCCCGGCCGCGCATTTGGCGATGCGCGGATTGATACCCTGTTGATAAATCCCGAGAACTTTATCCAGTACAAGGGCCCGTCAGAGCCGTATGACGGCGATCACAGCGACGGCCGCAGCCCGGTCAGCGGCACTGTGGCGCTTGCCGCCTGGGTGGTCGATCAGGGGTTGTCGCCGACGGTCTTTCTTTATGAAGGATGGGCCGAGATGGAGCGTTTCCCGCCCACCCGGCGCGCCTATCGCCGCTATCAGGCCTTTACCACCGGCGATTACCACGACTGGTATCTCGATTATCACGCCGCCGTGGCCGCGGCACTGCCCGCGCTCGATGTGCGGCTGATCCCGGTCGGGCCGATCCTGACCGGTCTCTTGACCGAGGGCCCGTTGCAGGAGCTGCGCCCGACCGATCTCTATACTGACAACGCCCCGCATGGCACGCCGGCAACCTATCTGATCGCCGCCATGATCACCTATGCCGCGCTCTACAACGCGCCGCCGCCGGTCCTCGAGCTGCCCGAGGACGTGCATCCGGTGCTGGCAGAGAGCTATGGCGCCGCGGCGGATTACATCTGGCAGGAAATGCAGGGATTTGCCGCGCCGCGCCGGGCCGCTGCCCTCGATGCCCCGCCGCAGGACGTGCCGGCCACGGCGCAAGTGGCGCCGCAGCCGCAGTTCGCCCCGGCCTCGACCGGTGTCGGACTGGCCAACCCGTCGATGGCCGTGGGGCTGAACGGCATTGCCGACTGGTCCACACAACAGCCCTTCATCGACGTGATGAAGACCGCGCGGCACTGGGTCGGGCATCTGCCGGGGCAATGGGGCGGTGTCTCGGCCGAGGATATGGCGGCGCAGGGGGCGTTGGATGCGCATGGCTGGCTGACCCGGATGCCGGCGGGTGTCGACCGGGTCGAGGCCTTTCTGCTGACCGATATGCCGCCCGAGGCGGTCTCGCTGAAAGGCCGCTACCGGGTGACATGGGAGGGCAGCGGCGAAGTCACCGTCGTCGGGCGCGCCCGGGTGCAGCAGAAGGAGGCGCGCGCGCTCTGGTTTCTTTATGAACCGGGGGAGGGGACGGTTGCGGTCCAGATCAGATCGACCGATCCGAACGGCACCGGCGATTACATCCGCAACATCCGCGTGATCCGCGAGGCGCATCTGCCGCTGGATGAGGCCGGGGTGGTGTTCAACCCGGATTTCATCGACCGCATCAAGGATCTCCGCGCCCTGCGCTTCATGGACTGGATGTTCACCAACGGCTCGCCCAAGGTGGCCTGGCAGGACCGTGCGCGGATTGGCGATTATTCCTATTTCCATCGCGGCGTGCCGGTCGAACGTCTGGTGGCGCTGGCCAATCTGGTGGGCGCCGATCCCTGGTTCACCATGCCGCATATGGCCGATGACGGCTATCTCCGGGCCTATGCCACGGCGGTGCGCGGCGGGCTCGATCCACGGCTCAAGGCCCATGTCGAATATTCCAACGAGCTCTGGAACCGGTACTTTCCCCAGGCGGCCTGGGCCGACGAACAGGCCCGCGCCCGCTGGGGCGAAGCGGCCGGCGACGATGGCTGGATGCAGTTTGCCGGGATGCGGGCGGCGCAGGTGGCGGATATCTGGACCGGGGTTTTCGGCGCCGAAGCTGCCGCGCGGCTGGTCAACGTGATCGGGGTGCACACCGGCTGGCCGGGACTCGAGGTGCCGCAGCTTGCCGCGCCGCTCTGGCAGGCGGAGGGCAATGCCGCCCCGGCCGGGCGGTTTCAGGCCTATGCGGTCTCGGGCTATTTCGGCCATATGATCGGCAGCGAGGAGGAGGGCCACGAGATCAGGGCGCTGCTCGACGATGCCGCGGCGCGGGCGCGCGCGGCGGGCGAGGCCGAAGGGCTGCGCCGGGTTGCCCTGCGCGAATATGCGCGGGCGCGGCAGTTCGAGGGCACCATTGCGCCGGTGATCGACCGGCTGCGCGCCGGATCGCTGAAAGAGCTGACCGAGGAGCTCTGGCCCTATCACGCCCGGGTCGCGGCAGAACAGGACATGCGGCTGGTGATGTACGAGGGCGGCACCCATATCCTCGGTCACGGCCCCTGGCAGGAGGATGAGACCCTGACCGCCTATTTCCACCGGCTCAACTATTCGCCCGAGATGGGTGCGCTCTATGCCGATCTGCTCGTCGCCTGGCGCGATGTCGGCGGCACGCTGTTCAATGCCTTTGTCGATATCGGCAAGCCGTCGAAATTCGGCAGCTGGGGCAACCTGCGCCACCTCGACGACAGCACCCCGCGCTGGGATGCGCTGATGGCCTTCAACCAGACCGCCCCCGGCTGGTGGGAACAACGCGCGCCGGGCACCTTCTTGCAGGGCGTGACGCGGCGGGGCACCGAGGCGGCCGACCGGCTGGAGGGCACCAGCGAAGAGGATGTGCTGATCGGGCGGGCCGGGGATGACGTGCTGGTAAGCGCCGGGCGGGGCGATTTCCTGCATGGCGGGCCCGGGCGCGACGTGGCCGAGCTGCCGGGGGCCTATGGCAGCTATGGTTTCGACCGTCAGGGGCCGCTCCTGCGGGCTTGGCATAGCGAGGGTGTGGTTCACCTGCGCGATATCGAGGTGCTGCGCTTCGAGGATGTGGAGGTGGCGACCGACCTGTTGCAATAGGCCGCCACCCGCAGTCTTCTAGAGAAACCAGTCGCGGGCGTTGCGATAGCAGACATCGCGCACCAATTCGTCCATCGCGTCCTGATCATCGGGCACATGGCCCTCGACCTGCCAGCGGCCGACGATGCGGCAGAACAGCCGGCGGAAATATTCGTGACGCGGGAAGGACAGGAACGAGCGGCTGTCGGTCAGCATCCCGAGGAAGGTCGAAATCAGCCCCATCTGCGCCAGGGTGCGCATCTGGTCCTCCATGCCATCGAGCTGGTCGTTGAACCACCAGGCGGTGCCGGCCTGGATCTTGCCGGGGATCGAACCGTCCTGGAAGTTGCCGGCAGTGGTGACAATGGCGGCATTGCGGGTGGTGTCGAGCCCGTAGAGCACGGAGCGCGGCAGCGTGCCGTCGCGGTCGAGCCGGTCGAGCAGGGTGTTGAGCGGCTCGGCCAGGCTGACGTCGCGCGGGCTGTCGGCGCCGACGTCGGGGCCAAGGCTCTCGCGCAGACGGGTGCGGTTGGAGCGTAGGGCGTTGACATGCAGCTGCATCACCAGATCGCGCTTGGCATAGGCCCGGCCCAGCGCCACCAGCAGCGCCGCCCGCCAGGCGGCGGCATCCTCACCCGAGACCGCGCGCCCGGTGCGCCCGGCATCCAGCGCCGCGTCAAGCACCGCCGCCGGCACCTCCGGCCCGGCGTCGAGCCGGTCGATGCCGTGGTCGGCGGCGCGGCAGCCATGCGCCACGAAATGATCGAGTCGTTTTTCCAGCGCGCCGATCAGGTCGTCGAAGCTGGCAATCGGGTGGGTCAGCTCTTCCAGCCGCGCGATCCAGGCGGCAAAGCCCGGCGCGTCGATCTTCATCGCAGGATCGGGGCGGAAGGTCGGCACCACGCGCCAGGGCGCGTCCTTGAGCGCGGCGTGATGTTCGAGACTGTCGAGCGGATCGTCGGTGGTGCCCACCAGTTCGACCTTCATCTGGCTGAGCAGCCCCTGCGCGCCGTAGCCCGGCTCTGCCAGCCGCTCCTTGGCGGCGTCCCAGATCCGGTCGGCCGTCTCGGTGCTCAGCACGGTGCCGTCGAGCCCGAAGTAGCGCCAGAGCTCGAGATGCGACCAATGGTGCACCGGGTTGGCGACCAGCTTGGGCATGACGCGGGCGAAGGCATTGAACTTGTCGCGGGGGTCGGCGTCGCCGGTGATCAGCCGTTCCTCGACCCCGGCCCAGCGCATCAGCCGCCATTTGTAGTGATCATGGCCAAGCCAGAGCGTGCCAAGCTCGTCCCAGCGCTGGTCCTTGGCGATCTCGGCCGGGGGCAGGTGGTTGTGGTAGTCGATGATCGGCAGGTCGCGGGCCACCTCGTGGAACAGGTGCCGCGCCTCGGCGGTGTCGAGCAGGAAATCGTCGTTCAGGAAACGGGTCACAGGGCCTCCTTCAGGGCGCCGATGATGCCCTGGCTGGTGATGGCGTCAAACGCAGTTTGCACGGCGGGGGTCAATGTTTCCGACAGGTCGGTCGGCCCATCGAGGCCGAGCACGTCAGCGACCGGATCGGCGCCGGCAGCAGCGGCGCGCAGGGCGTCCTGGCGCGGGTCGGCCACCGGGGGCAGATCGCGCAGCGCGGCGATCCAGCTGGCGATCGCCAGCGCGGTGAGCGGCCAGGGCCGCCCGGCGGCGGCGTTCCGGCTGGCCGGTGCGAACAGCCGCTGCGGCATCTTCTGGCTGGTGTCCTGGGCGATCTGGTCGAGCCGGTGGCGCAGCCGCGTGTTGGCGAACCGCGCGATCAGCGCCTCGGCATAGCCGGGCAGATCGACGCCCTCGGGCATGTCGAGCGTCGCGGCCTGTTCGTCGAGCATCAGTTTCAGCGCCGCCTGTCGCAGCACCGCGTCGCCGGTGGCCTCTGCCACGGTCTCATGGCCCGCCAGCCGCCCGGCGTGGGCGAGGAAACTATGCGCGCCATTCAGCATGCGCAGCTTCATTTCCTCGTAGGGCGTGACATCCTCCACCAGCTCGGCCCCGCCTTCGGCAAAAGGCGGGCGGGCGCCGGCGAAATGATCCTCGAGCACCCATTGCAGGAACGGCTCGGTGACGATGCCGTTGGCGTCCTCGCCGCCCGCCGCCTGTTCGATCAGCGCCCGACCCGCGTCATCCAGCGCCGGGGTGATGCGGTCGACCATGGAGTTCGGGAAGGCGGCATTGGCCTCGATCCAGCCGGGCAGTTCGGCGTCGATCTCTGCGGCGTAGTCCAGCACCACCTGGCGCAGGATATCGCCATTGCCCGGCATGTTGTCGCAAGAGACCAGGGTGATTGGTCTGGCGCCGCCGGTGCGGCGGCGACGCAGCCCCTCGGCCAGGACACCGATGGCGGTGCTGGGTGCGCTATCCCCGGAAAGGTCGGCCTTGATGTCGTCGCGGCTGGTGTCCAGCCGGCCGCCGGCCTGGCAATAGCCCTTTTCGGTCACCGTCAGCAGCACCACCTCGAGCCCGCCCGAGGCGATCAGATCGAGCAGCGCCTCCGGCCCGTCGCGGCGCGGATGCAGGCTGGCGATCACGCAGCCGATCCTGCGCACCCGGGCGCTTTCGCCATCGGCGGCGGCGACATGATAGCGGCCCTCGGCCCGGTCCAGCGCCGAGAGTGCCTCGGCCCCCGAATGCAGCCGCGCGGCCACCACGCCCCAATCGCCGCCCGTGGCGTCGAGTCCCCGGTCGAGCACCCACATCGGATGCGCCCGGCCAAAGGCGCCGAAGCCGAGATGCAGGATGCGCGGTTTCAGCGCCGCGCGGTCATAAGCGGGCGCCTCATGGGTGATCTCCAGATCGGTCATAGCTCTACCTCGTCATGCGATGCGATGTCCCGGCCCCCGGCACGCAAGCCACGGGTTTCGCCGGCGGGCAGGATCACCCGCGCGCTCGGCAGGATCGGCGCGGCGCTGCCCGCCTGCTGCCAGTCGAGCGTGACATGACTGTCGGTGCTCGCAAGGGTGAATCTCAGCAGGCTGTGTTCGGGGGCTTCGCTGATGCCATCGTCCTCGTAAAACAGCGATACCTCGCTGGCCTCGCCCGGGGCGGGGAACAGCAGCAGGTCGCGCGCCTGATCGGCGGAGGGATCGGCGCGCATCGCGCCCGCAGAGACCGGCAACACCGCACCGGCGCGGACAAACAGCGGCATGCTGCCCAGGTCGACCGGCAGCTCGAGCCGGGTGCCGGGGGCGTGATAGGCGCCGCTGTGGAAATCCCACCAGCCGGTGGCGTTCTGGGGGAGCTGCACCACCCGCGTCTCGGCGCCCGCGTCCATCACATTGGCGACCAGAAGATCGCGGCCGAGCATGAATTCGTCACGCTCCTGCCAGCAGGCCGGATCTTCCGGGAAATCGAGGAACAGCGGCCGCAGTATCGGTTCGTCGGCGTCCGCCGCCTGCCACAGGCAGGTGTAGAGATAAGGCAGCAGCCGGTAGCGCAGCGCCAGGGCCGCGCGAATCTGCGGCAACACCTCGGGGTACATCCAGGGCTCGTTGACGGTGCCGTCGTCGTTCCAGGAATGGATGGTGAAGCGCGGATGGAAGATGCCGTTCTGCACCCAGCGGACAAAGAGTTCGGGCCCGGGCTTGGGGCCGGAAAAGCCGCCGACGTCATGGCCGATGTTGTAGAACCCCGAGAGGCTCATCCCGAGACCGGTGCGGGTATTGAAACGGATTGTCTTCCAGTCGGTGCGGTTGTCGCCCGACCAGGTCTGGGCATGGCGTTGGAGCCCCGGCGCGCCGGAGCGCGAGATCAGGTAGGGCCGCTTGCCCGGCGCATGTCTGCGCTGCGCCTCTTCAGAGGCGCGGCTCATCAGGATCGGCATCAGCGGCCGGATCAGCCCGACATCGACCGGATCGCCAAAGCCGGCGCAGCGGGCGTGGTGATCCCAGATCTCGTATTCGTTGTTGTCGTTCCAGGTCGAGCCGATGCCATGATCGAGCAGTTGCGTCGTCACGCCCTCCTGCCACCAGGCCACCGCATCCGGGTTGGTGAAATCGAGGTGCGCGCCTTCGTCGTCCCAGAAGATCGAGCGTTCGGGTTTGTCGTGGTCCTCGCTGTCGCGGATGAAGAGCCCGGCCCCGGCCACCTCGTCATAACGCGGGTGGTCCTGCAACAGGCAGGGCTTGATATTGGCGATCAGGTGTACACCGGCCTCGGCAAAGCGCGTGGTCATGCCGGCGATGTCGGGCACCTTGTCATGATTCCAGTTGAAGACATAGCGTTTCGGGCCAATCGAGGTGTAGCCCGAGGACATCTGGAAGCTGTCGCAGGGAATGTCGTGCTCGGCAATACGGGCGAGAAAACCCTCAAGCTGCGCCTGCGCGTCGGGCGCGTCGGTATAGCTCATGGTCGAGCCGGAATAGCCCAGCGTCCAGCGCGGTGGAAAGGCGGTGCCGCCGGTCAGCCGGGTCTGGCCCTTGACCAGATCGAGCAGTTGCGGCGCCCAGCGGACATAGTAATCGAGATCGCCATCCTCGGCCCGGTAGGCGCGATACGGCAGGTGGTAATTGTCGAGCTCGTTGCCGATGTCGAACCAGCAGGAGGCCAGGTTGTCGTAAAAGATCGACCAGGCCCCGGCGCGCTCGGTCTGGGTCAGCGTAAAGGGCACATGCTTGTAGAGCGGATCGGTCTTTTCGGCGTCATAGCCCATGGCATCGAGATTGCGCATCTCGAAACGGCGGCCGCTGCGTTCCAGATCGCCGGTCTTTTCGCCAAGGCCATAAACCCGGTCCTCGGGATAGCGCCGCAGGAAATGTTCGTGCCGGTGATCGCGGGTGCCGAGCAGGGCGCCGCCGGTGGGGCGTTCCTCGACAAAGGGCACCCATTCACCGTCGATCCGTGCCGCCCAGGCCAGGTGCAGCGGCTGCGAGACCGTGAGGCGCAGCACATCGGTTTCGATCACCAGCGTCTCGCCGTCGGTGATCTTTGCCGCGGGGCAGGCAAAACCCGTGAGCTCGTCGCGGCTGCGCCCCTGCCAGGGCATCTCGCCCCCCGGCGCGACGCACCAGGTCCGGTCGAGCCGCCAGGTGCCGTCCTTCTTCAGCGACACCCGGATCAGGTCATGCTCCAGCACCCGGATCGACAGCAGGTGCCGGCCCTCGACCAAAAGATCGGCCCCGGCGGCGTGGCGGGTGTGAAGGGACCAGTCGCGAAGCGTTTTCATAGGCCGTATCCCAGAAGCAGGCGGGGCAGGAAGAGGCTGATCTCGGGGACATAGGTGACCACGAGCAGCAGCGAGACAAGCACCGCATAGAGCGGCAGCAGCGGTTTGATCACCTTGGCGATCGAGGTGCCGCCGACCGAACAGCCGACAAACAGCGCCGATCCGACCGGCGGGGTGCAGATGCCGATGCAGAGGTTGAAGGTCATGACGATGCCGAAATGCACCGGATCCATGCCCAGATCGCCCACCACCGGCAGGAAGATCGGCGTAAAGATCAGAAGCGCCGGTGTCATGTCCATGAAGGTGCCGATCAGCAGCAGGGTGATGTTGATCGCCAGCAGGATCATCAGCGGGTTGTCGGACAGATTGAGCAGCACCTCGGAGATGGTGTTGGGGATCATGCCAAAGGCCATGGCCCGGCTCATCGCGATCGAGGCGCCGATCATCAGCAGCACCACCGAGGTGGTGACGGCGCTCTCGATGATGATGCGCGGCAGGTCGCGCAGCGAAATCTCGCGATACCAGACCAGCGCCAGCACCAGCGCATAGATCACCGCCGCGGCCGAGGCCTCGGTTGCGGTGAAGACGCCCGAGATGATGCCGCCCATGATGACGACGATCAGCCCAAGCGGCAGCACCGCGTCGCGCGCCGCCACCCAGAATTCGTTCAGCGAGGGGCGAGGCGAGACCGGGTAGCCGCGCCGCTTGGCGATGATGCCGGCGACGATCATGATGCCGAGGCCCATCAGCAGGCCGGGCAGGTAGCCGGCGACAAACAGCGCCGCGATCGAGGTGCCGCCGGTGATCAGCGAATAGACGATCAGCGTCGCCGAGGGCGGGATCAACAGGCCGGTCGGGCAGGAGGCGATATTGACTGCCGCCGAGAAGCTGCGGTCATAGCCTTCGCGGTCTTGCAGCGGCGCCATCACGCCGCCGACCGCCGCCGCCGAGGCCACGGCAGAGCCGGAAATCGAGCCGAACATCATGTTGGCCAGCACGTTGCAATGCGCCAGCGCGCCGGGCAGCCGGCCGGCCAGCACCTTGGCGAAATTGATCAGCCGCATGGCGATGCCGCCATGGTTCATGATGTTGCCGGCGAGGATGAAGAAGGGGATGGCCAGCAGCGTGAAGCTGTCGAGCCCCGAGGCCATCTGCTGGGCGACGATAAAGACCGATTGCTCGACCCCCATGAACAGCAGGAAGGTCAGCGTCGCCGCGGAGCCGATGGCAAAGGCAATGGGCACGCCCATGGCCATGAAGATGACGAAGGAGCCGAAGAGGACCCAGATCGCGTAGCTCATATCTATTTCCTCATTCGATCGGCAGGTCGGAGTCGGACTCGACCACAGGCATTCGCCCGCGGGCGACCTCGGCAAAAAACAGGGCGCAGTAGTAGAGAATCACCGCCCCGGCGAAAGGGATGGCGCCGTAGATCCAGCCCATCGAGATGCGCAGCGCCGGGGTGACCTGGCCAGAGGCCAGGGTCCGCGACACCAGCGAATAGCCGCCCCAGATCATCACCACGGCGGCGAAGCTTGCCACCACCAGCAGGATCGCCGCCTCGGAAGCCAGCTTGCGGCGGCCGCTGAGCGTGCTGGTCAGCAGGTCGATGGCCAGGTGGCGGCGGGCGCCAAAGGTATAGGCGCCGCCGATCAGCGCCAGCCACATGAAGAGAAAGCGCGCGATCTCGTCGGTCAGAGTGCTCGGCGTGCCGAGGACGTAGCGGCTCAGCACCTGCCAGGTGACACAGGCGACCAGCACCGTGAAGATCGCGATGATGACCCAGCGCAACAGGCTGTCGATTGCGGACTTCATGGAGCGCGCCTCCGGCTTGGGCGGGGTGGTCTTGCGTGGGGGATCATCTCGTCTCCTCCTCAGGCTGAGAATGTGCCGCATACTCGCAGCCTCGATAAATGTGGTCAACCAATTTCAGAAATGGGTTGACTACTTCCTGCAATAAACCGCATCATCCGTCCAGATTGGTCAACCAGGATAAGGGGCCAATCGCTGAAATTCTTCCGGGAGGACTTCCATGAAAGTCGCAGCTACCTTTACCGCCGCCGCCATTGCCGCGGTCGCCACATCGGCCGGCGCCGAGACGTTCCGTCTCAACCACAACAACCCGCCGGATCATCCGACGCATCTGTCGATGCAGTTCATGGCGGATCGCGTCGAAGAGCTGACCGATGGCGGCATCAAGATCCAGATCTTCCCCAACGCCCAGCTTGGCACCCAGCGCGAATCGATGGAGCTGGTGCAGAACTGCGCGCTCGAGATGGCCCGCTCCAACGCCTCCGAGCTCGAAGCCTTCGAGGAAAGCTATTCGGCAATGAACCTGCCCTATATCTTCGCCTCCGAAGCGCATTTCAACGAGGTGATCTCGGGCGAGATCGGCCAGGACATCCTTGCCGCGTCGGTCGACAACGGCTTTCGCGGCGTGGCTTTCCTGACCGAGGGCGCGCGGTCGTTCTATGGCCAGAAACCGATCCTCTCGCCGGCCGATCTGACCGGCGTCAAGGTCCGCGTCCAGCCCTCGCCCTCGGCGATCCGCATGGTCGAGCTGCTGGGCGGCAACCCCACCCCGATCTCCTGGGGTGAGCTTTACAGCGCGCTGCAACAGGGCGTCGTCGATGCCGCCGAAAACAACCCCACGGCACTGACCTCGGCCCGCCACGGCGAGGTTGCCTCGCATTTCTCGCTCGACGAGCACACCATCATCCCCTCGGTCGTGGTGATGTCGAACTGCGCCTGGGACGGCATGAGCGCCGAAGAGCAGGAGGCCTTCATGACCGCTGCGGCGGAAATGCAGCAGCGTCACGGCGTCGAGTGGAAGAAAGCCTCTGACGCGGCCATCGAGCAGGCCCAGGCCGAGCTTGACGTGACCGTGCACGAGGTCGACAAGACCCCCTTCGTCGAGGCGGTCCAGCCGATGTACGAAGAGGTCGCATCGCAGTCCGAGACGGTCGCCGACCTGATCGAGCGCATCCAGTCCTCGGCCTCCGGCTCCTGAGGTCGCCATGCTCGAACGGTCAGATATCGCCGAGAACGCGCTGCAGTGCCTGCATGACGAGGACTACGACCGTCCTTTCAACACGCAGAGCCTGAACGCCGAGACCCTGATCTTCTCCGGCGGCCGGCAGGGCCGGTCGCTGGACGGAGACTGGTTCTTCTGCGTCGATCTCCTTGATACCGGGCTGCGGCAGAAATGGTTCGCCATGACGCCCGCACGCCCCGAAGACCGTATCGAGCCGTGGGATTACGACCCGCATGACGGCGAGACGGTGCCGGTGCCCTCGAACTGGCAGATGCTGAAGGAGAAATGGTATTTCTTCGAAGGCTCGGCCTGGTACACCCGGCCCGTCACCGTCGACGCCCTGGACGAAGGACGGCGCCGCTTCCTGCGGATCGGCGCCGCCCAGTATGATTGCAAGGTCTTCGTCAACGGCCAGTTCCTCGGCAACCACTACGGCGGCTCCACGCCGTTCTGTGTCGAGCTGACCGAGGCGCTGGAGCCGGGCGAAAACTGGATCATGCTCTGCGTCAACAATACCCGCACCCGCGACCGGGTGCCGATGCGCAACACCGACTGGTTCAACTATGGCGGCGTCTACCGCGAGGTGACGCTTTTCGAGACGCCGGCGACGGTGATCCGCGAGCTGTTCCTGCGACTCGAGGGCGGCGCGGTAAAAGCCTTGGTCGTTGCTGATGGCCCGGCCGAGAGCGCGCGGCTGGAGATCCCCGAACTGGGCGTCGAAACCGACATTCCGCTGACCGAGGGGCGTGGCGAGGTGACGCTGGAGGCGCAGCCTGCGCTCTGGTCGCCCGACAGCCCGATGCTCTATCACGTGACCTGCACCGCCGGCGGCGATGTGGTGACCGACCGGGTCGGTTTCCGCACTGTCGAACGGCGCGGAACCGAGATTTTCCTGAACGGCAAACCGCTGTTCCTGCGCGGCATTTCCGTGCACGAGGACGACGAACGGACCGGCAAGGTCACCAGCGAGGCTGACATCCGTCGCCGCTTCGAACATGCCCGCGAACTGGGCTGCAACTTCCTGCGGCTGGCGCATTACCCGCATCACGAACGCGCCGCCGAGATCGCCGACGAGCTGGGCCTGCTGCTCTGGGAGGAAATCCCGGTTTACTGGGCGATCGATTTCGCCAATCCGGCCACCCGCCGCGATGCCACCAACCAGCTCACCGAACTGGTGCGCCGCGACCGCAACCGCGCCAGCGTGATCATCTGGTCGATCGGCAACGAGAACCCCGACACCGATTCCCGGCTCGACTTCATGCAGCGCCTGGCCGCGACCGCCCGGGCCGAAGATCCGACCCGGCTGATCGCCGCTGCCTGCCTGATCAACCACGCCAAGCTCAAGATCGAGGACCGTCTGGCCGGCGCGCTCGATATCATCGGGATCAACGAATATTACGGCTGGTACGACGAAAACTTCGACGAACTGGCGATCATCGGCCGCAATTCCGCCCCCGACCGGCCGGTGGTGATTTCGGAAACCGGAGCCGATGGCGACCATGAGAAAGGGCCCGAGCGGGGGCTGTTTTCCACTGCCTATCAGTCTGAAGTCTATGAAAAACAGATCGCGACACTGTCGGATCTTGATTACATCAAAGGAATTTCGCCCTGGATCCTCTATGATTTCCGTGTCGAACGGCGTCAGAATGTCTTTCAGCGTGGTTGGAACCGCAAGGGTCTGATCGCCGCCGACAAGCAGACCAGAAAGCCGGCCTTCGGCCTTCTGGCGGCGCATTACGCGGAGCGGGCATCGAAGGAGGAGTGATGGGCGAACGCAGGCAATATCGGGATGTGGCGCGGGACATACAGGACATCATCCGCAGCGAGGCGCTGGCCGCCGGCGACCGGTTGCCGCCGGAACGCGGGCTGTCGGACCGGCTTGGCGTGTCGCGCTCGCTGGTGCGCGAGGCGCTGATCCTGCTCGAGATCGAGGGCGTGGTCGAGGTGCGTAAGGGCTCGGGGATCTACATCTCCGACACGCCACTGGGCACCGGGGCACAGGTGCGCGACGATATCGGCCCGTTCGAGCTGTTGCAGGCGCGGCAGCTCATCGAATCCGAGGTCGCCGGCTTTGCCGCCCGCATGGTCACCAAGAACGACATCCTGCGCCTGCGCGAGGCGCTGGCCCGTGAACGTGCCGACATGGCCGACGGCGATCCCGGCTATGACGGCGACCGCGAATTCCACCGGCTGATCGCCGAGGCGACGCAGAATTCGGTGCTGGTCGACGTGGTCGAGGAGCTCTGGCGCAAGCGCGAGCAGAGCCCGATGTGGGCGCGGCTGCACGATCGCATCTTCGAGACCGAATATCGCCGCGCCTGGCTGGACGATCACGAGGCTATCCTCGCCGCGCTTCAGGCCCGCAACCCGGAACAGGCGCGCGCCGCCATGTGTCAGCATCTCGGCAATGTCCGCGAAACGCTGATGGCGCTGTCGGACGTCGAGGATCCCTCGTTCGACGGCTATCTTTTCGAGCCGGTCGCCCAGACCGGATAACCCCAAAGCCCCCGAGAGGCCTCTATGATCGAATCCTGGCGCTGGTTTGGCCCCGATGATCCCGTGACCCTATCCGATGTCCGCCAGGCGGGCGCCACCGGCATTGTCACCGCCCTGCACGGCGTGCCGGCCGACACCCCCTGGCGCCGCGAGGATATTGCGACCCGGCAAGAGATGATCCGCGATGCCGGCCTGGAATGGGTCGTGGTCGAGAGCATTCCGGTCCACGAGAGCATCAAGACCGGCGCGACGGGCTGGGAAGCCATGGCCGACGTCTGGGCCGAGAGCCTGCGCGCCGTCGCCGCCGAAGGCATCACCACGGTCTGCTACAATTTCATGCCGGTGCTGGACTGGACCCGCACCGCGCTCGATCATGCGCTGGCCGATGGCGCGCAATGCCTGCGGTATGACGCGGTGGATGCGGCGATCTTCGACATCTTCCTGCTCAAGCGCGACGGCGCCCGCGCCGACCACCGCGCGGACATCGCCGAAGAAGCCGAAACGCGCTATGACGGCATGGACGGGGCCGCCTGTCAGCGGCTGACCGAGACGATCATCGCCGGGCTGCCGGGGGCCGAGGAAAGCTGGACGCTCGACGGCTTCCGCAATCGCATCGCCGATTACCGCGAGATCGATGCCGCGCGGCTGCGCGCCAACCTGCTGGCCTTTCTCGACCGGGTGCTGCCGGTGGCGCGCGAGGCCGGCGTCAAACTGGCCATCCATCCCGACGATCCGCCCTTCGCGCTGTTCGGCCTGCCGCGGGTGGTCTCCTGCGCCGAGGACCTGGCGGCGATCCTCGATCACGCGCCGGTGGCGGAAAACGGGCTGACCTTCTGCACCGGTTCGCTGGGCGTGCGCGCCGACAACGATCTGCCGGCGATGTTCGATCGGTTCCGCGACCGCATCCACTTCTTGCACCTGCGTTCGACCGAGCGCGAGGCCGATGGCGTCAGCTTTCACGAGGCCGCGCATCTGGCCGGCGATGCCGGTCTGGTCGAAATCGTGCGGCGGGCGCTGCGTCTCGAGGCCGACAGCGGCCGGCACGTGCCGATGCGCCCGGACCACGGCCATATGATCGGCTGGGATCAGTCACGCGGCATGCGCGCCGGCTACCCCTATATCGGCCGGCTGCGCGGCCTGGCCGAGCTGCGCGGTGCCGCCGCGGCCCTGGCCGCGACCGGCCGCGCCTGACGCACCCCGGCCGGCGGCAGGCCCCGGCCCCGCCGGGCCGTCAATATTCGATGGCGTCCAGAAATCTTTGCTGCGCGGTGTTGAGATGCTCTTCGAGCAGCCGCGCGGCCCGGTCGGCGTCCTTGTCGCGGATCGCATGCAGGATCTCGAGGTGTTCGGCAAAGGCCTCGCCGTGGCTGAGATAGCGCGGCGGCAATTGCAGCCGCACCAGCATCTGCTTGGTTTCAAGGTTTCTGAATATCTCGTCGATCAGGCTGCTGCCCAGGGCCCCTAGAAAGGTCTGGTGCAGATCCCAGTCGAGCTTGGTGCGCCGGCGGACCAGCGCCTGGCGCTGTTCGGCGGTCTCGGTCGAGGCTTCCATGATCTCCAGCGTTCTGCGGCGCAATGCGTCGACTTCCTGGGGGTCGTGGTCGCTTGCGTATGCGCGCACCGCCGGCATCTCGACCAGTTTGCGCAACTGATAGATCTCGCGCACCTCGGTGGCGTCGATCTCGCGCAGAACGACGCCTTTCTTGGCAATCAGCTCGACAATCCCTTCGCCCTCGAGCCGCTTCAGCGCCTCGCGCACCGCCGTGATGGTCGAGCCGGTGGCATCGCAGATCTCGCGCTGGGTGACCAGCCGGCCGGGTTTGAACGTGCCCTGCATCAGGCATTTCACAAACCGCTCATAGGCGCCCGAGCGCTGGACCTGGGAGGATTGCGCGGCCTCTTCCACAGTCGGGTCGTTCACGTCACTGGGCACAGGTGATCTCCTGAAAATGGGGCGGTCGGGCAAGGCGAGGGACGGCAGGGGCCCGAGTGATTATCGCCGGCCGCCCGCCCCCTCATTACGCCCAAGCCCCCGGTCTTTTCAACCTGCGCACCTGGCGGCCGGTCGGCGGGGAGAGTGGGGGCGGTCATGCGGCCTCGGTCCTTTCATGGCGGTGAGATCAGCATTGACTCGGCCAGTCGACTCTGTCAAATCTTTTATAAGATCTCAGTTAAGCTCCCAATAAGGAGCGCAGCAATCCAGCTTGGAGACCCGCATGTCGCGCACCGTCGTTCCGGCCCCGAGAGCCGCCCGCACCGCCGCCAGGATGGTGGCCCCCTGATGGTGCGGGGGCCCGAGACATTCCGGGGCTATCCGCGCCCCAGCGGCCGGCCGGGGATCCGCAATCACCTGCTGGTTCTGAACGCCACCGGGCTGACCGATGCGGCGGCGCGGCGGATTGCCGGGGCGTTGCCGGGCACGGTCTTTGCCGGAACGATGTTCGGCATGGGTATGGTCGGCCGGGACGCCGAGCTTCACCTTGCCGCGCTGTCAGGTCTGGCGGTGCATCCCAATTGCGGCGCGGTGCTTCTGATCGGCGCCGACCGCACCCGGCTTGACCAGTTGATCGCGGTGCTGGACCGCGACGGGCGGCCGTATGCGGCGCTGGGCCTCGACGAGGTCGGACATGACGCGCATCTGCTGAGCCAGCGCGGCCTGGCCCTCGGCGCGGGGCTGTTGCGGCGCCTGTCGGCGCAGCAGCCGCAGGACTGCCCGCTCATCAATCTGTTGCTGGCCTTCGAATGCGGCCTGTCCGACCCGTCTTCCGGGCTGGCGGCCAATCCGCTGCTCGGCCGGGTGGCCGATTGGCTGGTCGATGCCGGCGGCAGCGTGATGCTGGGCGAAAGCATCGAATGGCTCGGCACCGAAAAGGAGCTGGCGCGTCGCGCGGCGACGCCCGAACTGGGCCGCGCGCTGAAACAGGCGGTGCGACGGCGCCTCGATCTGGCGCATGCCGCCGGGCTCGACCTGCTCGGCACCAATCCCAATGCCGCCAATATCAAGGCCGGGCTGAGCACCATCGAGGAAAAGGCCAGCGGCGCGGTGCAAAAGGCCGGCACGCGGCCGATCCGGTCGCTGCTGGCCTATGCCGAGACGCCCGCCACCCCGGGGCTGCATTTCATGGACGCCCCGAGTTATTCGCCCGAGTCGCTGACCGGATTTGTCGCCGCCGGGGCGCAGATGATCCTGTTCACCACCGGGCTCGGCAACAGCTATTGCAGCGCGCTGGCGCCGACCCTGAAGCTGAGCGCCAATGCCGCAACCGCCGGGGCGCTGGGCCGCCAGATCGACTTTGACGCATCGGGCCTGCTCGCCGGGCGGACGATGGACGACATGGCCGCCCGGCTGATCGAAGAAATCGCCGCCACTGCCGCCGGCCAGCTCACCTATGGCGAGATCATGGGCGAGGGCGGCGAGGCCATCAGCCGGTTCGGAGAAGCGATATGACCCCGATTGCCCATACGGTCGGCGCCGATGACATGGTCGCCTATCTGCTCGCCGATGTCGCGGCCGGGGCCGAGATCTCGCTGCAAGGCGCGGCAACCGGCGCGGTGACGGCCCAAGACGCGATTTCAGTGTTTCACAAGGTTGCCCTGCGCCCGATCCGCGCCGGCGAAACCGTCTGGCGCGGTGGCTGGCCCATCGGCCGGGCCACGGCCGACATCGCGGCGGGGGCACATGTGCACACCCATAACCTCGTCAGCGCCCATGCCACGACTTCGAAGGAAAGCAAATGACAGACAACTTGCCCCGTACCCTGCAAAAAGGGCGTATTTTCAAGCAGAAGCTGGCCGAGGGCCGGGCGGTTTCCGGCGCATGGTCGACGCTTGGCTCGCCCGAGGTCGCCTGTCTCATGGCGCGGGCCGGGCTGGATTACCTGCTGGTCGATCTCGAGCACGGGCGCGGCGGGATCGATGGTCTGGCGGCACAGGTGCAGGCGCTGGCCGGCTTCGACACAGCGGTCATGGTGCGGCTGCCAGATCACGACACCAGCAGCGTCAAGCGCTGTCTCGATGCCGGGGCGAACTGCCTTCTGGTGCCGCAGGTCGACAATGCCGAAATGGCGGCGCGGGTGCTGGAGGCGGCGCTGTTTCCCGGCGCGGGGCGGCGCGGCGTGGCAGTCGGCGCGATCCAGGCCGCCGATTGGGGGTATGCGGCCGACAGCTATTACACCCATGCCAATGACGCCCTGACGGTGCTGATGCAGATTGAATCGCCCGAGGCGGTGGCCAACCTCGATGCGATCCTCGCGCTGTCCCGGCTCGATGGCCTCTTTGTCGGGCCGAACGATCTCTCAGCCACCATGGGGCTGTTCCGCCAGTTCGAGGCGCCGGCATTCCGCGAGGCCTTTGACAAGGTCTTCGACAGCACCCTGGCCGCAGGCAAGGTGTTTGGCGCGCTGCCCGCTCCCGGCCTGGCGCTCGAGGCGCTGGTGCAACGCGGGGCGCAGGTGGTGCCGGGTGGCTCGGATCAGACGATGTTGCGCGGCGGGGCACAGGCGCTGGTCGCCGGGCTCAAGGCGGCGGGAGGGGCGGCATGACGTCGGTAAAGCCGCCCGTCCTGCCGGCGCCGGCCAATTGGTCGGGCACGGCGGATTTCGAGACCCGCGACCCGGCGCTGGGGCTGGTGGTCGGCCGCTACGCCTTTGCCTCGCCCGGGGATGTGACGCAAGTGCTCGAGATTGCGGGCAAGGGCTTTGCCGCATGGTCGGCGCTGACCGTCAACCAGCGTTGCGATCTGCTGGGCGACTGGCTGTCGCGGATCGAGGCCGAAACCCCGGCGCTGGCCGGCGAGATGACCGATGAACAGGGCAAGCCCCTGGCCGAAGCGACGGCCGAGATCGGCAAATCGCTGCGCGAGGCGCGGCAGATGCTGGGATTTGCCCGCAGCCATGGCGGCCAGACGCTGCCCGGGCGCGCGCCGGGCTGGAGCAACACCATCCTGCGCCGCCCGCGTGGCGTGGTGCTGGCGATCACGCCATGGAATTTCCCGGTGCTGACCCCGCTGCGCAAGCTGGTGCCGGCGCTGGCCGCAGGCAATGCTGTGGTGCTGAAACCCTCGGAATACACCCCGGCGGCGGCAATGCGGCTGGTGCGCGCGGCCGAGGGCCTCTTGCCGCAGGGCGCGCTCTGCCTGGTCAATGGCGCCGGCGAGGTGGCGTCGGGGCTTGTCGCGGCACAGGTCGACGCGATCTCCTTCACCGGCTCGGTTGCCACCGGGCGCAAGATCGGCGCGGTCGCCGGCGGCAATTTGGTGCCAGTTTCTCTCGAGCTGGGCGGCAAGAATGCGGTCATCGTCGACCGGGTGGCCGATCTGGAACCCGCGCTCGATGCGATCATCGGCGCGGCCTTTCAATGTTCGGGCCAGCGTTGCACCGCGATCAGCCGGGTGATCGCCCAGACCGAGGTCTATGACGCGGTGCGCGACGGGCTGATCGCGCGGATGCAGCGGCTGACCGCGGGGCCGGGACGCGATGCCAAAACGACGCTGGGGCCGATCACCACGCAGGCGCAGCTTGATCGGATCACGCATCTTGTCCGTGCCGCCGAGCTCGAAGGCGCGACGGTGCTCACCGGCGGGCGGCGGCTGGCGCCGGACAGCGCGCCCGAGGGGCTGTTTTTCGAGCCGACGCTGCTGGCCAGCGACGATCCCGCCAACCCGGCGGTGCAGGACGAAATCTTTGGCCCGGTGCTGACCCTGTCGCGCTATCACGGCGACGATGCGGCGCTGCGCCTTGCCAATGCCACCGAATTTGGGCTGACCGGCGCGATCTTCACCGACCGGCTCGATTTTGCCCGGCGCGCGATGAATGAGCTGCAATCGGGCATGATCCACGTCAACCACGGCACCGCGCCGGATGACAACATGCCCTTTGTCGGCATCCGCGCATCCGGCCTCGGCACCGGCTCGGTCGGCCCCTCCACCCTCGATTTCTACACGACCGAACACGCCGCCTATCAGGCCGGCTGAAGGAGATTTTCATGAAGTTCACCAATATCGAAATCCGGGCCTGCCGCCACGAACCGGATCAGGCCTACAGCCTGAAGGACGGCAAGCCGATCGACTTCGAATTCCTCGCCATGAAATTCGACACCGACGCCGGGATCAGCGTCGAGACCTTCGGCTTTGCCGGCCGCAGCGCGCTGGCCATGGGGGCGGTCTCGGCCGAGCTGTTGCGGCCGTTCTTCATCGGCCGCGACCCAGATTACCGCGAAAAGCACTGGCACGACTATCGCCGCTTCAACCGGGCCTGGAACTTCACCCCGGCCTATGCCTATGCGCCTTACGACATCGCCTGCCATCTGGCGCAGGCGCAGGCGGCGGAGCTGCCGCTGTACAAGCATCTGGGCGCGGTGCGCGATGCGGTGCCGATCTATGGCTCTTCGCTGACCCTGCCCACGGCGCAGGCCTATGCCGATGAGGCGAAGGCGTTGCAGGCGCGCGGCTGGGCGGCCTACAAGCTGCACCCGCCGGCGGATATCGACATTGCCTTCGAGGCGCACCGGCTCTGCCGCGAGGCGGTGGGCCCGGAATTCCGGCTGATGTCCGACCCGGTCAACAACTTCAATTTCCAGCAGAATCTGCACTTCGGCAAGATGCTGGAAGAGCTGAATTACTACTGGCTCGAAGAACCGATGTTCGACGAATGCCACGGCTCCATGCGCGAGCTGACGCGGGCGCTGCGCATTCCCATCGTCGGCGGCGAGACCGCCGAGAACCACCCCGCAGGCGTGGCCGAGCTGGTGGCCAGCCGCGCGGTCGACATCGTGCGCGGCGACGCCTCGTGGTCGGGCGGGATCACCGGGCTGATGAAGACGGCGCATCTGGCCGAGGCGCATGGAATGAACTGCGAGATCCACACCGCGATCTATCACCCGCTGGAGCTGGTGAACCTGCATTGCGCCGCCGCGATCCGCAACAACGAGTTCTTCGAGGTGCTGGTGCCGGAAGAGCTCTTTGCCATCGGGTTGAAAGATCCGATCGACGTGCGCGACGGCCACGCGCATCTGCCGCAGGGCCCGGGCCTCGGCATCGCGCTGGATTGGGATTTCATCGACAACGCGACGCTGAAGGTGCTGTGATGTCGGATATCGTCCAGCCCGCCCAGGCCGCACAGGCCGTCAACGAAGAGCGCCGCCGCCGCTGGCGGCAGGCCGCGATCTATGCCGCGCTGGCCCTGGTCACCTTTGTCATGGTGTTTCCGATCCTCTGGATGGTCTCGGTTTCGCTCAAACCGACCACGGAGACCTTTTCGCTGCCGCCGCGGCTCCTGCCCGAGACCTTCCATTGGGACGGCTATGCCAAGGTGCTGACCGATCCCAAGTTTCGCAGCTTCCTGATCAACAGCTATGTGGTGGGCCTCGCCGTCACCGCGCTGTCGCTGGTGATCGGCACGCTGGCGGCCTTCGGCTTCTCGCGCTACCGCTTTTTCGGCGACCGGGTGGCCAAGCTCTTTGTGATCACCACCCAGATGGTGCCGACGATCACACTGCTGATCCCCTATTTCGGCGTGATCGTCTTTCTCGGGCTCTATGACACGCTCTGGGGCCTGATCCTGACCTATCTGACCTTCGCGCTGCCCTATTCCATCGTCATGATGAACGGCTATCTCGACACCATCCCCAAGGATTTCGACGAGGCCGCCACCATCGACGGCTGCACGCCGCTGGGCGTGCTGGTGCGGGTGCTGCTGCCGGTGGCGCTGCCGGGGATCATCTCGACCGCCGTCTACACCTTCCTGCTGGCCTGGAACGAGTTCCTGTTTGCCCTGGCGCTGACCCGGTCGATGGACATGCGCACCGTGCCGGTGGGGATTTCGATGATGGTCGGCGAGTTCGGCCTGAAGTGGGACGAGATGATGGCGTTTTCGGTGATCGGCTCTTTGCCGGTGCTGATCCTGTTCATGCTCGTTCAGAGATTTGTCGTCGGCGGGTTGTCCGCGGGGGGCGTCAAGGGGTGAGGAGCCCGCACACCGGGGCGGCAAGCCCCGGACCACAACAAGGAGGAGACTACCATGATCAAGACCCGTTTCACTGCCCTGGCGCTCGCCGCCGCGACGGCGCTGACGCCGCTGGCGGCGCAGGCCGCCGAGATCGAATGGCTGCAATGGTTCGCGGCCGAGAACACCGACGGCTTCTATGACGAGCTGGTCGCCGACTTCGAAGCCAAGCACCCGGATATCACCGTCAAGCTGGTCACCCAGCCCTTTGGCAAGGCGCGCGAGAGCATCGTGACCGACAATGCCATCGGCGTCGGCTCGGACGTGCTGGGGCTCAACATGCCCTGGACCAAGGAATTCCTCGACATCGGCATTCTCGAGCCGCTCGACGAGTATCTGGCCCGCGACGACAACAGCTTTGCCACATCCGATCTGGTCGAGGCGCCGCTGGGCAAGATCGACGGCCACACCTGGATGGTGCCGCTCAATGCCTTTCCCTTCGTGATGCATGTGAACATGGGGCTGGTGCGCCAGGCCGGGTTCGACGCGCCGCCCGCCACCTGGGAGGAACTGGCAGAACAGGCCGGCGCGATCTCGGCGCTGGAGGATGGCATCTCGGGCATCGGTATGCCGTTTTCCTCGCAGCCGCCGTCGAACGGCCCGATCCTGACCTTCCTGCCGCTGCTCTATGCCCATGGCGGCAGGATCATGGCTGACACCACGCCGAACTTTGACAACCCCGAGGTGGTGGCGACGCTGCAATTCCTCAAGGACATGAACGATGCCGGTGCCATCGCGCCGGGTGCGGCCTCGCGCACCGGCGGCGTCGATCTGGAGGAGTTCATCGCCGGGCGCACCGGGTTCATGATTTCCCCAGGGGTGCATTCCAGCTCGATCACCAGCCGCAATCCCGAGCTGGAGTACACGCTGGTGCGGGTGCCCACGAACGGGGAGACCGCCTATCGCGTGCATGGTTGGGAAATCGGCATTGCCGCCGACAGCCCCAACAAGGACGCGGCCTGGACCTTCGTCAACTACCTGCTTTCGCCCGAGGTCAATGCCCGTGCCGCCAAGGCCGCAAATGCGCTGCCCGGCAATCTCGCCGCGCTTGATGCGGTGCGCGAGGGCGCGGATGAGACGCTGCTCAAACAGATGGAAATCCTGTCGGGGGATACCCCGGTCGAGGAGATGCGCCAATCGCCCAAGGCGGCGGCCAGCTGGTCGGTCATGACCGAGGAAATCCAGGCCATGCTGCGCGGCGACCAAAGCCCGGAAGAGGCCGCCGCCGCCGTTCAGGCGCGCTGGCTCGACCTCGCCGGATAAGACGCAAGGGCCGGGCGCATCCCTGCGCCCGACCCTCCACGCGAAAAGGACGTTCAAGTGACCACAATGCTTCGCCAGATGACCACCCGGGGCACGCCCTACCTGTTCCTTCTGCCGGGGCTGGTGATCCTCGGCGCGCTGCTGTCGGTGCCGCTCTACAAGGTGGTGGAATATTCGCTTTACGACAATGTCATCGTCGAGCGAAACCCCACCTTTGTCGGCCTCGCCAATTACACCAACCTGCTCACCGATCCCGGCTATTGGAGCGCCGGGTTCAACACCGTGGTCTTCACCGTGGGTTCGGTGCTGGGCCACATGATTGTCGGCATCGGGCTGGCGCTCCTGGTCAACGCCGATATCGCACCGCGCGCCCGCACGTACTTTCGCTCGATGCTGATCCTGCCGTGGATCTTCACCGCCGTCGTCGTGGCGTTGAACTGGCAATTGCTGCTCAACCCCTTCGGCCTGATCAACTACATGTTGCAATGGATGGGGCTCACGTCCGAGCCGCTCGACTGGTTGGGCGATCCCGATCTGGCGATGTGGTCGCTGCTGCTGATCTCGACCTGGCGCGGCTATCCCTTCATCATGGTCAGCTTCCTGTCGGGGCTACAAACCGTCCCGCGTGAGCTTTACGAAGCCGCCGAGATCGACGGTGCAGGTTTCTGGCACAAGTTCTGGCATGTCACCCTGCCGCAGCTGAAACCGGTGATCTTCGGTGTCGCGCTGCTGGACCTGATCTGGACCTTCCAGCTCTTTCCGCTGGTCTGGCTGTCCACCGGCGGCGGCCCCGGCCGGGCGACCGAGGTGCTCTCGACCCTGACCTTCCGCCTCGCCTTTGTCGATTTCCAGTTCAGCCAGGCGGCCACCGTCGCCGTATCCATCCTCATCATCTCGGCGGCCTTCACGCTGCTTTACCTGCGCAACGAAGCGCGCCGTCTGTAAGACCCGGAGACCCCATGTCACGCATTGAAATCCGAAACCTCGTGAAGATGTACGGCGCCCACCAGGCGCTGCACGGGATCGACATCTCGATCCAGCCGGGCGAGTTCTGTGTCCTTGTCGGCCCCTCGGGCTGCGGCAAATCCACCACCCTGCGCATGGTGGCCGGGCTCGAGACCATCTCGGGCGGCGAGATCGCCATCGGCGAGCGCGTCGTCAACGGGCTGCGCCCGAAGGAACGCGGCATTGCCATGGTGTTCCAGAACTACGCGCTCTACCCGGCCAAGACCGTCTACAACAACATGGCGTTTTCGCTGCAACTTTCGCGGATGCCCAAGCCTGAGATCGACCGGCGCGTGCGCGAGGTGGCCGAGATCCTCGAGCTGACGCCGCTGCTCGAGCGCAAGCCCGGCGCCCTCTCGGGCGGCCAGCGCCAGCGTGTCGCCATGGGCCGCGCCATCGTGCGCGACCCGGAGGTGTTTCTCTTTGACGAACCGCTGTCGAACCTCGACGCCAAGCTGCGCGGCCAGATGCGGGCCGAGATCAAGCGGCTGCACCAGCGGCTCCAGAACACCATCATCTATGTCACCCATGATCAGGTGGAGGCGATGACCCTGGCCGACCGCATCGTCATCATGCGCGACGGCAAGATCGAACAGCAGGGCACGCCGGATGCCATTTTCCACGATCCCGACACCGTCTTTGTCGCCGGGTTCATGGGCAGCCCGCCGATGAACCTGGTCGATTGCATGGTGACGCCGACCGGGTTGAAACTGGGCGACAGCGAGATTGCCTGCGCCACGCCCGACGGGCTGCGCGCCGGCGCGCGGGTGATCTGCGGCATCCGCCCGGACGACATCCGCCCCGCCGTCGACCAGCCCGGCCGCGCGACCGCGACGGTGCCGGTGGACCTGATCGAACAATTGGGCACCGAAAAGCTGGTGCATTTCCGCGCCGGCCAGCACAGCATGATCGGCAAGACCGGCGGCCGGGTCGATCTTGCCGAAGGCGCCCCCCATCCGCTCGCCTTCGACATGGCGCATGCCTATTTCTTCGATCCCGAAACCGAAGGGCGCATTCGATGAGCCAGCCGATCAAACCTCTGGGCCTCGGGTTCGGCCTGTTGGGCACCAGCAATGTCGCGCCGATCTCGGACGCCCAGGCCGAGGCGATGTTCGCCGCCGCCTGGGCGATGGGCCTGCGGCGCTTCGACACCGCGCCGCTGTATGGCGGCGGGCTGTCCGAGGAGCGGTTGGGGCGGCTATTGCGGGGCGTGCCGCGCGGCGATTATCTGCTGTCGTCCAAGGTCGGGCGCTACCGCGATTATGCCGCCCGGGTCAGCAACCCCAAGGCCAACCCGGGCGACTGGCGCGACTATTCCCGCGACGCCACCCTGCGTTCGGTCGAGCAGAGCCTGACGCGGCTGGGCACCGACCGGCTCGACATCGCCTTTGTGCACGATTGCGACGATGACCCGGGCGCCGCACTGGACGGCGCGCTGCCGGCCCTGGCCGAGCTGAAAGCGCAGGGGGTGGTGGGCGCGCTGGGCGTTGGCAGCAATTTCGCCGCCACGCATCTCGCGCTCTTGCGCGAGGCCGAGCTTGACGTGCTGATGGTCGCCGGGCGGTTCACCCTGCTTGATCAATCCGCCGCGCCCGATCTTTTCCCGCTGTGCCGCCAGCGCGGCACCCAGGTCGAGCTGGCTTCGCCGTTCAATTCCGGCATTCTCGCCACTGGCCCCGACGATCCCGCCACGCGCTTCGACTATCAGCCCCCCGACGCCGCGACGCGGGCGAAAGTGCGCGCCATTCAAAAGGCTTGCGCGGCCCATGACGTCACGCTCAAACGCGCCGCGCTGCACTATAGCGCCGCCCATCCGGCGGTGACGCGGCTGGTGCTCGGGCTGACCGCGCCCGCGGGTTTGCGCTCCAACCTGGCCGATCTCTCCGCGCCCGTTCCCGCCGCCCTCTGGCCGGCCCTGGCCTCGCTCGGGATACCGGCCCCAACCGAACAGCCCTGACATGACCCAGCACATCATCGACGCCCATGTCCACATCTGGGACCGCAGCCGCGGCGAGACCTTCATTGCCGAAAAGCAATTCCCCAGCCTCACCGGCAACGCCTTTCTGCCTGCCGATCTTGCCCCCGTTCTGGCCGAGACCGGGGCCGAGAGCGCGGTGCTGGTTCACGGCCCCGCGACGGTCGAGCACGCGCTGCATTGCCTTGATCTTTGCCGCGCGCATGAAATGTTTCGCGCCGTTGTGGGCTGGGTCGATCTGCGCGATCCCGCCTGCCAGGCCCAACTTGCCCGGCAATCCGCCGATCCCGGCTTTCGCGGTGTGCGGCTCACACCGCTGCTGGATGCGGCACCCGAAGACTATCTGCGCAGCGCGGCCGCGCGCGGGGCCTGCGCGGCCTTGCAGGACAGCGGCGCGTTGATCGAGGTGCTGGCCCCGCCGCCCCTGTTTGGCGCCGTGGCGGCGCTGGCCCGGGCGCATCCGAAGCTGCCGGTCGTGGTCGCGCATTTCGGCCTGCCCGACACGGACCCCGGCCGCTTTGACGGCTGGCATCGCGCCATGGCCGGGCTGGCCGAGCTGAACAATATCCACGTCAAGGTTTCGGGCCTGCCGCTGACCGGCGATCCGGCGCAGGACGATCCGATGACCCAGCGTCATGTCGCCGCGATGATCCGGCTTTTCGGGGCCGAGCGCCTGCTTTACGCCAGCAACTGGCCGGTCGCCACGGCCCTGGCCTCGCCGGGCTATTGGCGCCACCGGCTCGACACCGCTCTCGCCGAGCTGGATATCCCGGAGCGCGACCGACAAGCGCTCTACCACGACACCGCCGCGCGGCTGTACTGAGCCGGCCTTTCCGGCGGGCTGCGGGCGCCGCCCATGGAAAACCATGCTTGATGCTGCATGTCGCACAGGTTACCCTGCGGCGCAGAAAATATCTTTCGCTGCCGGTTCAGGCGGCATTTTTACTTCAATACCTTACCGCAGGAACATTGACTTTATGATAGTTTTTCCTCTGGTCGGGAAAAGCCGACGATTTTCCGACGCCGGTTACACCCTTCCGAAATTCCGGCTGGAGGCGTTTGGCGCCCCGATCTTCCGCCACATCGTTCAGCATTTCAACGGGCCCGGGATCAAAGACAACTTCCTGTTTGTCCTCCAGGAGGATGACTTTACAGAGAATTTCATTCGCGCGGAATGCGCCAAGGCCGGGGTTGCCGAGGACCGCATCCAGATCCACCGCGTCCCCCGGATGACCGCCGGGCAGGCGGATACCGTCGCCCAGGGCATCCGCGCCACCGATGTTCCGGCCAACGAGCGGATCATCATATTCAACGTCGATACGATCCGGCTGAATTTCAAGCTGCCATCGGCCAAAGTCCTGAAGCCGCTGGATGGCTATCTCGAGGTCTTTCGCGGCGAAGGCGACCATTGGTCGTTTGCGGAAGTGGCCGACCCGAAAGCCTTCAAGGCCTCCGGTGCTGCCGAGGTCAAGGCCGTCGCGGAGAAGGTGCGGATTTCCGATTTCTGCTCCAACGGATTGTATTATTTCAGGACGGCGGAGCTGTTCCTCAAGCACTTTGACGAAGAAGCGAAAAACTACTCGATAGGCAACGAGCTGTTCGTGGCACCGATCTACAACCGGCTGATCAAGAACGGCCATCGCGTCGCTGCGGTTCTGGTGCCGGCTGAGGCCATGCATTTTTGCGGCACGCCGCAGGAATATGAAGCGTTCCGGGCCCAACAGAGCCCGCGCGGGATCGAGCTTGATTTTGCCTATCACATGTCGGTCCTGACCAGGATGTACACACAGGGCCGATCGCAGCCCAGGTTTACCGAGTTCTTCGATCACATCATGGCGCATCCCAGTATCGCGCAGCAGGGCAAACTAACCGAAATCTGCCGCAACATTCTCGAGTATCACGTCGAGCATGACAGTTTCAGCCATTATACATTCGGCCTGCGCGGATTGCGCGCCGAAGCCAAGGGCTTTCGCAAGGCGACCCAAGCCCTGCGCCCGATCCTGAATGACATGTTGCAACGGGCCTATTTTGAAAACGACCGGGCCAAGGCGATGAATATTCTGGCCGGGCTTATCAACCTCTGTGAAGCGGATGCTCTGAAACGGCCGAGCGAGGCGCTCAAATTCGCGTTTGCCGATTTCTCCTTGCCCGTCCATCGCCATATCCTTCGGATCATGCGGAAATCGATCTCGCCGAGCCGCATGATCAAACATGTCGTCGATCTGGAGCAGGAGAGCCCGACGGTGGTTTTCCTGTTTTTCATCTATTGCATCACCCGGTTGCGCCCGGAGGCCGACAGGAAACCGATCCTCGCCTATATCGAACGTCACCTGGAAACGGCGCGCGAGCATTCCAAGGGTGACGACAAGCGCCGTCAGATCCTGCGCAACATCGTGGCGCAGGACGTCGGCCAGACAAGCGCGAAGCCGCAGGTCAAGGCTGAGCGGCCGGCTGCTCCCAAGAAGCGCTTTGGCCTGAAGTCGCTGTTGCCCAGCTTCAGCAAGAAACCCGCCCTGCGCGGCGCGCTGCTGCTGAGCGGACAGATGCGGGCCGATGATTTTGCCCAGAACTTCCGCAATTCGCCGCTGTTCGACGGCATCGAGCTCACGACGTTGATTTCGACCTGGGCCAATCGGGGCACCCCGCCGGCCAACTTCGGCACCCTGCGAGGCTATGAAGAGAGAATTCGCCCGGTCATTCGCGAGGTCTGCCTGGAAAAGCAGATTTCAGGAGAAGCCTTCAACAAGACCTATGATTTCAGCCCCTCGTCGAGAATTTCAGAGAAGGCGCTCTACGAGGCCTATGACGCGGAATGGGTCCAGATTGACCGGGAAGGTGAAACTTGCCAGAAATTCAAGCACAATCAGGAGCGCTTGTTCTACAAGCTGTTTGACGTCTACCATTCAGCAATCGAAACCGGGGAGTTTGATTTCTTTATCCGGATGCGGCCCGATCTGAGTTTCGATTTCGACCAAAGTGAACTTCGCGAGGCCATCGAAATCTGCGCCCGGCAACCGCGTGCCATATTTGTTCGACGGGCGCCGCTTTATGACATCCATTTCCCTTTCGTTGACGACAATTTTGCCATTGCCGGACCCGAGGCGATAAAACATTATTGCGGCGTCTGGCATGAGTATGGGAAGAAATACAAAGACTTGCCCTTCGACACTGGTTCGGGGGCAATCAATCCGCATTCGACGCTCGGGTACTCACTCATGTTGTCCGATTTGTATATCAGACCAATATTTTCCTTTCAGAACTGGCAGTACAACGCGACACGGATTTGCACGGTTGCCGAGTATATAGGTTTCTTGCGAGCCCGGTCTGGCGCCGATCCTTCGGTTGTCTCCCGTCTGGTTGACCGGCTGTCCGAGCTGGAGCCTGCACAATGAAACCCAATTCGCCCAGGCTTGTTATCGATCTCGACAATACGCTCACGATCGACGGGCCCGAGGACTACTCGACCAAGCGGCCCAATGTGAGCGCCATCGATACCCTTCGCAAGTACCGCAATGACGGTTTCACCATCGCGATCCATACCTCGCGGAACATGCGAACCTATGAAAGCAGTGTCGGGGCGATCACCGCCAATACGGTGCCGATTGTCATTGACTGGCTCAAGAAACACGATGTTCCCTATGACGAAATTTGGGTCGGCAAACCCTGGTGCGGCGACAATGGGTTCTACGTCGATGACCGGGCGATCCGCCCGAGCGAATTCTGCAACCTGTCACGGCAGGAAATCGAAGACCTTCTGAAACGGGAAATGCAGCGCGATGACTAGGGCTCCGACTGCGGTTATCATGTCGGGCGATTACAGCGGCGAAGATATCTGCGCGGAGTTCGGGAAATTGCCGCCGGCCTTTTTGCCGGTTGGCACGCGGCGGCTGTATGAGCATCAGTTCAAGGAACTGACCCGGTTTACCAAGGATATCGTGCTGGCGATTCCGGCTGATTTCGAGCTGGACCAGGCCGATCAGGAACGGCTGGAACGCGAAGAGGTCAGGATACTGCGGGTTCCCATCGGATTGTCGCTGGGAAACGCGGTCTATTTCATTTTCGAAGTCCTGCAATTGACCTCCGGGGTCATGATCCTGCTGGGCGACACCTTGATGCGGTTTCAGGATGATCCGGGGGCGGACACGGTTTCGGTTTTCGATACCACCGATTTCTACAAATGGTCCGAAATCGTCGAGGCGCGGGACGGAGTTCTGAGCTTGCGCAAGGGGTTTGGCGACGGCAATTCGCCCCGCACCGTGGCCTCCGGGTTTTATTTCCTTTCCGACGCGCAGAAGTTTCGCGATGAAGTCTGCAGGGGCGTCGATTTCGATGCCGCGATTTCGACCTATTCAAAGAGTCGGCCGGTGGCTTTGAAGCGGGACGCGTGGCTGGATTTCGGCCATATCAATACCTTCTACAACTCACGCAAACAGATGCTGGTGGCGCGGTATTTCAACTCTCTGGAATGTGACGGCCCAGTGTTGACAAAGGGCGGGCAGGATCAGGCAAAGCTTCGCGCCGAGGCGCGCTGGTTCGAGTCGCTGCACGATGAAATGCGTGTCTTTGCGCCGGCCTATCTCGGCAACAACGGCACCTCCGATGGGTTTTCCTACAATCTTGAATACCTGCACAATCCGACATTGGCCGAGCTTCACGTTTTTGCGCGCCTACCGAGATTTCAGTGGAGCACGATCGGCCGCCAATGCGAAGTGTTCCTTGACCGATGCAACGCCTTTCCGCTGACGTCCACGGATGGCGCCATGGGCAACCATGCGTCGGACTGGTTTCAACGACTGATCGTTGACAAATCCCTGCATCGGGTCGAGGCCTTTGGCCGGCAGGCGGATTTCGATATCGATGCCGAAATCACGCTGAACGGGTGCCGTTATCCATCGCTGATGCGGTTTGCCGTGGGGCTGATTGATGGCATTCGCCCGTCCATGCCGCAGGACATGAGTTTCTGGCATGGCGATTTCTTCTTCGGCAATATCCTGTTCGACCTGCGGTCCAGCAAGCTGAAGGCAATCGATCCCAGGGGTATTCCCGATGCCGCCGAAAAGACCGCGATCGGCGATTGGCGCTACGATATGGCCAAGCTCTGCCATTCCGTCTTTGGCTGCTACGATCTGATCCTGTCGGATCGCATGTCCTTCGAGCGGCGAGGACCAAACGATTTTGCGCTCGAGGTTCATCAGGAAAATTCTGTTCGGGCGGTGCAGGATGAATTCCGCCCGCTGCGCATCCGGGGACAGGATCTGCTGTCCGAGGAAATCATCCCGATGACCGCGTTGCTGTTTGTGGCGATGCTGCCGCTGCACGCCGAGGATCCGAGACGGCAATTTGCCCTGCTCGCCAATGCCTATCGGTTTTTCGATGAATATTCGGCCGGATACGGTGCCCCAAGACGTGAAAAGGCCCGCACCGGCTGATGCCGGGCGGGCCCTTGGTTGCTCTTTGGAGGGCTCAGGCGACGCGGGCGAGCTTTGGCGCGCGTTGCTCTACCAGTGCGCCATGCAGCGCGGCAATGGCCGGCTTCAGCGCGTCACGCTCGAGGATGAACTGAACATCCACGTTGCGCGGGCCCTGGCTGGCGCCGATCGCTTCGAGATCGGCCGCGGCGATGGCCTGAAGGCCACGGGTCAGCACCGAGAGCCCCGACAGATCGCCGCCGATCACCGCTGCCATGGCGATGGCACGCGACGAAACGTCGGCGGAGGGGTAGTGCTTGGCCAGATCCCGCTCGACCCGGCGCAGCACCTTCATCGAGGTGTCCACGTAGTGGGTGATCGTATTGGCGTTCGACACTTTCGAGACGATCCGCACGTTGTGCCGGGTCAGCACCTCGAGGATGGTCGAATCGTAGCCCTTCACGCCGACCATGTCCTGTTCGAACACCTCCAGCGCAAAGAGATCGAGGCCGGTGACAATCTCGACCGCTGCCTCTTCCGCCGGCTGATCGTCGATCAGCGTGCCGGGGTCGGCCGGCTCGAAGGCATTGGTCACGCGCAGCGGCACCGCCGCCTGGCGCAGGGTCTTGGCGGCCTTCGGGTGGATCGCCTCCATCCCGAGGTTCGACAGCTGATCGGCCACGTCATAGTTGGTCCGGCCCAGCTTCTTGACGGCATCGGCGCCGACAAGCTTGGGATCGGCCGACGAGAGGTGGAATTCCTTGTGGATGATCGCTTCCCGGGCGCCGGTCAGCGCCGCCAGACGCGAGAATGTCACCTCGGAATAGCCGCGGTCGAATTCGCCCATCAGGCCCTCGGAGCATTGCGCATAGCCGGTGACGATCGGCATCTCGGTCTCGAGATCCACACCCTTCATTGCGCCGGTGATGCGCTCTTCCAGGGTCAGGTCACCTTCGTCACACCAGCCGGAGAGGTCGATGAACCGTGCGTTCACCCCGGCCCGCTGCAACATCAGAGATGTGACAAAGGCCGAATGCGACTCGCCCAGACCGGCCAGCAGCTCGCGGGTCTGCCCCATGTTCTGGGACAGGCGGAAGTGGCCGTAGGAACACAGCCGTTGCAGGTCGATCAGGCAGTTGCGGGCGCCCAGCAGACGGTCGTTCACAAAGGCATCGGCGCGCTCGATGTCGGCCGGATTCTCCAGCACGCGGGTATGCGCCATCTTCATCGCCTCGGCGACGCGATCCAGCCGGTCATGCCAGCCGTGATCGTTGTCGTCGCTGGCAAAGGCTGCATAGGCGCCGGGCTCGCCGGTCTTCTTGTGCTCGAGCAGCAGGTTGGTGATGCCGCCGAAGGCCGAGACCACGAAGATCCGGCCATAAAGGTCCGCCGGCTTGCGGTCGCCGACGATCAGCGTGTCGCGCAGCTCGTCGATGCGGTCCATGGACGTCCCGCCGATTTTTTCGACTGTATGGGACATGTCAAGCTACCTCGGCTGCCGCATAGGACCCGTCTTCGCGGTGTACTTCCGTCCCGGTGACGGGCGGATTGAAGACGCAGGCCATGACAAGCTCTTCTTCGGCGCGCAGGACGTGCCGGTCATGTTCATTCAGCGCATACATGACGCCGGGGGTGATCTCGTGGGTCTCGCCGGTGGCGAGATCGGTGATCGAGCCCTTGCCTTTCATGCAATAGACGCTTTCGAAGTGGTTCTTGTACTCGAAGGTGTGTTCCGAGCCGCCTTCGAGGAAGGTGATATGGAAGGAAAAGCCCATACCATCATCCGCCAGCAGCATCCGGACCGACGTCCATTGCGCGTCGGACACCACGCGATCCCGCTCGGAATCGACGATCTTGTTGAAATCTCTCACGATCATGTCGGTTACTCCGCTGCGATTGCTGTTTTCTCGGAAATCACGGTCTCGGCCGCCGAAAGCAGGATCTCGAAGCCCTTCTCCAGCAGCGCGACCGGGGTGGTAAGCGGTGCAAGGATCTTGACCACCTGGTCCTCGCTGCCCGAGGTCTCGACCACGAGGCCGTTCTCATAGGCCTTGGCGCAGATCTCGCCGGCGAGCTCGCCCGAACCGACGTCGACGCCCTGCATCAGACCGCGGCCCTTCATCTTGGAGCCCTCGACCATATTTGCCAGCTCGGTCAGCTTGCCATGGATCAGCTCGGCCTTGTCGGCCAGCTCTTTCTGGAACGCATCATCGGCCCAGAATTTCTCGATCGCGACGCGCGCGGTGACAAAGGCGTGGGTGTTGCCGCGGAAGGTGCCGTTGTGCTCGGCCGGGCCGAACACGTCATGCTCGGGGCGCACCAGAAGCATCGCCATCGGCAGGCCGAAGCCCGAGAGCGATTTCGCCATGGTCACGATATCCGGCGTCACGCCCATCTCTTCGAAGGAGAAGAAAGTGCCGCAGCGGCCGCAGCCGGCCTGGATGTCATCGATGATCAGAAGCGCGCCGTGGTCTTTGGCCAGCTTGGCGATGCGCTGCACCCATTCGGTGCTGGCGGCGTTCAATCCGCCTTCGCCCTGCACGGTCTCGAGGATGATCGCGGCGGGCGCGTCGACGCCGCCGGATTTGTCGCTCAGCATCGCCTCGAGGAAATCGGCGGTGTCGGTGGCACCGGCGAAATAGCCGTCATAGGGCATCCGCGTCACACCGGAGAGCGCCATGCCGGCGCCGCCACGGTGATAGCCGTTGCCGGTCGCGGCCAGCGCGCCGTTGGTCACGCCGTGAAAGCCGTTGGTGAAGGCGATGACGTTGGTGCGGCCGGTGACCTTGCGGGCGATCTTCATCGCCGCCTCGACGGCATTGGCGCCGGTCGGTCCGGTGAACATCACCCGGTGATCCATGCCGCGCGGCTCGAGAATGTGCCGGTCGAAGGCCTCGAGAAAGGCGGCCTTGGTGTCGGTGTGCAGGTCGAGACCATGGGCAATGCCGTCGGCGCTGATGTGATCGATCAGCGCGGCCTTCATGTCCGGGTCGTTGTGGCCGTAGTTCAGCGAGGAACAGCCGGCGAGAAAGTCGATGTAGCTCTGGCCGTCGTCCGCCGTCAGCTCGGAACCGCTCGCCTTGGTAAAGACGGCGGGCATGCTGCGGCAATAGGAGCGGGCGGCACTCTCGCGACGTTCAAAGATATCGCGGGTTTCTGTCATGTCCTTGGGCATGAGGTATCCTTTCGCACTTGGTGCGTTGAAAATTTCTGGAATCCGGGGATGAGTTCAGGCAGCGCGTGCCAGCATTTCGGGCGCCGGAAGGCTGATCGTCACCATATGCTCGGTGTCGTGATGCCCGTCGAAATGCGCATCGCGTTCGAAATGCGGCTCATCTGCCAGTTCGCCGCCGATTTCGCGGGCAAAGCTCCGAAAGAGCCCCCAGGATGCGGCGTTGTCCTTGGTGATCGTGGTCTTGAGATGGTCGGCGCCGTCGCAGGCGTCGCGCTGGATCAGTTCCAGCAGCATCTTCTTGCCGAGGCCGAGGCCACGCGCCTGTGCGCTGACCGCCACCTGCCAGACAAAGAATTCGTCCTTCGACGGGATCATGTGGCCGGAGATCCAGCCGACGATCTCCCCGTCAAACTCCGCCACCACGCAGGTATCGCGGAAATGATCGGCCTGGATCAGGTTCGCATACATGGAATTTTCGTCGAGCGGCTTGCAACTTTTGACAAGCGCCCAGATGTCGGCTCCGTCCGTCGCATCGGGTTTGCGCAAACGGAGCTTACGCGTTCGGGGTTCGGTCATGTCTTTCGGCATCTGGCTTTACGCTCCCTGATCGTTCGAGGCTTTAAATAGCGCCAGAGTGCCGAAACTTCAACATGCGAAGTAGATTTATCTCGCTTTCCGGCGCTAATAGCGGCATTTGAGGCAAGAATGCGCCATAATTGGAAAGACTATCGAAGCAGCTTGACTCAGGCTTTCTTCGCTCTGTGAACGAAAGAATGTAGATAGTTTGATGATTGAAGCGTCAACCCGCTTCATGCGACACTGGGCGCATGACTGAATTGCCCCCCATCCGTGTCGACGAGTGCCTCATTGCGCTGCGGCGAATCCTGCGCGCCACGACGCTGTATGAGCGCAATCTTGCCATGGCGGCGGGAATCACCCCGGCACAGCTTCGGGTGTTGCAGATCCTGCACGGTCAGCGCGACGGCAGCACCACGCCCAAGGTGCTGGCAACGCAGATGGGGGTGGTGCAGGCGACGGTGACCGCGCTGATCGACAAGCTCGAGGCCTCGCGCCTGGTATCGCGGCAGCGCAGCGAGACCGATCGCCGCCAGACCCATGTGGTAATCACCGACAAGGGCCGCAGCGTGGTCAAGGATGTGCCCGACGCGCTGCAACAGCGTTTTGTGGGCTCCTTCGAGCGGATGCAGGATTGGGAGCAGGCGCAGCTTCTGTCCTCGCTCGAGCGGGTGGCCGCCATGCTCGACGCCGAAGATATCGATGCCTCGCCGGTGCTGGCGGCGGGCGATTTCCACGCCACGCCAAAGCCGCAATAGTGTTCAGGTGTCGCGGAAGGCGCGATCGAAATAATGTTTGATCGGCCGGAGCACGTATTGAATGGCGATCTGGCTTTCGGTGGTCATGAACGCTTCCACCGGCATGCCGGGCACCAGATCGCGATCGCCGAGCTTGGCCATCTCATCCTCGCGCAGCTGCACCTTGACCTCGTAGTAGAAGGCCTTGCTCACCGGATCCGAGATCACATCGGCCGAGATCCGCGCCACTTCGCCGAGGATGATCGGGATTTCCCGCTCGCTGAACGCCTTGAACTTGATCGACGCCTGCTGCCCGACGCGCACCTCGTCGATGTCGGTGGCGTCGACCCTTATGCCGACCTGCACCGGTTCGCTGCTGGGCACGATCATCATCAGCGGCTTGGCCGCCACCACGACCGACCGGGTGCCGAACAGGGCTGACTGGTGGATGGTGCCGTCCACCGGCGCGCGGATCTCCAGCTTGCTCAACGTGTCGGTGAGCTGAAGCCGCTTTTCCAGGTAGCGCGTGCGCAGCGGCCGCAGCTTGCTCAGCGCCTCTTCGGCCTTTTCCTGTGCTTCCGGCACCACCGCCAACCGCTTGAGGTCGAGCTCGGAGATCTTGCCGCGCAGCTCCGCGATCTTGGCTTCGAGCCTGCCGATCTCGCCGCGCATGGCGACATCTTCCTTCTTGAGCTTGTAGACCTCCGAGGCCTTGATCAACTGGCGTTCGGCCAGGGTGTCGGCATTGGCGATCTCTTCCGCCAAGAGCGACAGCTCTTCGCGAGTGGCGGCCAACTGCGAGGACACCCCGGCAATCTCGGCGCGAATTTGCTGGGCCTGTTCTTCCAGCAGCCGCATGCCGGAGCTGACCGCCTCGAAATGGGCCGCCAGCTGTCGGCGCTGTCGCGCGACCAGCCGGCCGATATCCGCGTGCTCGGCCGCGGCTTCGGCCAGCAACGGGTGCAGGTCGAGCGCGTCGCGGTTGTCGAGCACCGCGTCGAGCCGGGCGATATTGGCCAGCGTCTCGAAGAGCTCGCCTTCGGTGACATTGAGATCGGAGCGCGGCTCGGTGCTGTCGAGCCGGACAAGCAGATCGCCGGCGCGCACCCGGTCGCCGTTGCGGGCAAAAATCTGATCGACGACGCCGCCCACCGGATGCTGTACGGCGGTCATGGTGGTCGAAACCTCGAGCACGCCTTTGCCGATCACCGCCCCCGATATCCGCGCCTGCGTCGACCAATAGCCCAGCCCCGCCAGCCCGAGGATCATTGTCAGCACCACGATGGTGAACGGGCGTCCGGTGGTCCAGGTCCTGCGGCGTCGGTCGGGGCTCTCGGTCATCGGCTCACCGTCTCGCGACCTTGGGGCGGGGCTCTTCGCTCACGGCGCCATCGTTGCGCACCACCGCGACCCGCGGCCGTTGCTGGCCCGCGGCGGCGGGCGCGTCTTCGGCCACCTTGCGGTTCTGGTTGGAGGACGAAGCGCTTTTCTGTTCGGTGAGCTTGCCATCCTTGAGCAGGAAGTGCCGGTCGGTATACCCCAGCCCCTGAGGGTCGCGCGCGGTCATCAGGATCAGCGTCCCCTCGTCCTTGAGCGCGGTAAGCGTCTGTTTCAGTTTTTTGGGAATGCGCACCAGCATATCGGAATCGAGCTGATCGATGATCAGGATTTCCGGGCTGTGATAGAGCGCGCGGGCGAGGCTGAGCTGATAGCGCTCAAAGGCCGAAAGACAGGTGCCGCGGGCATCGATCACGGTCTTGAAGCCATCGGGCAGCGAGCAGATCGCGGCGTGCATCCGCGCCCGACGCGCCGCCTCGCCGACCTTTTCCGGGTCGGGGCTGGCCTCGAAACCCGAGATGTTCTCTTCGATCGTGCCGGCCACAAAACCGGGCGACTCCGGCGCATAGCCGAAAACCCGCTGCGCCTCGGCGTCGGTGAGCCGTGACGTGTGCCGGCCATTGATCAGCACGGCGCCGGCGCTTTGCTGCCACATCCCGAGGATGGTCTCGAGCAGAACGGTCTTGCCCTGGCTCGACAGCCCGTTGATTTCGATCACTTCGCCCGCATTTGCGGTGAGCGAGATCGAGCGCAGGATCAGGTTGCCGGTGAGCGGCGAGCGGACCGAGAGGTTTTGCAGCACAAGCCGGTAGGGTGCGCCGGGCTGTTCGGCGTAATCGTCCTCGAGCTCTTCGGCGCGGTTGGCCAGGATGCGGGTCAGACGCTGCCAGTGCTGGCGGGCCTCGAACATCCGCGGGATCTGGACAAAGAACCGGTCGACCGGTCCGAGAATGCGGGTCACCAGGAAGGTGGCCGCCACCATCGCGCCCACGGTCAGTTCGCCCTGAAGGGTCAGCAGGGCACCCGTGGCCAGCACCGAGTAGCGCACCACCATGGTGGTGATGCGCGACATGGTTTCGAACCAGCTTGTCCAGTCGCGCAGCGCGATGGAATCGTCACGCGCCTGATTGCGCGCCTGTTGCCAGCGCGGATTGAACCCCACGCCCATATCCTGTGACCGCACGGTATCGCGCGAGGCGATGAGCACGTTCTTGAGCTGGTTGACCGCCCCGGAGGCGGCCCGCGACCGTTCCTGGCGGCCGCCCATGAAGATCGCCTGGAGCGCCGCCAGCAGCGCAATCACGCCGACCCCGGCCACACAGGCCCAGCCCAGCAGCGGGTGCAACACAAAGACCACGGCGACAAACATCGGCGCCCAGATGAAGTCGAAGATCGCGATCAGCGAGCCGGAGTGGAAAAAGCCACGCAGCCCGTCGACCTCGTCAAGCCCGACGGCGGGCTTGGGTTTGTTGTGCTGAAAGACATGGTTGCGGCCGGAATGGCGCAGCAGCGTCTGCTCCATCTTTTCTTGGAACTGCGCGCCAAACCGCGCCAGCAGGCGCTTGCGGGCGTAATCCAGCACGCCGAGCACCAGCAGCAGGCCCATGACCAGCGCCACCAGCGCCACCAGGGTTTCGACCGAACGCGAGGTGAGCACCCGGTCATAGATCAGGATCATGAACATCGGCCCGGCCAGGCGCAGGACATTGACCAGAAAACTGAGAAGAAAGGCCGAGGTCAGGATGAACCCGCCCTTGCGGACGGCGGCCCGCGCCGACCCTCGGAGTGCCTTGGCTGAATTCACGTTACTCTGTCCTTCCGTGGTTTCGAGAACCGGAACGGACCGCGTCAGACGACCCATGGCGGACAGCGCCGGCGGCGCTGCCCCGGTGTAGCCGGAAAGAGCTACTTCTTCTTGTTCGGCTTCTTCACCTGATTGAGGTTGAAGCTGATAATGATGCGGTTGGCGTCGTTGCCTTCTTCCTTGGATTCATTCGTGTCGACCGAGTGATACAGCCAGCTCGGAAAAATGAGCATGCGGCCCGGCACCGGCGTGAAGCGGACCTTGGTCCAGCATTCCTTGGGCCGTTTCTTGTTCGGCTGAAACTTTGCCTGGTTCATCAAATGCATGGTTCTGGGTTCAATGAACTCGATATTACCACATTTTTCCGGCGCCTGGATATAGTAGACTCCGCTCCACAGGCAACCGGGGTGGACATGCGCCTTGTTCACGCAGCCCGGCGGGTTGATGATCGACCACATGGTGCCGATCCTCATTTCGTGGGTGTCGGCATAGCCGAGGTTCTCCGACATCCGGGCGGTTGCCTGATTGATGCGCGAGACCATCTCGGCATAGTCGTCGGCTTTGTGCAGATCGTTGTGGCTGTGCCAGCCGCCCAGTGCGGGAATGTTCGAGCGGCTGATGCCTTTCTGGTCGCGGATACGTTCGTTGTAAATCTTTTCGATCAGGCTTTCGTTCAGCTTTTCGGGATTTTTCAAATCGATTTGAAATACCATAGTCGGAAAGTACATGCGTCGAGTGAAATTGAAGTCTTCGTTGGCCATTCCATCTCTCACTTGTTTTAAAATACATGGTCTTGCTAGGATGGCGGCCGCCGCCGCCACCTGCGATCATACCAGCGAAGCGCCTTATTCCAATTGGTTATTTTCACGTGTCCAGCCTGCAACTTATGATGGAGCATCGCTCTGGCGACCGGAGTTGCCCGAAGCGGTTGCCGGGTGACGCTACGGCATCTCACTCTCCTTTGGCGTGTGTGGTCGCGTGATGCGCGCCGCGTCCCCACCCTGCATGCGGGACTGGCTGGCGCTGCACGGCATGACAGCGCAGGGCTGCGCCCGGCTGCTGGCCACCGAACCGCCCCTCCCGGAGCCGGTCGCGCACAGCGATACGGCAGCGGAATGGCCGGACGGCCCGGCGCTCTGGGCACTGGTCGCCCGCGCCCTGACGCACCGCCTGCCAGAGCTCACCCCGGAGATCGAACAAACAGCCGGCGCCACCGTGCTGAACTTTGCCCCTGACCGCGCCCGGCACCCGAAGCCATTTGCGCTCTATATTACTGAAAAATCGTTGGTTTACGTGTCCTGCCCGCTCTCGCGTTCGGCTGCGGACCTCGCCATCGCAGCGCATGAATTCGGCCATGCCCTCCAGTTGCATTGCATCGCCGGAGCCGCACTGGCGCCGGTGCTGCGCGAAACCTGTGCCTTTCTGGCCGAAGAAATGGTGCCGCCGGGGCTGGCCGATCTCTCGGTCGGCCACGCTGGCGCCGCTGCCGATGCGCTGGCCGGCCACCGGGCGCGCAACCTCGGCGCGATGCGTCAGCGATTGCAAGCCTGTCTTGCGCGCCCCGGGGCGGCGTATGACTACAGTTGGAACTATCCGCCCGCCCGAATCCTCGCGTTGCTCCTTCTGCAAGAGGGGACGGGCGCGGTGCGACGGGCGGTTTTCCATGGCGAAAAGAGCCTGGCTGATCTGCGGCGCGATCTGCACGCATAAGGCGATCACCCCGGGTGATCGAGGCACGTTCGCCCCTGCTGCGACAGCGCCTGGAAGACGGTCAGGGCGGGGGCTGCGCGGCCTCGCCGGAAACCCCAGTTCCTTAAATTTCCGTTGACAGAATGCCGATTCGTGCCGAACATCTTGAGTAAATCTGCATTTCCTTGGGCCGTGGCGTCATTGAGCATCACTTTGGCCCGCATTTGGTTTTTTTGTACTGCATTGATTAATATACCCAAATGCACATCGGTCATGCGCTTTTGATATACCTGCATTTCTGGATTTTTCAGGCTCGCTGAGCCGCTCCCACCAGAACTCCCGATTCAGAGCTGCCTGCCTGGCAGGCGCATTTCTTTCATTCTCGCAAGAGACCATTCCGACCAACGGAGACCTCCCATGACCGCCATCATCGCCACCCCCGCCGCCCTGACCACCGACCTCACCGAAGAGCTGGCCGCGCTGATCGACGCCGCGCTCGAGATCCGTGACCTCACCGCGCCCCTGAGCTTTGTTGATTTCTTCGATGGCGATGAAGGCGATGAGGAGAACGAAGGCAACGAGGGCGACGAAGACGACGAGGACAACGAAGGCGACGAGTTCGACGAGGGCGACGAGAACGACGAGGGCGACGAGGGCGACGAGGGCAACGAAGGCGACGAACAGGACGAGCCCGACGGCGGCAATGAAGGCGACGAAGGCAACGAGGGCAACGAAGGCAACGAAGGCAACGAGGACAACGAAGGCAACGAAGCTGACGAAGGCAACGAGGGCGACGAAGGCGACGAAGGCGACGAAGACGACGAATTCAACGAGGCCGACGAAGGCAACGAAGGCGACGAGGGCGACGAAGGCAACGAAGGCGACGAGGGCAACGAGGACAACGAAGGCAACGAAGGCTTTGAGGGCGACGAGGGCAACGAAGGCGACGAAGGCAACGAAGGCAACGAGGGCGACGAAGACAACGAGGGCAATGAGAGCGGCGGCTCGGGCGACGACGGCAACGAGGGCGACGAGGACAACGAGGGCAACGAGTCCGACGAAGGCAACGAAGGCGACGAGGGCGACGAGGGCAACGAAGGCAACGAAGGCAACGAAGACGACGAAGGCAACGAAGGCGACGAAGCCAACGAGGGCAACGAAGGCGACGAAGGCAACGAAGGCAACGAAGGCGACGAAGGCAACGAGGACAACGAAGGCAACGAAGGCGACGAGGGCGACGAAGCCGAAGGCGACGAAGGCGACGAAGGCGACGAGCAGGACGAAAACGACGAAGACGACGAAAACGACGAAGGCGACGAAGGCGACGAGGCCGACGAAGACGACGAGGGCAATGAAGACAACGAAGGCAACGAGGGCGACGAAACCGGCAACGAAGGTGACGAAGGCAACGAGGCCGACGAAGGCGACGAGGGTGACGAAGACAACGAAGGCAACGAAGGCAACGAAGGCAACGAAGGCAACGAAGGCGACGAAGGCGACGAGCCCGGCGTAGACCCGCAGGATGAGGGTGACGAAGAAAACGAGGGCGACGAAGGCGACGAAGACGACGAGGGCGACGAGGGCGACGGCACCGATACGTTCGACGACGAAGGCGACGAGGGCAACGAAGACGACGAAGACGACGAGGCTGACGAAGCCAACGAGGGCAATGAGCACGGCACCAACCCTGACGACGATGATAACGAAGGCAACGAAGGCGACGAAGGCAACGAAAACGTGCCCGGTCAGGAAGACAACGAAGGCGACGAAGGCGACGAGAGCAACGAAGACAACGAAGACGACGAAGGCAACGAAGACGACGAGGCCGACGAAAACGACGAGGGCGACGAAGGCGACGAGAACGACGAAGGCGACGAAGCCAACGAGGACGACGAAAACGACGAAAACGACGAAGGCGACGAAAACGACGAGTTCAACGAAGGCAACGAAGACAACGAAAACGACGAGAACGACGAAAACGACGAAGGCGACGAAGGCAACGAAGGCGACGAAGACGACGAAAACAACGAAGGCAACGAAGCCCTGCCGGATACCGGGAACGAAAACGACGAGAATGACGAAGGTGACGAGGGCAACGAAGGCGACGAACTCGACGAGCACGACGAAGACGACGAGGGCGACGAGAACGATGAAGACGACGAAAACGACGAAGGTGACGAAGGCCAGGAGGGCGACGAAGGCGACGAAGGCGACGAAGACAATGAATTTGACGAAAACGACGAGAATGACGAAGGCGATGAGGCCAACGAGGGCGACGAATACGACGAGGGCGACGAAGGCGATGAGGCCAACGAGGGTGACGAGGGCGACGAAGGCGATGAGCCTGTGGCCGGCACTGGTGACGAGGGTGACGAGGGCAATGAAGGTGACGAAATTGATCCGGACATAGATAACTCCGGTGACGAAGCCGACGAAGGCGACGAAGGCGACGAAGCCGACGAAGGCGACGAAGCCGACGAGCACGACGAAAACGACGAGGGTGATGAAGAGGACGAAGGCGACGAAGGCAACGAGGACGACGAAAGCGACGAAGACGACGAGGGCGATGAAGACAACGAAGGTGACGAAGCCGACGAGGACGACGAAGGGGACGAGCACGACGAAGAAAATGAAGGCGACGAAGCCGACGAGAATAACGAAGGCGACGAAGGCAATGAAGGCGACGAATCCGACGAGAACGATGAAGCGGACGAAGGTGACGAAAACAATGAAGGAGATGAAAACGACGAAAGCGATGAAGGCGACGAAGGCGGCATAAACAACGAAGGAGACGAAGGCGACGAAGACAACGAGAACGACGAGAACGACGAGAACGACGAAGACGACGAAGCTAACGAAGACGACGAAGGCGACGAATTCGACGAGGGCGACGAGGAGAACGAGGGCGACGAAAACGACGAAGAGGATGAAAACAACGAAGGCGACGAAGGCAACGAAGACTTCGAAGGCGACGAGGGAGACGAAGGCCAGGAAGGCAACGAAGGCGACGAAGACGACGAAGACAACGAAGGCGACGAAGACGACGAGAATAACGAAGGCGACGAAGGCAACGAAGGAGACGAAGGCGACGAAGGCGACGAAGCTGACGAGGCCGACGAAGAGAACGAAGGCGACGAAGGCGACGAGAACGACGAACTCAACGAAGAAGACTCCGACGACGAAGGTGACGAAGCCAACGAGGGCAATGAGAACGACGAAGGAGATGAAGGCGACGAAGGCAACGAAGCGGACAGCCAGGCCGATAACAATGAAGGCGATGAAGGCGACGAGAACAACGAAGGCAATGAAGGCGACGAGAACGACGAAGACGACGAGGGCAACGAACACGACGAAGACGACGAGGGTGACGAAGGCGACGAGGGTAACGAACCCGTCTAATCCCTCGCACCACCTGCCTGCGGAGTCCTTCCCGCAGGCAGCGGTTCTGCCAAGACACCAAGGCGGCGCTCCCAGCGCCGCCTTCTTGTTTGGAGCGCTCGCCGGGCTGCGCCCGTGCCCTATATCGGCCAGAACACCGCCAACGAGCTGCTGATCCTGGTTGGCTGCGCTCTCTGCGCGACCTTCCTGCGGTTTGCAGATCTCCCGCTGGCGCGCCTGCTGATCGGCTTCATCCTCGGTCCGCCGTCGAAGAACAACTTTTCCCGCGCCATGCAGTTTTGTGACGGGGTGAGTTTCATCTGCGACTGTCCGATGACACTTGGCCTGCCGGTGCGGGCGCTGATACTGGTGGTCCTGCCCAGTTGCCGCGCGCGGAACCGGGCGGCAGGTGCGGCCAAAGGCGACTGAGGCCCGACGCCAGCGACATCGAGCCAGGGAGAGGCCATGAGCAAACCGCTAGAGGGCATTCGCGTGCTCGATTTGACCAATGTGCTGGCCGGCCCGTTCTGTTGCCACCACCTGGCGCATATGGGTGCCGAGGTGATCAAGGTCGAGGCCAGGGGCCGCGGCGACCTTGCGCGGCAGCTGGGGGCCGACCCGGAGCTGAATGCCAGCGGCATGGGGGTGTCCTTTCTGGCCCAGAACGCCGGCAAGAAATCGGTGACCGTCAATCTCAAGCACCCGGAGGGAAAGGCGCTGTTCCTGCGCCTCGTGGCGACCGCCGATGTGGTGGTCGAGAACTTTCGCCCCGGCGTGATGACCCGTCTGGGCGTCGGATATGACGCGCTGAAAGCGGTGAACCCGCACCTGATCTATTGTGCGATCTCGGGCTTCGGGCAGGATGGTCCCTGGGTGCATCGCCCGGCCTATGACCAGATCGTGCAGGGCGCCTCGGGGGTCATGTCGATCACCGGCGACAGCGAAAGCGCGCCGCTGCGCGTCGGCTATCCGGTGGCCGATACCGTCGGCGGCATCACCGCCGCCTTTGCCATTTCCGCCGCGCTCAATGCCACGCCCCGGGGCAGCATGATCGACGTCTCGATGCTGGAATCGGTGCTGGCAACGATGGGCTGGGTGGTCTCCAACTACCTGATCGCCGGGGTGGAGCCTCTGGCCCATGGCAACGAGAACCCCACCTCTGCCCCTTCCGGGGCCTTCGAAGCCGGCGAAGGCCTGATCAACATCGCCGCCAACAAGGACGAGCAATGGCAGTTGCTGGCCGGGCATCTGGGGTTGTCGCATCTTTGCGCGCGGCCCGAATATGCCAGCCGGGAGGCGCGCAAGGCCAACCGCCGGGCGCTGAAGGCCGAGCTGGAAACCGTGCTGAAAACCCGGCCGGCCCGCGACTGGGCCAAGGAATTGAACCGGATCGGCGTGCCGGCGGGTGCGGTGCTGACCGTGCCGGAAATCCTGGCCATGCCGCAGGTGGCCGACCGGGGGTTTCTGCACAGCTATGCGGATGTGCCCGGCGTGGGGCGCGATATCCAGGTGGCCACGACCGGCATCAAGCTTGACGGCGCGGCGCCCGCGGTCGAGACCCCGCCGCCGGAACTGGGCCAGCACAACGCCGAGATCTGGCAGGAGCTTGGCCTTACCACCGAGGACATCGATACATTGCAAGAGGATGGCGCGATATGACCCGAGACAGCAATGACGTCTCTGACTGGTGGACGACCGAGATCATCGACATGGCGCCCGGCCAGATCCGGTTTCGCGGCCATCCGGTCGAGGAACTGATCGGCGCCGTGACCTTCCCGCAGATGATCTGGTTGCTGACGCGGGGCGACCTGCCCACCGAGGCGCAGGCGCGTCTGCTGGAATGCGCATTGGTCGCGGCGGTCGATCACGGGCCTCAGGCGCCTTCGATCGCGACCGCCCGCATGGCGGTGACCTGCGGGCTCGGACTCAACGGGGCCATGGCCTCGGCGGTGAACATGCTGGATGATGTCCATGGCGGGGCCGGCGAGCAGGCGGTGGAATTCTACGGCTGGATCGATGCGGCCGTTCAGGCGGGCCAGCCTCTGGATGCTGCGGTGCCGCAGATGGTCGACCGCTGGCAGGCCGAGCGCGGCAAATTTATCCCGGGCTTCGGCCACCGGTTTCACAAGCCCGAAGACCCGCGCGCGCCGCGCCTGTTGGGCTTGGTGGACGAGGCTGCCGCGGCCGGAACGGTCAGCGGGCGATACGCCGCCATCGGCCGCACCGTCCAGACGGTGCTCAACGATCGCAAAGGCAGCCCGGTGCCGATGAACATCGACGGCGCGACGGCGGTAATCTATGCAGAACTCGGCTTTGCCGGCCCACTGGCGCGCGGATTGTTCTGCCTGTCACGCTCGGTCGGGGTGATCGCCCATGCCTGGGAACAGATGAACCAGGGCGGGCGCAACAAGGGACCGACCCCGCCTGCCTATCGCTGGACCTATACCGGCCCCGATCCGATCTGAAGCCAGTGAGACCCTCGTTGACGTGATCGGGCTCGGGCGTGTTCCTGTTCACACCGAGGTTCAGGAGCTGATAGCTGAAGCCGCAAACAGTTGGGCGGATGCCGGTTGTTTCTGCATCGCAGAGCCGGAAAAAATCACTCTGCACCGAAAGGGAAATCGCAGTCATTTTCCGTGCACACGCAAGGACGGAAGGACCGTTTTCTGCCCCCCTCAGACAATCAGCGAAGGCACTGGATAAATCGTCTTTTTCCGGGGCATAAAGTCAGGTGATTTTGGCGACCCCGGCAGGATTCGAACCTGCAACCTGCCCCTTAGGAGGGGGCTGCTCTATCCAGTTGAGCCACGGGGCCGTACAGCGCCTGACATAACCGCTCCGGCAGCCGCTGTCAGCCCGGAAAGCCACCGTTTGGAAAAGACGCGGCGCGGTTGTGGCCGGCGGGTCGTTCTGCGGCCTGGCGCCAGCCTGGGCCGGCGGCGCCGCATCGCGAGGCGGCGGCCGCATACTTTGCTTGCCCCGGCGTGCGGGCGAACTTGAACACCCTTGGCGGAGCGCCTAGTCTGGCGTCAGATCAATCGGGAATATCCAAGTGACCTCAGAGCATAACCGCCCGCTGACGCTTCGCGACGTGTCCGAAGCCTCGGGGGTTTCCGAGATGACGGTGAGCCGGGTGCTGCGCAACCGCGGCGACGTCAGCGCCGCCACCCGCGAAAAGGTGCTCGCCACCGCCAAGCAGCTGGGCTACGTGCCCAACAAGATCGCCGGCGCGCTGGCCAGCCAGCGGGTCAACCTGGTGGCGGTGATCATCCCCTCGCTCAGCAATATGGTCTTTCCCGAGGTGCTGAGCGCGATCAGCGCGGTGCTGGAAGAGACCGACTTGCAGCCGGTGGTGGGCGTCACCGACTACATGCCGGAAAAGGAAGAGCGAGTGCTCTTCGAGATGCTGTCCTGGCGGCCCTCGGGGGTGATCATCGCCGGGCTGGAACGTTCGGATGCCTCGCGCGCCATGCTCAAGGCCTCGGGCATTCCGGTGATCGAGATCATGGACACCGACGGCATTCCGATCGACGCCGCAGTGGGCATTTCGCACCGCCGGGCCGGACGCCAGATCGCCAAGGCGATCCTCAAGCAGGGCTATGAGAACATCGGCTTCATGGGCACCAAGATGCCGCTGGATCATCGCGCAAGGAAGCGCTTCGAAGGCTTTACCGAGGAACTGGCGCGCAACGGCGTCGAGATCATGGATCAGGAGTTCTATTCCGGCGGCTCGGCCCTGGCCAAGGGGCGCGAGATGACCAAGGCCATGATGGAGCGCTCACCGGATCTCGATTTCCTTTATTATTCCAATGACATGATCGGCGCTGGCGGGCTGTTGTGGCTGATGGAGGCGGGCTATGACATTCCCGGCCGCATCGGGCTGGCCGGCTTCAACGGGGTCGAGCTGTTGCAGGGGTTGCCGCGCCAGCTGGCCACGATGGATGCCTGCCGCCGCGACATTGGCACGCGGGCGGCGCAGATCCTGGTCGAACGGCTTGATGGCGGCGGCACCGAAGAGCGGGTCTTCGAGATGACGCCGACGATCAGCTTCGGCGACACCCTGAAGCGCTATTGACCGGACGCGGCGCAGGCCGGGCAGGGGGGCTCTGCCCCCGCCCTCGCAGGATTCCCCCGCGGTATCTTCGAACAGAAGAAGCCCCGGGCAGGGCTGTCACCGGCCGGGACTGCGGGCCGCGATGCTGAAGCTCGACAACAGAACCGCCCGCCGGCTGTTTCTCGACCGGCACGGGCTGGCAGAGGCACCGGGCGGGCCGGGCCATGGCGCGGCGCTGGAAGCGGTGATTGGGCGGCTGGGTTTCGTGCAGCTCGATTCGATCAACACCGTCGCCCGCGCCCACGACCTGATCCTCTTTGCCCGGCGACCGCGCTACCGGCCGGAAAACCTGGGCCGGCTGGTCGAGGGCCGAGCGCTGTTCGAGCATTGGACGCATGATGCGGCGGTGATCCCGATGGCGTTTTACCCGGCCTGGGCGCTGAAGCGCCGGCGCGATGCCGCGCGGCTGGCGCAGCGTTACCGGGTCTGGCAGCGGCACGAGTTTCAGACCGAGTTCGACCGGGTGCTGGCGATGATCCGCGAGCGCGGACCGGTGTGCAGCAACGATCTCGGCCCCGACACGCCGCGCAAGGCCGGCGGCTGGTGGGATTGGCATCCGGCCAAGACCGCACTGGAATATCTCTGGCGCAGCGGCACGCTGGAGATCTGCCACCGGTCGGGGTTTCGCAAGTTCTACGACCTGTCGGAGCGGGTGGTGCCCGAAGCGCTGCGCGCGGCGGCATGGGACGAGGCGGAGACCGTGGCATGGCTGATGCGGGGGGCGCTGGCCCGGCTGGGCTTTGCCACCGCTGGCGAGCTGGCGGATTTCTGGGATATCGTGACCAGGGACGAGGCCCGGGCCTGGTGTGCCGCGGCCCTGGCGCGGGGCGAGATTGCCGAGGTGGCGATCGCCGGCGCGGACGGGGCCGAGCGGGTGCATTTCGCCGCGCCGGAGGTGCGGGCCGAGGCCGCGGCCGCGCCCGAACCCGGCGGCCGCTTGCGGGTGCTCAGCCCCTTCGACCCGGCGCTGCGCGACCGCAAGCGGGCCGAACGGCTGTTCGGCTTTCACTACCGGATCGAGGTCTTCGTGCCCGAGGCCAAGCGGCGCTATGGCTATTACGTCTTTCCTCTGCTCGAGGGCGACCTGCTGGTCGGGCGCATCGACATGAAGGCCGACCGCAAGGCCGGCGTGCTCAATGTCACCGCGCTCTGGCCGGAGCCGGGGGTGCGGTTCGGGGCCGGCCGCAGCGCCCGGCTCGAGGCAGAGCTGGCGCGGGTGGCACGCCTGGCCGGGGTCGCGCGGGTGGATTTCGCGGATGGTTGGCGGCGCGACAGCCAAGGGTGACCAGGCTGGCCGGTGTCATGCGCCTGTCACGCGGATCGGGTATCCGGGGCGTGTTATTGAGCCCATCCCCGGGACAAATTGTACTGGTCGTCATTTCGAGCATTTTCGGGTGGCCTATTCTGGCCCACCCCTTTCCCTGAGCCCTGTCAGCGCCTTGGTCCCGCAACGCTTTTTCGGCAACCGGTCCCCTGACATCAAAACAGCCCCGCGAAAGAGGCTGTTTTGATCCCGCCTGCGGGCCGGCATAAGGCGGCCGAAACCGGCGCCTGGGGAGGAGACAAGAGCCGGGACAGACGGGAAAGTTGATTTTACGTGGGTCTGCTATCCTCAAGTGTGCATGGGCGTGGCAGATCTGTCAAGAAAATCGCACCGGGCCACTGGCTTGGTGATTTATTTTCAAGCACTTGGCGCATTGGTGCCACAGAGGGGCCGCCCAAACCGGTTCAGGCTGCCATGTGGCGGGCGTCGGGCGCGCTATGCGCCGGTCGCAAGGCGGGGTTTCGGCGGTAACACTGGTCAAAATGCTGCACCTGCACAATATATCTTCCATGACAGCGTCACCCCGACGAGAAAAGGACAGATATCATGGCACAGCTCACGACCAATATCGCTGACACCCGGCCCGGCATCTTTGCGCGGATTCTGGATTTCCTGATCAGCATCAGCGAAAGCAACAGCCGCATGCGCCGCGTCAACTACCTCAACAGCCTGTCGGATGCAGAGCTCGAAGCCCGTGGCCTGCGCCGCGAGGACATCGTGCGTCACGTCTTTGCCGACGTCATGGCCTACTGAGCCGCGGGTCAGCCGACCGGTTTACTCAATGCACGGGCGCGTCCGAATGCCGGACGCGCCCGCATTCGTGAGAGATACGGGGCAAGTCGTTTGTCCGGGTCGGGGAACTTCGCCGAAATTGCCCAATTGCAGCAATGGGTCAGCACGATATCGGGCACGGTCATCCGCGCTCCCATCACAAACGGCCCGGCCACGCGGTCGGTCAGGCGGGCGAGATTGCGGGCATATTCGGCTTTCAGGCTTTCCTTGACGGCCGGCACGCGCTGATCTTCGGGCAGGACGAAACTGTGCCGGGCGGCGGTCCAGAGCAGGCTGTCCAATTCATCGAGCACGGCAAAGGTGACGGCATCCTGCCGGGCGCGCTCGAGGCTGCCGGCGGGGTAGGTGAGGGCGCCGTGTTTGTCGGCGAGATAGGTGAGGATGGCGGTGGAGTCGGTCAGCGCCGCATCACCGTCGAGCAGCACCGGGATTTTGCCCGAGACTGAATGCGCCGTGACCTCTTCGGCATGCGGGCTGGCGGGCCGATGTTCATAATCCGCGCCCAGTTCCTCGAGCATCCAGAGCACGCGAAAGGTGCGGCTGGCGACGCCGCCGATCACGGTATACATGGCTGGGTCTCCCTCTGATCGTGGCGAGATTAGGCCCAGGCCCGGCCGGGCCGCAACCGGTTTTCGCCCGGCCCGGGCAGGATGGGCCGCGCCAGGCTTCAGCGACTGGCGCCGAGCATGGCAAGGCGGATCAGCATACGCTCGACCAGCGCCATGGCCGGCGCGTTCTGGCCGGCCGAGCGCAGTTGCAGATCGGTGTCGGTGAGCAGGGAGATCGCCTGATCCAGCCGGTGCGCGCCCCAGGCGCTGGCCTGGCGGGTCATCCGGTCGCGGCGCGGGCCAAAGATCGGCGGACGCATGGCGGCGATGCCGCGGGCGGCGCCATCTGGATGGCTTGCGGCGGCATGCAGCGCGCGAAAGTGGCGCATCGCGGCGATCACCAGCCCCACAGGCTGGGTGCCCTGCGCCGCGAGCCGCGACAGCATCGGGCCGATTTCGCGGGTCTTGGCCTCGGCCACGATATTGAGCACATCGTCCAGCTCGGCCTCGGTCGAGGCCGGGGCGACGGCGGCCACATCCTCTGGTGTGACGGCGCTGCTGTCGCCGTGTTTGTAGAGCGCGAGCTTTTCCAGCGTCTGACGGAAATCGCCGGGATCGAGCGCGCGGGACAGCGTGGTGATATCTTCCATCGCGGCGCCTCCGACGGTCACGCCGGCGCGGTTCAGCTCGGCCTCGATCTCGGCGCGCGAAGGCGGATCATCATAGATCACGGCGGCATAGGCGTTGGGATGGGCCTCGAAGGCCTTGCGGATTTTGGAGGTCGCCTTGAGCTGGCCGGCGGTGACGACGATCTGGGCATCGCCCTCGGCCCAATCCTCGAGCGCGGCCAGGATCGCCGGCGCTGCCACGTCGGTGGCCTCTTCGACAAAGGCGACGCGCGGGCCGGGAAAGAAGCCGATCGCCTTGACCGCATCAATCAGCAGCGTCGGTTCCTTGCGCAGATCGCCGCCGGGAATGCGGCTCAGGCGCATCTCGGCCTCGCCCTCGGGGCCGATCAGTGCGGCGATCACCTCTTGCCGTTTCAGCGCCACGCGCATGCCGTCGGGGCCATAGATCAAAAGCCCGGTGCGGCGCGGATCGGGCTTGGCGAAATAGCCGGGGGCTTCGCGGGGCGAGAGTTTCATGGCTTAGAGATCAGGTGCGGCCAGCACCAGCTCCTGCACCACCCGATCGGCGAGGATCACCATCATCCGCTCTTCGGCGTCGCGCTTGGCCTGCAAGGTGGCAACGGTAGAGCCCGAGGCGGAATAGCCGGTGAAATGGCGCACGGTGTTGGTGTCGAGCACTTCGGTCCCGCCGGTGCGGCGCAGCGCATAGGTGACGCGGCCCAGCACCTGATAGCGGGTCAGCGCGCCATCGGAGGTGCTGGCCGAGCTCTCTTCGTTCAAACTGACGATCAGGTCGAGCTCATAGGGTGCCGACGCCCCGCCGGCGCCGAGACGTTCCTCGATCCGGCGGGTGACGAAATAGGCGTTCTGGCTGTCGGGTTCCTCGATGCGCAGGGCGTTCTGCAACCGGCTGGCGCCGCCGCCGGTGCCATAGGCCGGCGCGAAACCGCAGCCCGCCAGCGTCATCGCGGCCGCCGCGCCGAAAAGCAGGCTGCGTCGGTCAGACAACCACATTCACGATCCGCCCCGGCACCACGATCACCTTCTTCGGCGCGCTGCCTTCCAGCGCCTTGACCACAGCGTGATGGCCGAGCGCGAGTTTTTCAACCTCTTCCTTCGAAGCATCGGTGGCAACGCTGATTTCCGCCCGCCGCTTGCCGTTGATCTGGATCGGCAGGGTGACGGCGTTTTCCACCAGCATCGCCTCGTCGGCCTGCGGCCAAGCGGCCGCGATCACCAGCCCCTTGCCACCGAGCAGCGACCAGATCTCTTCGGACAGATGCGGCGTCATCGGCGCCATCAGCTGGGCCAGGGCGCGGGTCGCCGCGCGTTTCGCCTCGCCGCCGGCCTTGGATTTGGCAAGCGTGTTGGTAAAGGCGTAAAGCCGGGCGATGGCGGCGTTGAAACCAAAGCTCTCGATGCCCAGGGTCACATCGCGGATCGCCTTGTGCATCTCTTTCAGCAGCGCCTCGTCCCCGGCCTGCGGGCCATCCTCGGAGGCGGCGGCGTCGCTGGCGATGCGGTGGACGCGCGCAAGGTGGCGGGCGGCGGCCTCGGCGCCGGCGGCGGTCCATTCCACGTCGCGCTCCGGCGGGCTGTCCGACAGCACGAACCAGCGCGCGGTATCGGCGCCGAAGTTGGCAACGATCTCGGCCGGGTCGACCACGTTGTTCTTGGATTTCGACATCTTGGCCGAAGGCACCACCTCGACCGCTTCGCCGGTGGCGCGGACAACGACTGCGCCGTCACGCTCCTCCACATCCGCCGGGTAATGATATACCGGTCGGCCGTTGGCATCCCGGGTCTGATAAATCGCATGGGTCACCATGCCCTGGGTAAAGAGCGCGTTGAACGGCTCCTTGGCGCTTTCCGGCAGATGCCCGGTGATGTGCATGGCGCGGGCAAAGAAGCGCGAATAGAGCAGGTGCAGGATCGCATGCTCGATGCCGCCGATGTACTGATCGACGTTCATCCAGTATTGCGCCGCCGCCAGGTCGGTGGGCGTGTCGGCGTGCGGTGCGGTAAAACGGGCAAAATACCACGAGCTGTCGACGAAAGTATCCATCGTGTCGGTTTCGCGCTTGGCGGGCCGGCCACAGGCGGGGCAGGCGCAGTCGCGCCAGGTCGGGTGCCGGTCGAGCGGATTGCCCGGCGTGTCGAAGCTGACGTCATAAGGCAGCTCGACGGGCAGGTTTTCCTTTTTCTCCGGCACCACGCCGCAGGCCTCGCAATGCACCACCGGGATTGGGCAGCCCCAGTAGCGCTGGCGCGACAGGCCCCAGTCGCGCAGGCGGAACTTGGTCACGCCCTGGCCGACGCCGTTGTCCTCGCAAAAGGCGATGGCGGCGTCGATACCTGCTTCGCCGGTCTGTTCGGTCTCGCCGGCGAAGCCGCGCACATAGATCACCCGCTCCGACTTCGGCGGCACATAGGCTTCGCCGCCGTCTTCCGGCATGGTGCGGCCCTCGTCCTCGGCCGAGGCAAAGACCGAGGTCACCGGCAGCTCGTACTTGCGGGCGAACTCGAGATCGCGGGCGTCATGCGCCGGGCAGCCGAAGATCGCGCCGGTGCCGTAATCCATCAGGATGAAATTGGCGATATAGACCGGCAGATCCCAGGCGGTGTCGAACGGGTGGCGCACGGTCAGCCCGGTGTCAAAGCCCTTCTTCTCGGCCTTTTCCAACGCTTCCTCAGTGGTCGCGCCCTTGCGACATTCGGCGCAGAAAGCAGCGATTTCGGGGTTGTCCTTTTCCAGCGCCCTGGCCAGCGGATGGTCGGGCGAAATGCCCAGGAAGGACGCGCCGAGCAGGGTGTCGGGGCGGGTGGTATAGACCTCGACCCGGTCGAAGCCCTCGGGGCCTTCGGTGAGGCCAAAGGCAAACTGCAAGCCGCGCGAGCGGCCGATCCAGTTCTGCTGCATCAGCTTGACCTTGGCCGGCCAGTCATCCAGCCCGTCGATGGCGTCAAGCAGCTCTTCGGCCATGTCGGAGATGCGGAAGAACCACTGCGTCAGCTCGCGCCGCTCGACTTCGGCGCCCGAGCGCCAGCCCTTGCCGTCCTCGACCTGTTCGTTGGCCAGCACCGTCATGTCGACCGGATCCCAGTTGACCACGGCGTTCTTGCGATAAACCAGACCCTGATCGAGGAAATCCAGGAACAGCGCCTGCTGCTGGCCGTAGTACTCGGGGTCGCAGGTGGCAAACATCCGCGACCAGTCGAGCGAGAGGCCCAGCGGCTTCATCTGTTCGACCATGTCGTCGATGTTGGAATAGGTCCAGTCCTTGGGGTGGCCGCCGCTGGCCATGGCGGCATTTTCGGCCGGCATGCCGAAGGCGTCGAAGCCCATCGGGTGCAGCACGTTGTGGCCGGTGGAAATCTTGTAACGGGCGATCACGTCACCCATGGTGTAGTTGCGCACATGGCCCATGTGCAGCTTGCCCGAGGGGTAGGGGAACATCTCGAGCACGTAGTATTTCGGCTTGCCGCCCTCCATCGTGGCGGTGAAGGATTCGGCCTCGGTCCAGGCCTCCTGCCATTTCGCCTCGATCGAGGCGGCATCATAGCGCGACATATGCGGGTTCCCTTGGGCGTCTTGCGGTCATCCGGGTGATATTGCCTGATCGGGCCAGCGTCCAGTGGGCGAGGGGAAAAAGGGCGCGAGGCCCCGGCGCGGCGGCCGGGGCGCGTGGCAGCAGGCCTCAGCGGCCGGCCAGCAGGAAGGCGGCGGTGCGCTTGCTGACATAGCCGCTGACAAAGATGCCACGGTCTTCCTGATATTGCCGGATCGCACGCCGCGTCTGATCGGTGAAATTGCCATCGGCCATCCCGAGGCTGTAGCCCAGCCCCATCAGACGCTGTTCCACCAGCAGCCGGGTCACGGTGTTGGTGACGATCTCGCGCTCTTCGGCGCGGGCGGCCGCGACCTGCCGGTCGGTGTCGTCATTGCGCATCTCGGCGATGCGACTGCGCGCGGCATCGGCGAATTCCGAATTTCCGAACCGCTCGAGAAAGGCCTCGTAGCCCGCAAGGGTGTCCTGTTCGCGGGCATCGCGCCAGGCGCGCCTTGCGTCGCGTGCGCGCTCTTCCGCCTGCGCGGTCTCGATCTCATCGAGATGGCGGCGGGCATCGGCGGCATAGCGGCCCTCGGGATAGCGTTCGAGATAGGCGCGCAGGCCCGCCTCGGTGCCATCGGCACCGGTGTCCTGCCAGACCCGGTCCTCTTCGCGGCGCATCGCTTCGGCCTGCTCGGCGCGGCGTTCGGCGGCCTGCTCGGTGATCTGACGCAGTTGGCGGCGGTCGAGATAGCCGGTGACCTCCTGGCGCTGATCGCGCTGCCAGTGTTCGATGGCGCTGCGGCTGCCCCGACCGAAGATGCCGTCGATGCCGCGGGTGTCATAGCCCAGGAGGGTCAGGTCGCGCTGGATCTGGCGGCGGTCGTTGCGGGTGAGGTCCAGCCGCTCTTCTGCCGCCTGCCAGCGGTTCGCCTCTTCGGCGTCGAGCGCGGCAATCCGGCGCCTGGCCTCGCCGACATAGCGGCCCCGGGGATGGCGGTCGATGTAGAGATCGAAGGCCTCTTCCGTACCCAGCGCGCTGATCGCCGCCCAGAAACCTTCTTCTTCGGACTGGCTGCGCAGCGCTTCAGTGTCGATGGCGGGCTGCGATGGCCCGATATTGCCTTCGGTGAAGCCCACGGTATCGCTGAGAAATCCGCGTGCCGAGAGCTGTGACAGCGCATCGTCGAGGCTCACGCCTTCGCGCAGCAGCCCGGCAAAGATCGCATAGCGCATCCATTCCGTCGCGCCGCTGGCGAGGGTCACCCCCTGCGGCAGGGTCATCCCCTGGGTGCCGCTGCGCAACCCGGTCTCCTGCGGCGAGAGCTGGCCGGAGCGCCCGGCCAGAATGACGGAGCGGCCCGCCGCCGCCGCGCCGGCGATATCGGCCAGCGCGGTGAGCGAGACCCCCTGGGCCGAGAGATTGAGCGGGCCCACATCGCGCGCATCGGTGCCCAGCAGCCAGGCGTCGGTGCCGGTGCTGACGAAATGCCCGTCGAGCACGATGAGCACGCGGTCGGCCTCCGGGGCGCGGTCGCGAAAGCGGGCCGCGGCCTCGCGCAAGTCATCGGCATCGGCGTTGTAGTCGCTGATGACCTCGAACCCCACCTCTTCGAGCCGCTGGCCAATGGCGCGGATGTCGCGGGCGTCGCGCGCATCGTCGAGACGGCGATAGTCCCAATTGGCCAGAACCAGCGCCAGATCGGCGGCCGAGACCTGGCCCGCCACAAGCAGGGCGGCAAGCGCCACGGAATGCGTCAGCGCGCGCGTCAAGGACAGGGACATGGTGATTCCTCCCGGATCAGTCGTAGACGCGGGTATCTTCGATCACGATGCCATCCTTGGGAAGCTCACCCGGCCTCACAAGCTCGACAGCACCGCGCAGCTTGAGCACCTCGCGGATGGATGTCTCGTAAAGGCTAGGGTCGCCGGCGGCGCTTTCAAGCCGCACGATCATCTTGTCGGCCTCGCCCTCGCGGGCGGCGATCACCCGGGCGCGGGTCACCTCGTCGTGCCGCGCCACCAGTTCGGCCACCTGTTCGGGCCGCACGAACATGCCCTTTATCTTGGTGGTCTGATCGGCCCGGCCCATCCAGCCCTTGATTCGCATATTCGTGCGGCCACAAGGGCTTGCGCCTGGCAGAACGGCGCTCATGTCGCCGGTGGCAAAGCGGATCAGCGGATAGTCGGGATTGAGCGTGGTGACCACGATCTCGCCGACGTCGCCCGCGGCAACCGGGTCGCCGGTGCCCGGGGTCACGATCTCGACGATCACCCCCTCATCGACGATCATGCCCTCCCGGGCGTCGCTCTCATAGGCGATATTGCCGATGTCGGCGGTGGCATAACATTGCAGGCAGGCGATGCCGCGATCGGCGTATTCCTGCCGGAGCGAGGGAAACAGCGCGCCGCCGCCGACCGCCGCCTTGGTGATCGTGAGCGGCAGGCCCAGCGCCTCGGCCTTGTCGAGGATCACCTTGAGGTAGTCCGGCGTGCCGGCATAGGCGGTGATGCCCAGATCATGTGCGGCGCGGGCCTGAAGCTCGGTCTGGCCGGTGCCGGCGGGCAGCACGGCGGCGCCCACCGCGCGGGCGCCGTTTTCAAAGATCATGCCGGCCGGGGTGAGGTGATAGCCGAAACAATTCTGCACGATATCGCCCGCGCCGATGCCGGCGGCGTGCAGGAACCGGCCCATCCGCCACCAGTCGTGGCTCACCCCGCCGGGCTCATAGATCGGGCCGGGCGACTGAAAGACATGCGCCAGGTTCGACACCGGCAACCCGCCAAAGGGCCGCTGCGCCTTCTGCCGGGCCACCAGGTCGGATTTGCGCAGCACCGGCAAGCGGGCCAGCCCCGAGAGGTCGCTCAGCGGGTCGATCCCGTGGCGGGCCAGCTGCGCATTGAGCGCGTCGCGCTGGGCGGCGTGGCGCACCTCGGGCGTCCGGGTTTCCAGGGCGTCGAAATGGCGGCTCATCGAAGGTATCCTTTGGTCAAATGCCGTGGTTCCGCAGGCCGGGCGTCGGCCCGGCATAGCGTCGGTGTGTCGTGCCGGCCTGCCGGGCCGAAGCCCGGCCTGCGGTCGTGAGTGGTGGTCAGGCCAGCCAGCGCTTGCGGCGGCGGTAAGAGCGTACGTCGCGGAACGATTTGCGGCCCTCGTCGGACATGCCGAGATAGAATTCCTTCACATCGGCATTCTCGCGCAGATCCTTTGCGGCACCGTCCATCACCACCCGGCCGCTCTCGAGAATGTAGCCGTAATGGGCAAAGCGCAGCGCCACGTTGGTGTTCTGCTCGGCCAGCAGGAAGGAGACGCCCTCGTTCTCGTTGACCGATTTCACGATCTCGAAGATCTGCTCCACCAGCTGCGGCGCCAGCCCCATCGAGGGCTCGTCCAGCAGGATGGTCTCGGGGCGGCTCATCAGCGCGCGGCCGATCGCCGTCATCTGCTGCTCGCCGCCCGAAGTATAGCCGGCCTGGCTGCGGCGCCGTTCCTTGAGGCGCGGGAAATAGGAATAGACCATCTCGAGATCGGCCTCGATCGCGCCCTTGCCGTCCCGCCGCGTATAGGCGCCGGTCAGCAGGTTTTCCTCGACGGTCAGATGTTCGAAGCAATGCCGGCCTTCCATCACCTGGATCACCCCGCGCTTGACCAGCGCGGCCGGGTCGAGCCCCTGCACCGTTTCGCCCTTGTAGTTGATCGAGCCTTTGGTGACCTCGCCGCGTTCGGAGTGCAGCAGGTTGGAAATGGCCTTGAGCGTGGTGGTCTTGCCGGCCCCGTTGCCGCCCAGAAGCGCGGTGATCCCGCCCTTGGGCACGGTGAGCGACACGCCTTTGAGCACCAGGATCACGTGATTGTAGATCACCTCGATATTGTTGACCTCTAGGGTCAGGATTCATAACCAATAGATGACAATAGCTGCGAGGGCTATGGCAGAGAGGAATACCTTTGGACAGCGGTCATAGCGGGTCGCGACGCGCCTCCAGTCCTTGAGCCTTCCGAACATGATCTCGATGCGGTTGCGCCGCTTGTATCGGCGCTTGTCGTATTTGACCGGGGTCTTGCGTTGCTTTCGACCTGGGATGCAGGCGCGTATCCCTTTGTCTTTCAACGCTTCCCGGAACCAGTCGGCATCGTAGCCGCGATCCCCGAGCAGCCAATTGACTTTTGGAAGGCCGCTGAGCAATGCCCGCGCGCCGATGTAATCGCTGACCTGACCGGCGGTGACGAACAGGTCGAGCGGGCGCCCCTGACTGTCGCAGATGGCGTGCAGTTTGGTGTTCATGCCGCCCTTGGTGCGACCGATCAGGCGACCACGCCCCCTTTTTTCACGCCCAGGCTGGACGCCGTGCGATGTGCCTTCAGGTAGGTCGCATCGATCATCACTGTATTCTTCTCGCCGTGCAGGGCGGCCAGACCCGCCATCATCCGCGCGAAGATGCCTTTCTCGCTCCAACGCTTCCATCGGCTGTAGAGCGTCTTGTGCGGGCCGTAGGCGGCAGGAGCGTCACGCCAGCGCAAGCCATTACGATTGATAAAGATTATGCCGCTCAACACACGCTTGTCGTCAACGCGCGGCTTTCCGTGCGATTTCGGAAAGAAGGGCTTCAGACGCGCCATCTGCGCGTCGGTCAGCCAGAAAAGATCGCTCATGTCACAGCTCCGTTTTAAGAGCCGTGAATCACGCGGTGCGGCCGAAATCAATGCATCCTGAGCCTAGCAGGGCCTCTTCGGATTGGGCTGTGGTCGGTGCGGCGTCCAGCATCTTCTTCTCTTTCACAAATACGCAGATCCGGCGGCAGCGGTCGGCGCCGCCGCCGGAGAGGAGAGATTTACATCTCGCAGGCGTCGTTCACCGGCCAGGGCGCATTGGCCTCGGCGTATTCGGCGGCTTTTTCGGCCACCAGCGCCTCATAGGCCTCGGTGTTCGGCGTCAGGTGGTCCGAGACCTTGACGAATTTCTCGCCGTCCCATTCCAGCATCCAGCCACCCGACTTGCCGGTGTGGTCGGCGCAGGAGGTCTTGAACGGCGGCACCATGCCGTCGAGGCCCAGTTCGCTGATCCGCGCTTCGGTCATGTCGATGTTCTCGAGCCCCCAGCGTAGCTGGCTGGCGTCGATCTCGCCGGTGTCGAATTCCTGCTGCGCCATGCGGATGCCTTCGGCGAGGATGGCCGAGATGATGATGCCGCGGTTGTAGAACACGCCGGCCATCTCTTCTTCATTCGACTTGGAATTGCCGGCATCGACAACGTGGGTCTTGATGTCGGCCACCACCGGCGCGTCGAGGTTCGGGAAGGACCAGGAGATCGACTTGTAGCCCTTGCCGTCTTCGCCGACGATCTTGAGGTCGGCATCATGCCCGGCCCACCAGACACCCACCATGTTCTCCATCGGGAACTTGGTCTTGACGGCTTCGGTGATGGCGCCGGCGTTCATCGCGCCCCAGCCCCACATCACCACGTAATCGGGGCGTTCGCGGCGGATTTGCAGCCATTGCGCCGATTGGTTCTGCATCTCTTTCAGACCGACCGGGATCGGCACCAGCTCGAAACCCTTCTCCTCGGCCATGCGCTCGAGCAGCGGCAGCGGTTCCTTGCCATAGGGGTGGTCGAGGTGCAGGAAGGCGATCTTCTTGCCGTCGAGCGAGCCCTGGCCCTCGAGGTACTGCACAATCATGTCGGCCGCATCCCAATAGCCCGCCGGCGTGTTGAAGGCCCACTGGAAGGTCTTGCCGTCCATCATCGGCGAAAAGCCGTAGCCCGGCGCCAGGATCGGGATCTCGTCGACATTGGTCTTGGGCAGCACCTGAAGCGTGATGCCGGTCGACCAGGGCTGGGTCACGATCGCCTTGCCCTTGGTCTTTTCATAGCATTCCACGCCTTTTTCGGTGGAATAGCCGGTCTCGCATTCCTCGAAGTCGATCATCACGCCGCCGATGCCGCCGTCGCGGGCATTGAGCATGTTCATGTAATCGGCCTGGCCGTTCATCAGCGGAATGCCGGTGGCCGCGAAGGGGCCGGTGCGGTAGCTGAGGTTCGGGGTAAAGAGCCCCTCGGCCAGCGCCGCGCTGCCCGCCGTGGCCAGCGCCGCCGCCGCGGCCCATTTGGTAAAGTGGTTCATCTGGTATCCTCCCATGGATTGCTTGTGTTTTTGGGTATTGGGCCGGCCCCTAGTGCGGGAACGGCCAGAGAATGAGTTTCTCGCGGATCAGCGCCCAGAGCCGGGCCAGCCCGTGCGGTTCGATGATCAGGAAGAAGATGATCAGCCCGCCGACGATCATGATGTTGAGGTGCTCGACCATGGCCGAGGACACCGGAAGGCCCAGGGCTTCGGGCACGATGCCCAGCACCACCGGCAACCCGACGATCAGGATCGCGCCAAGGTAGTTGCCGAGGATCGAGCCCAGCCCGCCGATGATGGCGATGAACAGGATGCGGAAGCTCAGAGGAATGTCGAACAGGTTGGGCTCGGCCGCGCCGCGCCACATGAAGACAAAGAGCGCGCCGGCGACGCCGACCACATAAGACGAGACCGCAAAGGCGGTGAGCTTGGATTTCATCAGGTTGATGCCGATCAGCTCGGCGGCGATGTCCATGTCGCGCGTCGCCTTCCAGGTCCGTCCGAGATTGCCGCGGGTCAGGTTGATGCAGAGCAGGGTGAGCAGGGTGACGATGCCCAGGACCACGAAATACTGCACCACCGAAGAGGCCTGCGGCCCGGCGACATAGATGCCGAAGATGTCGAGATTGGGCACCTGGATCGCGCCGGAGGCATTGTAGTTGTAGAGCCAGGCCCATTTCTCGAACAGCCAGACCAGAAAGAACTGCGCCGCCAACGTGGCAATCGCGAGGTAGAACCCCTTGATCCTCAGCGACGGGATGCCAAAGGCCACGCCGACCCCGGCCGAGAAGATACCCGACAACAGGATCGCCAGGATCGGGTTCATCCAGGGCATCAGGGTGACCATCTTGTAGCAGGCATAGGCGCCCACCCCCATGAAGGCCGCGGTGCCGAGGCTGAGCTGGCCGGCATAGCCGGTCAGGATGTTGAGCCCCAGCGCCGCCAGCGCGTAGATCATGATCGGGATCAGCAGCGTCTGAAAGGCGAACTCGCTGGCGGTCAGCGGAAAGATCACCCAGGCAAAGAGCAGGATGATCGCCAGAAGCACGGCATCCTGCCTGACGGGAAACAGCGCCTGGTCGGCCTTGTAAGTCGTCTTGAACTGTCCTGCGGTTCTATAGAGCATGCGTCGTTTTCCGTTCTTTCCATTGAAGATGCGCGGCGCCCGCCCATCCTGCGTCCGTCCTGGAGACTGCGCGAGCCCCGCGCCTCTCCTGCCCTTGGTCCCCGGCGCTCACGGCCAGTCCGCCGCCGCGCCGGGAAAATCCTCGCCCTGTGGCCCGACGAGGCAGAACCGGTGGCCGGTGGGGGCCTGCATCACGGTCCAGCTCCTGACCGCGCCGATCCGCTCGGCGCCCAATGCGGCCAGCCGCGTGGCCTCGGCACCCTGATCGTCGGTTTCGATGTCCAGATGCACCCGCGGCGCATGGTCCACCGCCTGAAGCAGCACCTTGGGATATCCCTCATGCCCGTCGAACTGGGCGTATTTGCCGTCAGGGTCGATCTTGCCCTCCTTGCCCAGCGCGGCCGACCAGAAGGCGCAGGCCTGTGTCAGGTCGTCGGTTTGGCAGTCGATGACGATGCATCCGATGCGGGATTTGTGGCTCATGTCTGTCTCCGTGACGGGCCGGCGCCCGCTACACTCTCTCGATGATACGTTCGCCGAACAGCCCCTGCGGCCGGAACAGCAGCACGACAAGCGCCAGCACGAAGGCAAACCAGGTCTCGGTATTGCCGCCGAGCAGCGGCTGGCCCCAGTAGATCTCGAACAGTTTCTCCAGGATGCCGATCATCAGCCCGCCGATGATCGCCCCGGTGATGCTCTCCAGCCCGCCCAGCATGAGAACGGGCAGCGCCTTGTAGGCGATGACCTCGAGCGCGAAGCTCACCCCGGCGCGGGCGCCCCAGGCGATGCCGGTCACCAGCGCGATGATGCCGGCGATGAACCAGACCAGCACCCAGACCGTCTGAAGCGAGATACCGACCGACAGCGCCGCCTGGTGATCGTCGCCCAGGGCCCGGATCGCCCGGCCCATCTGGGTGTAGTTGAGAAAGGCCAGCAGCGCCGCCACCAGCAGGGTCGCCACGACAACCACCGTGATGTCGAGGTGTTGCAGGATCAGCAGCCCGTCCCAGGGCTCCAGCACCGTGTCGCCGGTGGGAATGCCGAGTTCCTCGGTGATCATCACCTTGTTCTCGCCGCCAAAGATGATCTCGCCCAGTCCGATCAGGAACAGCGTGATGCCGATGGTGGCCATGAACAGGATGATGTCAGGCTGGCCGACCAGCGGCCGCAGCACGATACGCTCGATGCTGACGGCCAGGATGAACATCACCACCAGCGTCAGCCCGACCGCGATCCAGGCCGGCACGCCCATGGCGTAGAGCCCGACCAGCGTCAGCGCGGCGAAGACCACCATGATGCCCTGCGCAAAGTTGAAAATGCGCGACGAGCGGAAGATGAGCACGAACCCCAGCGCGATCAGCGCATAGAGGATGCCGGAAACCAGCCCCTCCCAGAGCACCTGCATCAGGAAGTCGGGCGCCGCGACCATGTCGGCGAAGGGGGTGATGAAAATTTCTGTCAGCATGGGCGCGTCCCGGTCTGCAAGTGTCTCGCGCCCCGGACCTGATCCGGGGCCTTTCGGCGTCTGTCATGAGGTCCCGGAGCAGGCCCGGGACGGGTCGGAATTTGTCTCAATGTGCCACCCCCAGATAAGCGTCGATCACGTCCTGGTTGCTGCGCACCTCTTCCGGCGTGCCGTCTCCGATCTTCTTGCCGTAATCCATCACCACCACCCGGTCGGAGATATCCATCACCACGCCCATGTCGTGTTCGATCAGGGCGATGGTGGTGCCGAACTCGTCGTTCACGTCGAGGATGAAGCGGCTCATGTCCTCTTTTTCCTCGACGTTCATCCCGGCCATCGGCTCGTCGAGCAGCAGGATCGACGGCTGCGCCGCCAGGGCGCGGGCCAGCTCGACCCGTTTCTTCAACCCGTAGGGCAGGGTGCCCACCGGCGTCTTGCGAATGTGCTGGATCTCGAGAAAATCGATCACCTCCTCGACCTTGCGCCGGTTGGCGATCTCTTCGTCGCGGGCCGTGCCCCACCACAGGGCCTGCGCCCCGATCCCGGCGTGCATATGCGTCAGCCGTCCGGTCATCACGTTGTCGAGCACCGACATGCCCTCGAAGAGCGCGATGTTCTGGAACGTCCGTGCCACGCCCAGGCGCGCCACCTCGTAGGGTTTCATCGCCGGGCGGCGTTCGCCCTTGTACCAGACCTCGCCTTCCTGCGGGTGGTAGAAGCCGGAAATCACGTTCAGCATTGACGACTTGCCGGCCCCGTTCGGCCCGATGATCGCCCGGATCTCGCCCTCGCGGACGTCGAACGAAATGTCCTGGATCGCCACCACGCCGCCGAAGCGCAGCGTGATGTTCTTCATCTCCATCAGCACGCCGCCGATCTGGCGGCCGTCTTCGGTCATGTAACCATCGGTATCCTTCACCGCGCCACCCCCTGCTTCTTCTCTTTCAAAATACGCAGCCCGCCAACGGCTCCCTGCGCGCGCGTCTGACGTTCGGCACCCGGGGCGCTGACGGCCGGCCCGGGCCGGAAAAGCCCGCGTCTCATTCCGCCGCCACCGCGCGCGGGGTCACCGGCACCACTCTGGCGTCGCGGATCTCCAGCGTCGCCTTGATCTTGCCCTTGCGGCCATCCTCGTAGGTGACCTCGGTTTCGGTATAGATGCTGTCCGACCCGTCGTAGAGCGCGGTCACCAGGTCATCGAACTTCTCGCCGATGATCTTGCGGCGCACCTTGCGGGTTCGGGTCAGCTCGCCGTCGTCGGCATCGAGCTCCTTGTGCAGCACAAGGAAGCGGTGCACCTGACAGCCCGAGAGCATCTCGTCCTGCGCGACGCTTTCATTGGTCTCTTCCACGTGGTTCTGGATCATCTCCAGCACCCGCGGATGGCCGGCCAGTTCCTGATAGGAGGCATAGGCAATGTTGTTGCGCTCGGCCCAGTTGCCCACCGCCGTCAGATCGATGTTGATGAAGGCGCAGCACCGGTCGCGGCCGGCACCAAAGACCACCGCCTCGAGGATGTTGGGATAGAACTTGAGCTTGTTCTCGACGTATTTCGGCGCGAACAGCCCGCCATCGGCCATCTGGCCCACGTCCTTGGCCCGGTCGATGATCCTGAGATGGCCGGTGCCCTCTTCGAAGAACCCGGCATCGCCGGTGGCGACCCAGCCCTCCGGGTCTTTGGTGTCGGCGGTGCTTTCGGCGTTCTTGTAGTATTCCACAAAGGTGCCGGGCGAGCGGTAGAAGACCTCGCCATTGTCGGCGATCTTGATCTCGACCCCGGGCGAGGGCACGCCCACGGTGTCCGAGCGCACCTCGCCATCCGGCTGCTGGGTGATGAACACGCTGGCCTCGGTCTGGCCGTATAGCTGTTTGAGGTTGATCCCCAGCGAACGGTAGAAATCGAATATCTCGGGCCCGATCGCCTCACCCGCCGTATAGCCGACGCGCACCCGCGAAAAGCCCAGCGTGTCCTTCAGCGGCCCATAGACCAGCGCTTCGCCCAAGCGGTATTTTAACCGGTCGACAAGCCCCACCTTGCCGCCGTCGAGGATCGTCGGGCCGACCTTCTGGGCATGGCCCATGAAGTGGTGAAAGATCTGCCGCTTGAGTTTGCTGGCGTCTTCCATGCGGATCATGATCTGGGTCAGCTGGGTCTCGAAGACCCGCGGCGGCGCAAAGTAATACGACGGCGCGATCTCGCGCAGGTCGGTCATCATCGTGTCGGCGCTTTCCGGGCAGTTCACGCAGAAGCCCGTCCAATAGGCCTGACCGATGGAAAAGATGAAATCGCCGACCCAGGCCATCGGCAGATAGGCCAGCACCTCGTCGCCTTCGCGCAGGTGGTCGAATTCGGAAGAGTTCTTGGCCGTCTCGATGATATTGCGGTTCGAGAGCACCACGCCCTTGGGCTTGCCGGTGGTGCCCGAGGTATACAGCATGACGCAGGTGTCGTCATAATCGAGCGCGCCGCGGCGGCGGTCGAGTTCGGGCAGGAATTCCTCGCGCGCGGCCCGGCCCTGCTCCTGCACATGGCGAAACCGGTGCAGCTGGGAATGGTCGTATTTCCGCAGGCCGCGGGGATCGATATAGAGCATGTGCTCGAACTGGTGCAGGCCGTCCTGCACCTCGATCACCTTGTCGACCTGTTCCTGATCGGCGGCGATGACGAAACGCGCGCCGCAATGGCCGAGCACATATTCCATCTCTTCGGCGACCGCGTCCTGATAGAGCGGCACCGGCACCGCGCCGACCGATTGCGCGGCGACCATCGACCAGTAGAGATACGGCCGGTTGCGGCCGATGATGGCCACGAAATCGCCCTCGTTCACGCCGAGATTGAGTAGGCCCAGAGCCAGCGCCTCGATCTCCTGCGCGGTTTCGGCCCAGGTCCAGCTTTGCCAGATTCCGAGGTCTTTCTCGCGATAGGCGGGCTTGCCTGCGAACTGCGTCGCATTGCGCTTCAACAGCGCCGGAATAGAGCGCAGTCCTTCTGCGCCCCGAGACGTGTCAGTCAACCGATGTCCTCCCTTTGCCTCGTTTTTCGAGGCTGACCGCTGGTGCGATTCTGCTATCCATTTGGTCAACGTCGAGGCTGACGGTCAACTTTTTCCTTATCGTTTCCGAAATCTTACGAATTGTAACGGGGGGGCGCCGGCCGTCGGTGACCCGGCCGGCCGGCAAGGACGATCCCGGCCCGCGCGACGCAACGGCCGATCCGGCAAAGGTTGATCGGTCGCGGCGAAGCAAGTAACTCTCGAAAGCCACGCGCGCCGCCGGGACATCGCCTTCATGCCGCATTCCGACAGACATCTGTCAGCCATGACCCAAGCCGGGCTGAACCTGATCCAGCAGGCGCTGTCGATCTACGGCCGCAATCTGCGGCTGGTGCAGTGCAACCGCCGCTTTCAGGAGATGTTCGATCTGCCCGAGGCGCTGGTCACCGTCGGCGCCAGCTTCGAGGACACGATCCGCCATCTGGTGTCGCGCGGCGAATACGGCGAGGTTAGCGACCCCGAGGCCTTTGTCGCTGTCCGGGTCGAACAGGCCCGCGCCTTCGAACCGCATTACATGGAGCGCCCCCGCTCCAACGGCCGCTGGATCTCGGTCGAGGGGGCGCCGCTGCCGCAGGGCGGCTGGGTCACCGTCTACACCGACATCACCCGCACCAAGGAGCAGGAGCAGCTGCTGCGCACCCGCTCCGAGCTTTTGTCGGAAGAGGTGCTGCGGCGGTCGGAAGAGCTGGCCAGGACCAACCGGCAACTGGCCTCGACGATCAGCGCGCTGGAGGAAACCCAGCGCCAGCTGCGCGCCATCGAGGCCCGCACCCGGCTGACCACCGAGATGATGCCGGCGCATATCGCGCATGTGGATTCCAGCGGCCGCTACACCTATTCCAATCAGCGGCTGACCTCGGTCATCCCGGGCCGCCCCTCCGACATCGTCGGCATGTCGATCGCCGAGGCGCTGGGCCCGGATGCCTTTGCCAAGGTCCAGCCGCATCTCGCCGCCGCGCTGGCCGGCCAGCCCTCCACCTTTGAGTTTACCGATGCCCCCAGCCTGCGCCGCATCCGCGCCTCCTTTACCCCCGATCAGCACGAGAACGGTGTCTATATCCTGTCGATGGATGTTACCGAGGAAACCCAGACCCGCGTTGCCCTGCAACAGACCCGCCGCCGCGAGATCGCGGCGCAGCTCACCAGCGGGCTGGCGCATGATTTTTCCAACCTGCTGACGATCATCCTCGGCATGCAGTCCAAGCTGAGCCGGATGCCCGATCTGCCGGATGACGCCGCCCCGCTGATCAGCGCCACGCTGAGCGCCGCCCGGCGCGGCGGCACGCTGCTTGGCCGGATCGCCGACATGACCGCCAGCCGCCGTCACCGGCCGGTGGCGACGCGGATCGAGCCCTTTCTGCAAGAGCTTGCGGTGCTGGCCGGTCCCAGCCTGCCGCCGGGGGTCACGCTGCACCTGTCGGCGGATGTCCCGGGCGCCATCCTGTTCGATCCCGGCATGTTGCAGGATTCGCTGCTCAACCTGATCCTCAATGCCCGCGATGCCTGTGGCGAGGCCGGTGCCATCCATGTCGCCGCGCGGATCGATGCCGCCACATGGCTCAGCTTCGAGGTGCGCGACACCGGCCCCGGCTTCACCGAAGCGGCGCTGCGCCACGGGGCCGAACCGTTCTTTACCACCAAGGGCGGCGAAGGCTCGGGCCTTGGCCTTGCCATGGTCTATGACGCCACCAAGCTGGCCGGTGGCGATCTCAAGCTGTGGAACACCGAGGCCGGCGCGCAGGTGCTGCTGCGCCTGCCGCTGCGCCCGGCGCCCGAGGTCGAAGAGGCCGACCCCGGCATGGTGCTGCTGGTCGAGGACAATGCCGATCTGCGCGGCGCGATCCGCGACATGTTGACCGGGCTGGGCTGGCGCGTGGTCGAGGCGGCCTCGGTCGCCGAGGCGCAGGCGCTGATCGACGGGCTGCCGGAAATCACCTCGGTGCTGACCGATATCCAGCTCGAAGGCGCCGAAACCGGTCTCGACCTCGCCACCGATTGCACGGTGCCGGTGGCGCTGATGACCTCGTTGCCCGCCGATCACGCGCTTTATGTCGCCGCCGCGGCGCTTGGTCCGGTGCTGCGCAAACCCTTCAGCGCCGCGCAGCTCGCCGCCGCGCTGGGCGAGAGCCAGGATGCCCCATGACCGATGCGCCGCTGATCACCATCCTCGATGACGAGCCCGAGATCCGCCGGCTTCTGGCCGAGACGCTGGAAGAAGCCGGTTTTCGTACCCTGAGCTTTGGCCGCGCCACCGAATTCGAGGCCGCGCTGCGCCGCACCGCGCCCGACGTCTGCCTTGTCGACCTCAGCCTGCCGGATCGCGACGGCCTGTCGCTGGTGCACCGTCTGGCGCTGGAGCAGGGGGCTTCGGTGATCATTATTTCCGGCCGGGCCGAGGTTCAGGACCGGGTGATCGGGCTCGAGCTGGGGGCCGACGATTACATCATCAAACCTTTCGACCCCTCCGAGGTGGTGGCCCGCATCCGCGCCCGGCTGCGCGCTGCGCGGCCGGCGGTGCAGGCCGGCCGGATCGCCAGCTTCAGCGGCTGGCAGGCGGATTTCGACGCCTATACCCTGCGCAACGAGGCCGGCGACGTGGCGAGTTTCTCCCATGCCGAGGGGGCGGTGCTGCGGATGTTCCTCGAAAGCCCCGGACGGCTGATCACTCGCCAGCAGATGCAGGAGACGCTGGGCGGTGCCGCCGGCGAGAGTTTCGACCGGGCGATGGATGTGCGGATCTCGCGGCTGCGCACCAAGCTGGGCGAGGATCCCAAGAACCCGCGGCTGATCAAGACGATCTATGGCGCCGGCTACATCTTTCTCGGCGAGGTCGACTGGCGCTGAGCTCAGAGGCCGAGGCCAAGCCGCACCGTCGGCAGCAGCGTCGCGGCCAGGATGCCGACGATCCCGCCAATGCCCAGCCGGATCAGCGGCCGTCCCAGTCGCGGCCCGGCAAGCCCGAGCGCGCCGCAGACCAAGGCATAGTATGAGACCGTGATGATATCCATCGGTCCAGCCTAGCATGAAAATCGCGCGAATTCAGCCTTTTGCCACCAACCGGGCAGCGAATTTCATGTGCGATGTGATATGCTGCGCCGAGACTGGTTCACACAGAGGGAGATTCAGATGACCACCTTGGAAATCTACACCGCGCTCAGCGCGCTCTGGATCGCGATAGCCTGGGTGCCCTATATCCTCGACCGGATGGCCGTGCGCGGCCTGATGGGGGCCATGGGCAATTACGATCCGCAGGCGGTGCCGCAATCGGACTGGGCGCAGCGGGCAATGCGCGCCCACACCGTCGCGGTCGAAAGCTTCGTGGCCTTTGCGCCGCTGGCCGTGCTGGCGATGATCCGCCTGCCCGAAGACGGCTATCCCGGCCTGCTGGCAATGACCTATTTCATCGGCATCGTGGCGCATTACATCATCTACTGCCTCGGCATTCCGGTGCTGCGCACCCTGGCCTTTGCGCTGGCGGCGCTGTCGACGGTCGGGCTTGGGCTGCGGGTGCTGGGCGTCTATTGACCGGACGCGGCGTGGTGCCGATGTCACGCCGCGAAACCTTCATTGATGTTTAAACCGTGTTCGCGTATTGTTCGCTTGCTTCACGGGGGCAGGATACGCAACATGTTCGGCATGCAAAACGAAGCTGCTCAAGATCTGGAGAAATTTCTGGACGGCCAGAAATTCGGCACCGTATTGGCCGACCCGCCCTGGCGGTTCACCAACCGCACCGGCAAGGTCGCGCCCGAGCACAAGCGCCTCGCGCGGTATCCGACGCTGGATCTCGACGCGATCTGTGATTTGCCGGTGGCCGAACATCTGATGGATGCGGCACATTGCTATCTCTGGGTGCCGAACGCGCTCCTGCCCGACGGGCTCCGGGTGCTCGAGGCTTGGGGGTTCGAGTACAAGTCGAACCTGATCTGGCACAAGATTCGCAAGGACGGCGGCTCTGACGGCCGCGGCGTGGGCTTCTATTTCCGCAACGTGACCGAGATCGTGCTGTTTGGCGTGCGCGGCAAGAACGCCCGCACCCTGCCGCCCGGACGGCGCCAGGTGAACATGATCCAGACCCGCAAACGCGAGCATTCGCGCAAGCCCGATGAGCAATACGCGCTGATCCAGGAATGCAGCTGGGGGCCGTATCTCGAGCTGTTCGGTCGTGGCGTGCGCGAGGGCTGGACGGTCTGGGGCAACCAGGCGAGCGACGATTACAAGCCCGACTGGAAGACTTACTCCTACAATTCCTCGGTCGCTGCCGAGTGACCCCCGTCCCGGACATGCTCCGGGACCTCTTGGCCGTGGTGGAGGCCCCGGGTCAGGCCCGGGGCGCGGTTGCCGTAAACCGGCTGTTACGCTTCATCCTCCGGCCAGAGCCAGCCCTGGTCGATCTGGCGGGCCGGTTCGTCGAAGGTCACCCGCTCCACCCCGATGCCGATCAGGATCAGCGGGCAGGGATTGCCCACGCCGCGCCGCACCCGGTCCTGAAGCTTGTCCCAATGGGTGCTGGCGGTGCCGAACTTGTCGGCGACAAAGGCCTTGGCAAAGGCCGCGCGATAACCCAAGCCGGAGGCCATCACCCGCGCCACGATCTCGCGCTGGCGGGCGGTGCGTTCCTTGATGTCAAAGACCGCCAGCCCGTCCTCGCTGTCCACCCCTTCGGCGGCCAGCCCGGCGATCACCAGATCGGTCATCCCGTCCTGAAGCGAGGCGCCGCGGGTCACCACCACGCCGAAGCTGATCGCCGAGAGCGCATGCAGCCGCTGGAAGTTTTCGAGATCACGGTCGAAGAACGGATCCTTGTTGTTCCACTCGATTTCGAGCGCGATGGTGCCGTTTCGGCCGCGCCGCACATGGTCGATCTCGTGGCTGATCGCCTCGCGTTCGATGCCGTCGATGGTGGCGCGCTGGATGAAGTTGTGCTTGTGCCAGCCCTTGGCCGCCAGATCGCGACGCAGCCGCTGGGTCGAGCCGGCTTCGCCGCCGCCGCTGGCGATCAGATCCTGCGCCGAGATCCGAAAATCCTCGAGCGCGCCGCAAAGCTCGGCGATCTCCTCCGGAAAATCATGCGCGACGATGGCCTCCGCATGGTTGGTGGCGGCGATCTGGTAGCCGATTTCCCTCAAGTTCTTGAACATAGCTCAGGTCTTACCAGCATCGCTCCAAAATACTATGCCGCATTGCCAAAGATGTTTTCGCGGTGAAATCGAATGTAGTCGGGGTGTGGATAGTGCCGCCGATCTTCTGGGAGATGCAGGCGACCTGTCGGCGAAATCAATCTTTGGCGGACTTCGAATGGAACCTTGTTTTCTGAAACGAGAATTTCATAATTTTCACCTATGCCGATCAACCCTCGGTCGAACATCCAATGAAGTGTACCTGATAAAGCAAGGCCATTGATGACAATATCCGGCCCGTCATGCTGCACTGGACGGATATGCGCCGCTTGTACTTCAGCTCTTCCGCCGCCGTTGCGTAGATCGAGACCGGAAATAGCGCAACGTCCGCGATACGCTGCCTTCACCATTCTTGCAAAAGATTGGGCTCGCGCGGCGCGAGAGCTCAGGATTTTCTCACGAATGTTGCTAATTGGGGCGCCGTGGAAGGGCATTTGGCCTTCCGAGAACTCATAGGCAATCTCGCTGGCGTTTCTCGGCAGTGCCTCCGGGCCGTTTTGAGGTTGCAGGCCTGCCATCACGATTTCGGAAAATTCGTCAAATGACAGTCGGCGAACAGCAGAAGTGTTTGCTCCTCCGGACATGGCTCTTCCGTTTGAGCTACGCAAAGAACGCTCGTAAGCGACTCCCGCACCGTTGTTTCGTGGTACGACACACTCGAATTCCCACTGAGTGGCAGGATCAAGCCAAGCATAATGGTGGTCTTCTTGGTGCGGGTCGGGGCCTACAGACCTCACCTTCTGAACTGATACGTAACCGAAGGCGCCTTTTCTTCCCTCATAGAAGATGACCCAATCGCCCACACACTCCTGCACTACGTTCAAGTACTGCTTTGGGAAATGATAGGCTTCTCCCGGGCGATCTTTGTAAATACTTTGTGGGTTTTGAATGAAAACAGCATTTACCATGGCGGCAATAAAGACTGTGTTTCTTCGGTTAGGCAAGAGAAACTCGCGGACTGAGTTTGGAGTTCAAAAACCTCCAGCCTTCACCGTCTGTAGAGACGCGTTAGGCTCAGGATGCATTGATTTCGGCCGCACCGCGTGATTCACGGCTCTTAAAACGGAGCTGTGACATGAGCGATCTTTTCTGGCTGACCGACGCGCAGATGGCGCGTCTGAAGCCCTTCTTTCCGAAATCGCACGGAAAGCCGCGCGTTGACGACAAGCGTGTGTTGAGCGGCATAATCTTTATCAATCGTAATGGCTTGCGCTGGCGTGACGCTCCTGCCGCCTACGGCCCGCACAAGACGCTCTACAGCCGATGGAAGCGTTGGAGCGAGAAAGGCATCTTCGCGCGGATGATGGCGGGTCTGGCCGCCCTGCACGGCGAGAAGAATACAGTGATGATCGATGCGACCTACCTGAAGGCACATCGCACGGCGTCCAGCCTGGGCGTGAAAAAAGGGGGCGTGGTCGCCTGATCGGTCGCACCAAGGGCGGCATGAACACCAAACTGCACGCCATCTGCGACAGTCAGGGGCGCCCGCTCGACCTGTTCGTCACCGCCGGTCAGGTCAGCGATTACATCGGCGCGCGGGCATTGCTCAGCGGCCTTCCAAAAGTCAATTGGCTGCTCGGGGATCGCGGCTACGATGCCGACTGGTTCCGGGAAGCGTTGAAAGACAAAGGGATACGCGCCTGCATCCCAGGTCGAAAGCAACGCAAGACCCCGGTCAAATACGACAAGCGCCGATACAAGCGGCGCAACCGCATCGAGATCATGTTCGGAAGGCTCAAGGACTGGAGGCGCGTCGCGACCCGCTATGACCGCTGTCCAAAGGTATTCCTCTCTGCCATAGCCCTCGCAGCTATTGTCATCTATTGGTTATGAATCCTGACCCTAGACAATCCATAGTTTGCCTAACGCATGCGTTCAATGGACGGTACAGCGGCTATTCCGCCGCCAGCGCATCCCCGGCCTTTTCCACCCGCACCGCCGAGAACTTGAACTCGGGGATCTTGCCGTAGGGATCGAGTGCCGGGTTGGTCAGGATATTCGCCGCCGCCTCGACATAGGCGAAGGGCAGGAACACCATGTCCGGCGCGATCGCCCGGTCGGCCCGCGCCATGACGGTGATCGCGCCGCGCTTGGTGGTCAGCCGCACCATGCCGCCGGGCTCCACCCCCAGCTTGCGCAGGGTCGCGGGATGCAGCGAGCAATTCGCCTCCGGCTCCACTGCGTCCAGCACGAGGCTGCGCCGGGTCATCGAACCGGTGTGCCAATGCTCGAGCTGCCGCCCGGTCGTCAGGATCATCGGATAGTCCGCATCGGGCACATCATCCGGCGCCACGATGCTGGCCGGGGTGAACTTGGCCCGGCCCTCGGCGCGCGGGAAGCCGTCGCCAAAGACCACGGGCTGGCCGGGATCGGTTTCGGACAGGGCCGGATACATCACGACATTCTCGGCCTCGAGCCGCTCCCAGGTGATATTGGCCAGCGAGTTCATGTTGAGCTTCATCTCGTCGAACACGTCGCGCGGGCTCTCGTAGTGCCAGTTCAACCCGCAACGTTTCGCCAGCGCGACAGTAATCTCCCAATCCTCGCGGGTCTCACCCGGCGGGGTGACGGCAGGGCGGCCCATCTGCACCTGGCGGTTGGTGTTGGTCACGGTGCCGGTCTTTTCGTAAAACGCCGAGGACGGCAGGATCACATCGGCGTAATTCGCCGTCTCGGTCAGGAAAATATCCTGCACCACCAGATGATCGAGCTTGGCCAGGGCATCGCGGGCATGTTCCACATCCGGGTCCGACATCGCCGGGTTTTCGCCGAGGATGTACATCGCCTTGATCTGGCCGTCGTGCACCGCGTCCATGATCTCGACCACGGTCAGCCCCTTCTGGCCGGAAATCTCGCCATCGCGCCAGACCTCGTGGAAGGCCGAGCGCACGCCGTCATCCTCGACGCTCTGGTAATCCGGCAGGAACATCGGGATCAGCCCTGCATCCGAGGCGCCCTGCACGTTGTTCTGGCCGCGCAGGGGGTGCAGCCCGGTGCCGGGACGGCCGATATGTCCGGTCATCAGCGCCAGCGAAATCAGGCAGCGCGAATTGTCGGTGCCGTGGATGTGCTGGCTGATGCCCATGCCCCAGAAGATCATTGCCGCCTTGGCCCTGGCAAAGGTCCGGGCCACGTCGCGCAGCACCTCGGCCTCGATGCCGCAGACCTCGGCCATCTTCTCGGGCGGGAAATTCGCCAGATGCGCCTTCTCGGCGTCCCAGTTCTCGGTGAAGGCCTCGATATACTGCCGGTCGTAGAGCTCTTCCTCGACGATCACATGCATGATCGCATTCAGCATCGAGACATCGGTGCCGGGGCGGAACTGCAAGCGATGGCTGGCGTGGCGTTTCAGCCCGACGCCGCGCGGATCCATCACGATCAGCTTGCCGCCGCGCTTGGTGAACTGCTTGAAGAAGGTGGCGGCGACGGGATGGTTCTCGACCGGGTTGGCGCCGATGACAATGGCGACGTCGGCGTTCTCGATCTCGTTGAAGGTGGCCGTCACCGCGCCGGAGCCGACGTTCTCCATCAACGCCGCGACCGAGGAGGCATGGCAGAGCCGGGTGCAATGGTCGACATTGTTATGGCCGAACCCCTGGCGGATGAACTTCTGGAACAGATAGGCCTCTTCATTGGTGCATTTGGCCGAGCCGAAGCCCGCCACCTCGCGGCCGCGGCCCTTGAGACCGTTGGCCGCCGCGTCCAGAGCCTCATCCCAGGTTGCCTCGCGGAAATGCGACGCGAGATCGCCGGGGTCGACATTCAGCCCCTTCGCCGGCGCATCCTCGCGGCGGATCAGCGGCTTGGTCAGCCGGTGCGGGTGGTGGATATAGTCGAAGCCGAAGCGGCCCTTGACGCAGAGCCGCCCTTCGTTGGCCGGGCCGTTCACCCCGTCAACGTATTTGACCTTGTTGTCCTTGACCTTGAGCGAGACCTGACAGCCGACGCCGCAGAACGGGCAGACCGAGCGCACCTCTTCGTCGAAATCCTTGCTGTCGCCGACCTGCGCTGCATCGACGACCGAGGCCTCGATCAATGCCCCGGTGGGGCAGGCCTGCACGCATTCGCCGCAGGCGACGCAGGTGCTTTCGCCCATCGGATCGTCGAAATCGAACACCGGATAGGCATCATGGCCGCGCCCAGCCATGCCGATCACGTCATTGACCTGCACTTCGCGGCAGGCGCGGACGCAGAGGTTGCACTGGATGCAGGCATCGAGGTTGACCCGCATCGCCACATGGCTGTCGTCGAGCAGCGGAATGCGCCCGGCCTCCAGCGTCGGCAGGCGGCTTTCGCGAACGCCGGCCTGGTCGGCCATGTCCCAGAGATGCGACGCGCTGTCATGCGCGACATCGCGTTCGGGCTGATCGGCGACCAGCATCTCGATCACCATCTTGCGGGCCGATTTGGCGCGGGCGCTGTCGGTGGTGACCTTCATGCCCTCGGAAGGTTCGCGGATGCAGGAGGCGACCAGCGTGCGCTCGCCCTCGACCTCGACCATGCAGGCGCGGCAGTTGCCGTCGGGGCGGTAGCCCGGCGCCGGCTTGTGGCACAGGTGCGGAATCACCAGCCCACGGCCATGGGCCACCTCCCAGATGGTTTCGCCGGGCTGCGCCTCGACCTCGCGGCCATCCAGCGTGAATCGGATCGTGTCGGACATGCGTATTCCTCCCGTGTCAGGGTGGAATACAGCATGATCGCTGCCTGGGGTCAGGGTCAATCCCGACACCTGCACGGGAATATGCGGCGCCGAGGTTTCCGATAGCGGACGCCTGCCGCCTTTTGCCTCCGGCCGCACTTTCCACCCGCGCCAAGGCCCGGTAACTAGGGGAAAACCGCGAAAAGGCCCCGCATGACCCATATCACCCTCATTCGCCATGGACAGGCCAACACCCACGCCACCACGGCCGAGGATTACGACCGGCTCTCGGAGCTTGGCCAGCAGCAGGCGGCCTGGCTCGGCCAGTACCTGCACGAGACGCAGGCGCAGTTCGATCACGTCTGGGCCGGCGACATGTCGCGCCATCTGGCGACCGCGCGCGGCATGGGCCACGACGCGCCGCAGATCGACGCGCGGCTGAACGAGTTCGACTATTTCACCATCGCCCGGCTGGCCGAGCTGGAAAAGGACCTGCCGGCACCGCAAAGCCCCGAGGAGTTTGCCCGCAACATCCCGCAGCTGATGGAATTCTGGCGCGAGGATGCCTTTGCCGACGCGCCGGAGCGGTTTGCCGATTTCGAGGACCGGGCGCAGGGCGCGGTGGATGACATCCTGCGCGCCGGCGGCCGGTCACTAGTGATCACCTCGGGCGGGCTGATCTCGATGGTGCTGCGTCAGGTGCTGCGGCTGGACATCCCGGAAATGACCCGGCTGATGTTCCTGCTGCGCAATTCCTCGGTGACCGAGATCGAATATGTGCACGGCCACCTGATGCTTTCGGTCTACAATGCGGTGCCGCATCTGGCGGCCCCCGACCGCGCCCATGCGCGGACATTCATCTGAGGAAAGCGGCATGACACATCTCTGGGTCCGCGCCGAACAGCGCGCCAACGAGGAACGAGTGGGCCTCACCCCCGAGGGCGCGGCGGCATTGCTGGCGGCGGGGGTGCGGGTGACGGTCGAGCAAAGCTCGGTCCGGGCCATTGGCCTTGAGGGCTACCGCGCGGCGGGCTGCGAGATCGCGGCCGAAAACAGCTGGCCCGAGGCGCCGGACGACGCGGTGATCTTCGGTCTGAAGGAGCTGCCCGAGGATGGCACGCCGCTGCATCATCGTCACATCCTGTTCGGCCATGCCTACAAGGGCCAGCCGGCGGGCCAGGTGCTCTTGCGGCGGTTCAGGGCCGGCGGCGGCACGCTCTATGATCTCGAATACCTGGTTGATGACGCCGGCCGGCGGGTCGCGGCCTTTGGCTATTGGGCGGGCTTTGCCGGAGCGGCGGTGGCGCTGCGCTGCTGGGCGGCGCAGCAGGACGGCGGCATTTGCGGTCCGGTCGCAACCCACCCCTCGGCCGCGCATCTCAGGGCCGAGCTGGAAGAGAGGCTTTCGACCACCGGCAGGCCGCGCCCCGATGCCATGGTGATCGGCGCGCTGGGCCGGGTAGGGTCCGGCGCGGCGGATCTCTGCGATGCCATGGGCGTGCGGGTCACCGCCTGGGACATGGCGGAAACCGCTCATGGCGGGCCGTTTCCCGAGGTGCTCGACCATGACATCTTTCTCAACTGCATCCTGGCCCGCCCCGGCACGCCGGTCTTTGTACCCGCCAGCGCCCGGACCGCGCCGCGCCGGTTGCGGGTGATCGGCGATATCGCCTGCGATCCCGACAGCGATTTTTCCCCGATCAAGGTCTATGACCGCACCACGACCTGGGACAGACCGGCGCTGCGGGTGCAGGACGCCCCGCCGCTGGATGTCACCGCGATCGACAATCTGCCGTCGATGCTGCCGGTGGAAAGTTCGCAGGATTACGCCGCGCAACTGCTGCCCTCGCTGCTGACGCTGGGCGATCTCGAGGCTGGTGTCTGGGGCCGTGCCAAGGCAGAGTTCGACCGGCATATCAGCGAGGTGTAAGGCATGACGATCCATTGGTGCGGCACCGGCCTCTCGGCCATTCCGGGCCTGCGGCGGCTGATCGAGGCCGGACACGAAGTCACCGTCTGGAACCGCACGGCGGACAAGGCGCAGGATGCGGTGGGCGACCTGACCGACCGGATCAAGACCTTCGATCAGCAGGCTCTCGACGCCGAGGTTCAGCCCGAGGATGTGATCGTCTCGATGCTCCCCGTCGACTGGCATGTGCCGCTGGCCGAGCTGGCGCTGGCCCGGGGCGCGCATTTCGTCTCGTCGAGCTATATTTCGCCGCAGATGCGGGCGCTGCATGCCAAGGCGCAGATCAAGGGGGTGAGCCTTGTGGGCGAGGTCGGCCTCGATCCCGGGATCGATCACCTGATGGCCCATGCGTTGGTTGCCGACTACCGCGCCAGCCCGCGCTGCGACGCCTCCAATGCGCTGAATTTCCACAGCTATTGCGGCGGCGTTCCGAAGCATCCGAACGCCTTCCGCTACAAATTTTCCTGGTCGCCGCTGGGCGTGCTCAAGGCGCTGAAAAGCCCGTCGAAATCGATCCGCAATTATCGGCCTTACGAGGTCGCGCGGCCCTGGGACGCGCTGGGCCATTACCAGGCGCCGCTGCCCAGCCCCGAGACCTTCGAGGTCTATCCCAACCGCGATTCGCTGCCCTTTGTCGAGGAATACCGGTTTGATCCGACCTGGCGGCTCGAAACCTTCGTGCGCGGCACCCTGCGGCTCAACGGCTGGGCCGAGGCCTGGGCGCCGGTGTTCGACGAGATCGAAAGTGCGAGCGAGGCGCGGCTGCGCGAGATGTCGGATGCCTTCTGGGCCGAGAATGCCTATGGCGAGGATGAGCCCGACCGGGTGGTCATGTGCGTCTCGCTCTCGGCCTCGGACAGCTCCGGGCCGGTCTGGCACAAGACCTATGTGATGGACGCCTGGGGCGACGCGCGCGGCAGCGCCATGGCGCGACTGGTCTCGGTGCCGGTGTCACTGGCTGTCGAAGCGGCGCAGGCGGGAGCCTTGCCGGCCGGGGTGCAGGCCGCGCCCTCCGACCCGGTGACCGTGGCGCAATGGTTGGGCGAGATCGACCGCCTGGCGCAGCATCTGGCGGTGGTCGATCACAGCTGATCCTCTCGGGTGGTCAGCTCAGGGTGGCGCGGCCGAATTCGGACAGCGTATAGACCGTATCGCCTTCGAAAACGCCGACGGTGAGCGGCCGGCCATAACCGGCCCCGGTGTCGAGGTTGACCCGGTTGCCGTAATGCGTGGCGGCCTCGATGGCGGTGTGGCCATGCACCACCAACGCCTCGAAAGGCCGGGTCTCGTTGAGAAAGGTCTCTCGGATCCAGACCAGATCATCCTCGTCCTGCTGATCGACCGGCACACCGGGGCGCAGGCCGGCATGGACAAAGATCAGCCCGGGCTCGCGGTGCAGCGTCTTGCGGTCGTTCAGAAAGCGGCGGTGAGCCTCCGGCACGCGGGCGCGGGCTTCGGCCAGAATCGCGTCATCCGGCCGGTCCTTGCCGGTCTCGACGCCGTAGGACGCCAGCGTCATGGGCCCGCCAAGGGCCGGATGCAGCCAGCCCCGGCCCGACAGGATGCGGGCGTCATGCCGGGTGCCGTCTTCGAGAAAGCGGCGGAACATGCGGTCGTGATTGCCCAGGAGCGGCACCCAGTCGCGGCCTTCCTCCATGCCCCGGATCAGAAGTTCGATGACGCCGAAGGAATCCGGCCCCCGGTCGACCAGATCGCCGAGAAACACCACGCGGGCCTCGGGCCCGCCATCGGCATCGATCCATTCGAGCGCTTGGCAGAGCATGTCGAATTGTCCGTGTATATCGCCAATGGCATAGATCGGTTTCATCGCGCGCCCCCTTTTCCGCGAGGCTTAACAGCTTGCCGGGGGCGCTGCATCCGGCTTTTCAATTGCCGCCGAACCGGGCTACGGCGAGCGGCACCGGGGCAACCGCCAGCATTGTCATGAGTAAAAAGAGCGGCGGCGAGAAAACCCGGCTGAGCCCGGCCATCATGGCGATGCCGCCACCGCCGCCGAGGACGAAATTGCCCGGCATGTTGAGCAACAACGCCAGCGCCAGGTAGCGTTGGCGCAGCAGGACGGCTGCGAAACGGTTGGGCGCGACCGCCACCAGGGTGGGAAAGACTTCGTCTCGTGGCAGCGCCGCGAAGCGGGTGAGCAACGCCTCGGCGCGGCGCAGGCCGAATTCTCCGGCCAGGCGCGCCAGCACCAGAGGCGGCACAAGCCGACCGGCAACGAAGGCGATGCAGAGGCCGATGACGGTGCAGAGATAGACCAGATAGCCCATTTCGGGTCCGGCGGCCGCCATCAGCATCAGCCCGATCTCGACGCCCGGAACGAAGGGCAGGGCAAGAGACAGCGCATAAAGCAGTAGCGCGGTGATCGCCAGCCGGCGCAGCATGCGCGGATCGGCCGAGGCGAAATCCTCCTCGAGCATGGCGAAGAAACCTTGCAGGTAGCGGTTGGCCAGTACCAGCAGGGCGATCAGGACAACGAGTCGGATGATCGTGGCAGGACGTGGACGCGGCAAGTGGCCCCCTTTACGGCACCAGAGTAGCAGAGCCCAATGCAAAACGCCGCCCGGAAAGGGCGGCGTCGCGATTTTTTTGCTCGGGTGCCGGCTCAGGCGACGTCGAAGGCCAGCGGTTTGACCTGCCGGAACATGCCGGTGGCGGTCAGCTTGTCGAGCACCGGGCCCGGAACCGCATCATCGACATAGAGCAGCGCGATGGCTTCGCCGCCCTTGTCGTGACGGCCAAGGGTGAAGTTGGCGATGTTGACGCCGTTCTCGCCCATGGTTGCGCCCAGGGTGCCGATGATGCCCGGCATGTCCTCGTTCGAGGTATAGAGCATGTGCTCGCCGATCTCGGCGTCGATGTTGATGCCCTTGATCTGGATGAACCGCGGCTTGCCGTCCGAGAAGACGGTGCCGGCGATCGAGCGTTCGCGCTTGTCGGTCACCACGGTCACCTTGACATAGCCGTCGAAGGCGCCCGACTTGTGCTGGTTGGTGGTCGAGATCTTGACGCCCCGCTCTTCGGCGATCACCGGCGCCGAAACCATGTTCACCTCGGGGTTGGCGCGTTTCATGATGCCGGCGATGGTGGCGCAATTCAGCGCCGCCAGATTCATCTCGGCGACCGAGCCGTCGTAGAGGATGTTGATCGCCTTGATCGGCTCGTCCGTCATCTGGCCGATGAACGAACCCAGGTGGCCGGCCAGCTTGACCCAGGGGCCCATGACCTTGGCTTCCTCGGCGGTCACCGACGGCATGTTGAGCGCATTCTCGACCGCGCCGGTCAGCAGATAGTTCGACATCTGCTCGGCCACTTGCAGTGCCACGTTCTCCTGCGCTTCGGTGGTTGCCGCGCCAAGGTGCGGGGTGCAGACCACATTCGGCAGGTTGAACAGCGGGTTTTCCTTGGCCGGCTCTTCCGAAAAGACGTCAAAGGCCGCGCCGGCGACATGGCCGTCCTTGAGCGCATCAGCCAGCGCCTCTTCGTCGACCAAGCCGCCACGGGCACAGTTGATGATCCGCACGCCCTTCTTGGTCTTGGCGAGGTTTTCGCGGCTCAGGATGTTGCGGGTGCCATCGGTCAGCGGCACGTGCAGGGTGATGAATTCGGCGCGCTTGAGAAGCTCGTCCAGTTCCACCTTCTCGACACCCATCTTGTCGGCCTTTTCCTGGCTCAGATAGGGGTCGAAGGCCACGACCTTCATCTTCAGGCCGCGGGCGCGGTCGCAGACGATGCCGCCGATGTTGCCGGCGCCGATCACGCCCAGGGTCTTGTTTGTCAGCTCGACGCCCATGAACTTGGACTTTTCCCATTTGCCGGCATGGGTCGAATCGCTGGCCTCGGGGATCTGGCGGGCGACGGCGAACATCATCGCAATGGCATGTTCGGCCGTGGTGATCATGTTGCCGAAAGGCGTGTTCATCACGATCACGCCCTTTTTCGAAGCGGCGGGCTTGTCGATATTGTCGGTGCCAATACCGGCGCGGCCGATCACCTTGAGGTTGGTGGCGTTCTCGAGGATCTTCTCGGTCACCTTGGTGGCCGAACGGATGGCGAGGCCGTCATACTGGCCGATCACCTCGGCGAGCTTGTCCTTGTCCTTGCCGAGATCGGGCTGGAAATCGACGTCGATGCCCCGGTCGCGGAAGATCTGGACGGCGGCTTCCGAGAGTTTGTCGGAGATGAGAACTTTGGGTGCGGTCATGGTGTAAACCCTTCTAGGAACCGGCGCTGCCGGTATGTGAGCTGTGTGGTGAAAAGGCCGCCCGGCGGGGCGGGCCGTGATGTCTCAGCGCAGCCAGCGATCCATCAGCGGATAGGGCTGCGTGGCGGTGCCGGGTTGCTGGCCATGCGGGTCGGCGGTGACGCCGAACCAGATCAGCAGGGGCAGTCCGGGGCCGGTGCCGTTCGAGAAGGCGGTGATCAGCGCCTCGGCGCCGTCCTGATAGCCATGCTCGTGAAACACTACCTCGACCGGCAGGTTCAGGTGGCGCGCCGCGGCAAAGGACCATGCGGCAGCCGCCATCTCCTCGGCCTTGGTGGGCTTCAGGACCGTCTGCATGCGGCGCTCTTCATCGGCGACTGCGATATGACCGGCCTCGTGGAGAATGTCTCCGGGATAGGCCAGGCGATCGAGATCGACGAGCATTGCGCCGCCCTGGATGTCGAGACCGGGAAGAAAGGTCTCGTGCTCCAGGGTGCAGGTCCGAACCTCGATCCCGATGCTGCGCACGAACTCGAGGAGCCGTGGAACAACGGGATCGACGCCCATGGTCAGGCCGCCTCGGTCTGCGCGGCGAGCGTTTCCTCGTAGGCCCAGGCCAGCCAGGGCAGCATCGCCTCGATGTCCGCTGTCTCGACCGTGCCACCGCACCAGATGCGCAGCCCGGCCGGGGCATCGCGATAGGCGCCGACGTCAAGCGCCACGCCTTCGGCCTCGAGCCGCTTGGCCACGGCCTTGGCGAAGGCCGCGCCGTCGGTGATGCGGTCATCGGTGAACTTCAGGCAGACCGAGGTGTTCGAGCGGGTCGCCGCATCCTCTGCCAGATTGGCGATCCAGTCGTTGGCGTCGCAGAAATCGAAGATCGCCCGGGCATTGGCATCCGCCCGCGCGATGAGCCCCTTGAGCCCGCCGACCGAGCGCGCCCAGTCGAGCGCCACCAGGTAATCTTCGACCGCCAGCATCGACGGGGTGTTGATCGTGGCGCCCTCGAAGATGCCGTCGATCAGCTTGCCACCCTTGGTCAGGCGGAAAATCTTGGGAAGGGGCCAGGCCGGGGTGTAGCTTTCCAGCCGTTCGACGGCGCGGGGAGACAGGATCAGCATGCCATGCGCCGCTTCGCCGCCCAGCACCTTTTGCCAGGAGAAGGTGGTCACATCCAGCTTGTCCCAGGGCAGGTCCTGGGCAAAGGCGGCCGAGGTGGCGTCGCAGATGGTCAGGCCTTCGCGGTCGGCCGGGATCGCATCGCCGTTCGGCATGCGCACGCCCGAGGTGGTGCCGTTCCAGGTAAAGACGACGTCTGTGTCGTAATCCACTGCGGCCATGTCGACGATCTCGCCATAGTCGGCGGTCTTCACCTCGGCGTCGATCTTGAGCTGCTTGACCACATCGGTGACCCAGCCGGCGCCAAAGCTTTCCCAGGCACACATGGTGGCCTTGCGTGCGCCCAAGAGCGACCACAGCGCCATTTCGACGGCGCCGGTGTCAGAGGCGGGCACGATGCCGATCTTGTAGTCGGCCGGAATGCCAAGAATGTCGCGGGTTTCCTCGATGGCGGCTTTCAGCTTCGCCTTGCCCACGGCGGCCCGGTGCGAGCGGCCCAGAGGCGCGTCGGACAGATTTGCCAGATCGAATGTGGGGATTTTGGCGCAGGGGCCCGAGGAGAAACGCGGATTCGTCGGCCGCGCGGCCGGTTTTTGCATAGCCATGTAGCTACCCTTCCAGATAAGCGCCCCTCGTTGGGGAGGGGTGTCCCGCCGCCGGACATACGGCCAGAAAGATCATCCGGCAACAGGTATTTTGCGCGCATGCGACGGATTCGGTGCCGGAAGCGGCGCGCGCACGTTCCGATCGGAAACGCGGATCAATGGAAATTAGTTTACGCGCGTAAAAAATTTGTTTTACGAATCGCCACGGTGCCTGTACATCGCGTTAGCGCTATCAAGACGCGGCCACGGCCCGGCACCCGGGCCCGGCGCGACCGGCCCCTGACGTGGAGAACGCCCCAATGGCACCGTCCCCGACCCAACGCATTCTCATTCTCGGCGGTGGATTCGCCGGCATGTTCGCGGCACGAGAGCTGTCGCGCAGCCTTGGCAAGGGTGCCGAGATCGAGCTTATCAACGAGGTGAATTTCTTTACCTTTCAGCCGCTTCTGCCAGAGGTGGCGGCCGGCAGCATTTCGGTCAGGGATGCGGTGGCGCCGTTGCGCCGGCTCTTGCCGGGCGTGCGGGTGCGGCAGGCTCAGATCCACGACATCGACACCGCGCGCAAGGTGGTGATCATCTTCCAGGGCTTGCAGCGGCGTTACACCGAGGTGCCCTACGATCACCTCGTACTGGCGCTGGGGCAGGTGTCGGATCTGTCGCGGGTGCCCGGCCTCGCGGCGCATGCGCTGACGATGAAGACGCTGAGCGACGCGCTGACCCTGCGCAACCACGTGATCGACAAGCTCGAGCATGCCGACATCACCGCGTTGCCCGAGGTGAAGAAGGAACTTTTGACCTTTACCGTGATCGGCGGCGGTTTTTCCGGTGTCGAAACCGCAGGCGAGATGCTGGAGCTGATCCACAAGTCGCTGGTGTTCTATCCGAATATCGACAAGCGCGAGATCAACGTGCAGGTCGTCGAATTCGCCGACCGGCTGCTGGGCGAATTGCCGGCGTCGCTGGCCGCCTATGCGACGAAACAGCTGGAAAAACGCGGTGCTCGGATCCTGCTGAACACCGGCATCACCGAGGCCACGGGCACCGCCATGGCCACCACCTCGGGCGAGGTGATCGGAACCCGTACCATCGTGGCCACCATCGGCAATGCGCCCTCGCCGCTGATCCGCGGGCTGGGCCTGCCGAATGACCGGGGCCGGTTGCGCGTCGATCGAAGGCTGCGCATCGAGGGCCATGAGGATATCTGGTCGCTGGGTGACGCGGCGCAGATTCCGCTGGTCGAGAATGCCCGCGACCGCGCCGATTTTGCCCCGCCCACCGCGCAATTCGCGGTGCGGGAAGCGCGAACGCTGGCACGCAATCTGAAGGCGGCGCTGCACGGCCGCGAGCTGGCGCCCTTTGTCTATCGCTCCAAAGGGGCGCTGGCCTCGCTCGGCGGCCATCGCGGGGTGGCCGAGGTATATGGCCTGCGTTTTGCTGGCCTGCCCGCCTGGCTGTTGTGGCGCGCCTATTACCTCGGTTTCCTGCCCGGGTTCGCCACCAAGGTGCGGGTCGGCATGCAGTGGCTTCTGGATTCCATGGTCGGCCGTTCGACGGTGCAGACCGGCATCCGCCAGGGGCCGGGCACGCGCTATCTGCGCTACCGCGCCGGGGACCGGGTGTTCGAAGAGGGCAACCGCGCGGATGGATTTTATGCCGTGCTCGAAGGCGCTTTCGAGCTTCGGTACCGCAACGACGACGGCACCGAGGCGCTGCACCATATCGCGCCGGGCGGGCATTTCGGCGACCGGGTGCTTTTTGGCAACGGGCTGCGCACCGGCACGGTGCGGGCGCTCGAGGATTCGCTGGTGTTGATGATCGGGGCCGAGGATTTCCGCCGCCTGCACGAAGCGATGCCGCCGGTGCGCGAGTATTTCGAACGCCGCCGGGCCGGGCCCGCACAAGAGGAATCCGCGGCCTGACAGGCGCAAGGGCAGTGGCGTTTCGCCGCGCGCTGGGGTAGGGGCAGGCGCAAGCAAGGAGTGCCGCCATGTATGTCACCACTTTGATCGCCAGACCCGGCCAGCTGGACCCCGCCGCCGCCGAGGCCCTGCGCAATGCCTGGGGGGGCGGCGCGCTGCAATGGCTCGCCCCCGACGAGGCGGCGGAATTCCCGCTCGAGACCCTGCCGGAGAACCGCTGGCAGGTCTGGGAGGACATGCAGGCGCTTGGCATCGACATGGTGGTCCAGCCCGAAGCGGGGCGGCGCAAGAAGATGCTCCTGGCCGACATGGACAGCACCATGATCCAGCAGGAATGCATCGACGAGCTGGCCGACGAGGCCGGCGTCGGTGCGCGGGTCAAGGAGATCACCGCGCGGGCGATGAACGGCGAGCTGGATTTCGAAGGTGCGCTGACCGAACGGGTCGGCCTTCTGAAAGGTCTGCCCGAGGCGATCATCGCGCAGGTTCTGGACAGCCGGATCACCCTGATGCCCGGCGGCCCGGCGCTGATCGCGACGATGAAGGCCAATGGCGCCTATTGCGCGCTGGTCTCCGGCGGGTTCACCGCCTTCACCGCCCGGGTGGCCGAACAGCTCGGCTTTGATGAGAACCGCGCCAATACGCTGATCGTGGCCGATGCCGCGCTCTCCGGCGAGGTCGGTCGGCCGATCCTCGGCCGCGAGGCCAAGGTCCAGGCGCTGGAAGAGATCACCGCGCGGCTGGAGATTTCCGAGGCGGATGTGATCGCCGTGGGCGACGGCGCCAACGATCTGGGCATGCTGCATCGCGCCGGCGCCGGGGTGGCGCTGCATGCCAAGCCGGTGGTGGCGGCGGAATGCGACATTCGCATCAATCATGGCGATCTGACCGCGCTGCTTTTTGTGCAGGGCTATGCCAAGACAGAGTTTGCCGGCTGAATTGCATCGCCCCAGGAAGCGATCCGCGGCCTAACGCGGGGGCGGGTTGAGCGCCTTGTTGTAGGGGCGCCAGTCCTCGATTTCGGGATAGAAGGTCCGGCGCCAGAGGCGCACGCGGGGGTTCATCACCCGGCGCCAGAGCGGCGGGATCAGGGCGGCGATGGTCATCACCGGATAGCCGTAGGGCAGCTGCGGCGCCTCGTCTTCGCCATAGGTTTGTAGCAGCGGAAATCGCCGGTCGGGCTTGTAGTGGTGGTCCGAATGCCGTTGCAGGTTGATCAGCAGCCAGTTCGACGCCTTCTGCGCCGCGTTCCAGCTGTGGCGGGGCTGGACATGTTCGTATTTGCCCGCGCCCAGATGTTTGCGCGTCAGCCCGTAGTGTTCGACGTAGTTCACCAGTTCGAGCTGCCAGATCGCGATGAAAGCCTGGAGCACGAAGAGGCCGAGGCCGACCCAGCCGGAGAGCAGCACGGCAAGGCCCAGCATCAGCACTTGCAGCGCCCAGTAGCGCCAGAACGGGTTGGCGCGGTCCTGCCAGGGCTTGCCCTTGCGGGCGAGCATGGCGGCCTCGGCCTTGAAGGCGGATTTCAGCGATTGCCGCAGCACGCGCGGAAAGAAGCGGTGGAAATTCTCGTTGTAGCGCGCCGTCACCGGGTCGCGCGGGGTGCCGACATAGCGGTGGTGCACCAGCAGATGCTCCGAGCGGAAGTGCGAATAAAGCACCATGGCAAGAAGGATGTCGCCCAGCCAGCGCTCCAGCCGGCTGCGCTGGTGCATCAGTTCGTGGCTGTAGTTGATGCCGATGGTGCCGGTGAGCACGCCGACGCCGACAAAGAGCCCGATCAGCTCGAGCGTGCCCAGGTGGTCGGCGCGGGGGGCATACCAGATCAGCCCGTAGAGGGTGAGAAATTGCACCGGCACCCAGAGCAGGGTGAGGCGCTTGTACCAGCCCAGCGCCGCCTCCGGCGTGGCGGGATCGGCATTGTCGAGGTTCAGCCCGGTGAGCGCGTCGAGCGCCGAGAACAGATACCAGGTGCAGAGCGGCAACAAGAACACCGCCCATCCGCCCCAGAGGGCCGAGACCCAGGCCAGCGGGACCAGCAGAAAAGAGGCCCAGAAGGGCAGGGCGGCACGCAGGCCGGTTGGCGTCTTGGTCTGTGTCATCGGCGCGGTCATCACTGTCGGCGCGGTTCTGTCACGCCATTGCGGCAACTATAGGGCGCCGCCCCCCGTCGGGGCCAGAGCGGCGGGGCCGGCGGCCGGCTTTCGTTGCGTCACGGCTCCACCCCCCACCAGCGCATGGTCTGGTGCAGGTGTTGGCGGATCGCTTCTGTCGCCCGGCCGATGTCGCCGGCTTCGAGCGCGGCGATGATCCGCAGATGTTCCTCCATCGCCGGCACGATCCGGTCGGGCAGAAAGGGGCGGACGTTTTGGATGATGGCGATGCGGCTGCGGTTGTCTGCATAGAGCTGCGTCATCAGCGCCGAATCGAGCCAGCCCGACAGGCGGTCGTGCAACGACAGATCGACGGCGATGGCCTGGCGCGGCAGGCCGTTGGCCAGGCTCTGGCGGGCGCGGGCCAGCATCTCTTCATGCTGCCGGCGCAATTCGGTCAGGTCGGGCGGACCGGCGCACAGCAACCGCCGCCGCGCGCCCTCGGTCTCGAGCACGGCCCGCAGGTCGAGGCATTCGCGGGTGGTGTCGGCGTCGGCCTCCATCACCGCGATGCCGCGTTTCGGCACCACGGTCACCAGGCCCGCTGCCTCGGCTCGTTTGACCGCCTCGCGCACCGCCGCAAGCGGCAGCCCGAGGGTCTCGACCAGCATCGGCATCGACAGGAAGGCGCCGGCACGAAGCCGGCCATCGTGCAGATGCGCGCGCAGCGTTTCATGGGCCGCGCGGGTGAGGGCGCCGCTGCCATTGCGGGCCGGGGTCGAAACTGCCGTTTTCATGGGCAGGAGGTCCAGATTCCGAGCGCCGCATTTTCAAACATAGGCTGAAAGTCCCTTCGTGATTGTCATGGTGCCCTTGGGGAAGCATTCTATCTAACATGTTATATGCGGTATTTGCTGAATCAACAGCTTTGCCGAAAGAAAAGTCCGCACAGGGCGACACGGGGTCTCCAGGCCCGGCACAGCAACAGGGAACACGCTGATGGACACAATCGCACACACCGAAATGATCGCCGACGAGGACGCGCTGCGCCCGGTCACGGCAGAGGAAAAGAGCTGGGGCTGGTTCGCCATCTTCAACGTCTGGGCCAACGACATCCAGTCGCTGTTCGGCTATTCGCTGGTGGCCTCGCTGTTCATCTCATACGGGGTCAGCGGCTGGACCGCCTTTGCCGCGCTGATCACCGCCGGGCTGATGGTGATGTTCCTCGTCAACCTGTCGGGCGCGGCGGGCGAGAAATACGGCATCCCCTATCCGGTCTTTGCCCGCGCCAGCATGGGCACCCAGGGTGCCAAGCTGCCGGCGGTGCTGCGCGCCGTGGTGGCCGTGTTCTGGTACGGGGTGCAGGTCTATTTCGCCTCGACCGCCCTGGCGCTGCTGATCCGCTCGCTGACCGGGATCACCGGCGGGGCCGAGATGCTGGGGCTGACGGCCGTAGACTGGCTGTCCTTTGTGCTGGTCTGGGGGTTCCACATCGTCATCTTCTGGCGCGGCATGGGCTGGGTCGAAGGTTTCCTGAACATTGCCGGCCCCTTTGTCTATGCGGTGATGATCGGGCTTGTGGTGGTCCTCTGGATCAAGTCCGACGGCCAGCTGCTGAGCCAGGCGCAGACCATTTTCGCCAACCCCGAAGGCACCTGGGGCACCGAGTTCGCGGGCTTTGTCGCCATTATCGGCACCATGGTGGCCTATTTCGCGGCGGTGATGATCAACTTCTCGGACTTTTCGCGCTATGCCAAGGACAAGCGCGCCATGGTCAAGGGCAACCTCGCCGGGCTGCCGTTCAACATGATCCTGTTTTCGGCGCTGGCCCTGCTGACGACCGCCGGTGCCGCCGTGGTCTATGGCGAGGCGATCATCAACCCGACCGAGATCGTCGGGCGTACCGATAGCGTGATTCTGGGGATCATCGCGGCGGTGACCTTCTTTGCCGCCACCGTGGGCATCAACCTCGTGGCCAACTTCATTCCGGCGGTGAACGGCATTGCCAACCTGGCGCCCGAGACCATCGGGTTCCGCAAGGCCGGGCTCATCACTTCGGGCTTTGCCCTGGTGATCGGCGGGCTCTGGACCGCAGTGATCAGCGAGATCGGCATCTCCGGCTTCGTCAACACCCTGGGCGCGACGCTGGCACCGCTCTATGGCATCCTGGTGGTCGACTACTACCTGATCCGCCGGCAGAAGCTGAACCGCGACGAACTCTACAACATGTCGGGTGGTGCCTATCACTACGGCAACGGCTGGCATGACAATGCGCTGGTGGCCTTTGGCATCGGCGCGGTGTTCTCGGTGGCCACGGTCTGGGTGCCGGCGCTGGGTGCGCTCACCGGCTATGCCTGGATCATCGGCGCGGCGCTGGGCGGTGCGATCTACTGGTGGCGCTGCAAGTAAGCCGCCTGACGTGAATTGAAATCCGGGCCCTCGCGAGGCATCGCGGGGGCCTTTTCGTTTCGGGTCCGAGCGGCCCTTTGCAGAGCTTCAAGCGCGCGAGCGCGGCCGAAGGCCGCCACGCATCGCCGCTCGAGGAGCATTTCACAGCTCTCCCGGATGCCTCACTTCTGCGCCAGATCAAAGGCCTTGCGCATGACGGTTGGCAGGTCGCCGGGCCGAAACTCTTCGTGAAACTCGCCGCGGGCCGGGGCGCGGTCCATCGGCACCAGCGCGGTCTTGACCGTCAGGCGCAGGTGGAAATGGGTGAAGGTATGGCGCGCCTCGGTGTTGAGCGCCTTCCACTCGGCGCGGATCGGCGGGTCTTCGCCCGGGGCTTCGTTCCAGTCCGATCCCGGCCAGCCGAGCATTCCGCCCAGAAGGCCGCTGTCGGGGCGGCGTTCGAGCAGATAGGCACCATCGACGCGGCGGGCGATATAGGCGATGCCGTGGCGGATGGGCTTGGGTTTTTTCGGGGTCTTTTTCGGCAGGTCGGTGGCGCTGCCCGCCAACCGCCCGGCGCAATCGTCGCGCCAGGGGCAGAGGCCGCAGGCCGGATTGCGCGGCGTGCAAATGGTGGCGCCGAGGTCCATGATCGCCTGCGCGTAATCGCCGGGCCGGGCCTGCGGCGTGAGGGTCCGGGCCAGCGCGGTGATCTCGAGCTTGGCCTGAGGCAGCGGCGTGTGAACGTCGTGCAGCCGCGTGATGACCCGCTCGACATTTCCGTCCACCACGGTTTCCGGCAGGTCAAAGGCGATGGCGGCGACGGCGGCGGCGGTATAGGGGCCGACGCCGGGCAGCGCGAGCAGGGCGGCGTGATCGGCCGGAAACCGTCCGTCATGTTCGGCAACGACGGCGCGGGCGCATTTCAGCAGGTTGCGGGCGCGGGCGTAATATCCGAGACCGGCCCATTCCGCCATCACATCGGCGTCCGCGGCGGCGGCCAGATCGGTGACCTCGGGCCAGCGCGCGGTGAAACGGTGGAAATAGTCGCGCACCGCGGCAACGGTGGTCTGTTGCAGCATGACCTCGGAGAGCCAGACGCGATAGGGATCGGGCCGGGTGCCGGCCTGGCGCGCGGCGGGGGGCACGCGCCAGGGCATGGCGCGGGCATGACGGTCGTACCAGGAAAGCAGATCGGCGCTCAGGGTCGCGGGATCACGCATGGCGGGCACCCGATCCCCGGCGGCCTTTTCCGGCCAGGGAAGCGCGGCCTCCCGCAGGGATTGCAGGCATCTTCGCGCAAAGCGATTGCGACGACCTGTGCCGCTTGGCGGCACCACCCGTCCGAGGTCGGGCCGGGCGCTTGCGCGCCTCGTGCCGGGGCGCGGGGCATTGACGGAGAGGGCGGCTGTTCACGAATATCTCAGGAAGCTGTGCATAAGTCGGGTTTTGCTGGCGCAGGGCGCGCGGGACACTAGAATAGCCCCAGCGAGAGGGAGTCAATCGTGCCGCAGCGAAGAGCGACGACAAGGGGCTTTGCCCGCACATCCAAGCTTTTGAGCCAGCGTATCCAGCGCGCCAGCGAAAGCCGGGGCTTTGCCGAAACCCGGCTGCTCACGCATTGGCCCGAGGTCGCCGGCGCGGATATCGCGAAAATCGCCCGGCCGGTGAATGTCTCTTTCGGGCGCGGCGGCATCGGCGCCACGCTGACCCTGCTGACCACCGGCGCCAATGCGCCGATGCTCGAGATGCAGAAAGACCGGCTGCGCGAGCGGGTCAACGCGGTCTATGGCTACAACGCCATCGCGCGCATCAAGATCACCCAGACCGCGCCCACCGGTTTTGCCGAGGGGCAGGCGCAGTTCACTTATGGCAAGCAGGCCAAGACGCCACCGCCGCCGGACCCGAAAATCGCCGCCGAAGCGCAGTCCTATGCCGAAAATGTGACCGACGAAGGCCTTCGCGGGGCGCTTGAAGCCCTTGCCCGGAACGTTCTATCCAAGGCCAAGACATGAAAGATCCCGAGAGGAAACAAGATATGAAGCGTATGATCCCTGCCTCCCTTCTGGCGCTTGTGCTGCTGGCCGGCGGCGGCTGGTGGCTGCTCAATCAGGGCGCTGGCAGCACGGCCATCCCGGCCGGTGCGCTCGACGCGCAGGAAGCCTCCGAGGATGTCGATACCTCGACCATCAAGGAGATGGTGCTGGGGGCCGAGGATGCGCCGGTGACGGTGATCGAATATGCCAGCTACACCTGCCCGCATTGCGCCAATTTCCACGCCGGCCCCTACAAGAACCTCAAGGCCGATTACATCGACACCGGCAAGATCAAGTTCGTCTACCGCGAGGTCTATTTCGACCGCTACGGGCTCTGGGCCTCGATGGTGGCGCGCTGCGGCGGTGAAGAGCGGTTCTTTGGCATCACCGATCTGATCTACAAGGGACAGAGCGATTGGGTGGCTTCGGGCGATCCTGCGACCATCGTCGGCGAGCTGCGCAAGATCGGCCGCCTGGCCGGGCTGAACGACGAGGCGCTGGAAAGCTGTCTTCAGGACGGCGACAAGGCCCGCACCCTGGTGGCCTGGTTCGAAGAGAACGCCAAGGCGGATGACATCAGCAGCACTCCCTCTTTCGTGATCGACGGCGAGCTTTACACCAACATGCCCTATTCCGAGTTCCAGGCGATCCTGGACGAGAAACTGGGCGACGCATGAGCCCACTTGCCGGGCTCAAGGTCATCGAGCTTGCACGCATTCTGGCCGGCCCCTGGGCCGGTCAGACCCTTGCCGATCTCGGCGCCGAGGTGCTCAAGCTGGAAAGCCCCGAGGGCGACGACACCCGCCGCTGGGGCCCGCCCTTCATCGAGCGCGACGGCGAAAGATCGGCGGCCTATTTCCACGCCTGCAATCGCGGCAAGACCAGCGAGATCGTCGATTTCCGCACCGAAGAGGGCCAGGCCCGGGTGCGCGAGCTGGTGGCCGAAGCCGATATCGTCATCGAGAACTTCAAGGTCGGCGGGCTGAAGAAATACGGGCTGGATTATGAGGCGCTGCGCGCGGTCAATCCCGGCCTGATCTACTGTTCGATCACCGGTTTCGGGCAGGATGGGCCTTATGCCCATCGGGCCGGGTATGACTACATCATCCAGGGCATGTCCGGGCTGATGTCGATCACCGGCGAAAAGGGCGGCCAGCCGCAAAAGACCGGGGTGGCGATCACCGATATCTTCACCGGCGTCTATGCCACCACCGCCATCCTGGCGGCGCTGCACCAGCGCGGGCAGACCGGCGCGGGCCAGTGGATCGACATGAGCCTGCTGGATTGTGCGGTGGCGGTGACGGCCAATCAGGCGATGAATTACCTCAGCACCGGCCGGGCGCCGGGGTTGATGGGCAACGCGCATGTGAATCTGGCGCCCTATCAGGTGTTTGACTGCGCCGACGGCTATATCATCATCGCCACCGGCAATGACGCGCAATACCGCCGGCTCTGCGATCTGCTGGCGCTGCCCGAGCTGGGGCCCGACCCGCGCTTTGCCACCAATGCCGACCGGCTCGATCATCGCGAAACCCTGACCGAACTTCTGGGCGCCGCGACGGCGCGCTGGGCCAAGGCCGATCTTTTGGCCGCCTGCGAGGCGCAGGGCGTGCCGGCCGGGCCGATCAATGACATGGCGGAGGTCATGGCCGACCCGCAGGTTCAGGCCCGCGGCATGCAGATCGAGGCGGATGGCGTGCCGGGTGTACGCTCGCCGTTCCGGTTCTCCGGCGCGGACCTCGCGCTGGGCAAGGGCGCGCCGAAGCTGGGCGAGAGCTAAAGCGTTTCGGCTTGAATCTGAATCGCGAGGGATTCCCTTGAGGCATCAGATGTGATTCATATGTGGACGCCGCCTATGGCAAGGGTTGATTTTGTCGGTTGCGGTGATCGGTTGCTTTCATATGTCCGGCCTGCTTGCGCGGCTGTCTTCTGCCGCTGGCCCTGATGGAAATCCGCCGGTGAGGTCCCTGATCAACCTGGCGCGCTTTGGAGGCGCGTTGAATCAGACGGGTTTGCTTCACCTTTGGCTCGATCGTTACGCATCATCGACTGCCATTGCCAATCTGGTTTCGGCCGGTGCTGTCAAACGGGTCGCCCGTAGGGCCTGTAGGTCTCGCCGCGCGTGAGCAGTACCCATGCGATGCGGGCGAGTTTGTTTGCGAGCGCGACAGAAACAAGCCGAAACGGCTTTTTCTCCAGCAATCCGTTCACCCAGTCCGTCATCGGCGTCGGGTTTCGCTTGGCGTGCCGCATGACTGCCGTGGCCCCGACGACCAGCAATCGCCTGAGATAGCGGTCGCCCTGTTTCGAGATGCCGCCAAGCCGGGTCTTGCCACCTGTTGAGTGCTGCTGCGGCGTGAGCCCAAGCCAGGCAGCGAACTGTCTGCCGGAGCGAAATTGATCCGGGTCCGTAACGGTCGCTGCGAGGGCGGTCGCGGTGATCACACCGACGCCGGGGATGGCCGCGAGCCTGCGGCTTGCCTCGTTCCCGGCATGCCAGGCCTTCAGGTCCTGATCCAGTGCGCCGATCTCTTCGGTCAATTCAGCGATCCGGCGGATCAGGATCTCAAGCGCCCGGTGGGCATAGGCTGGCAGGGCTTCATCGGCAAATGCCCGATCCGCCAGCTTCACCAGATTGGCGATGCCCGGATTTGCGACAAGGCCATATTCGGCCAAATGCGCGCGAAGCGCATTCGCGGCCATGGTTCGTTGGCGCACGAGTAGCGATCGGGTCCGGTGCGCCATCAGGATGCTCTGTTGTTCTACCGTCTTCACAGGAACGAACCGCATCGTCGGACGCCCAACGGCCTCGCAGATCGCTTCGGCATCCAGAGCGTCGCTCTTGCCGCGCTTCACGTATCCCTTGACGTAAGACGGCGGCATGATCCGCACGTCATGGCCCATGGCGATCAACGTCCGAGCCCAGTGATGCGCCGTGGCACAAGCTTCCACACCGATCAGGCAGGGTGGCAGCTTCGAGAAGAACGGGAGCATCTGTTTACGATGCAGCTTCTTCACCAGAACGGTCTTCCCGGCCCCATCCACGCCATGTGCCTGAAAGACACTCTTAGCCAAGTCCAATCCAATTGTTGCTATGTTCATCGGAACGCTCCTTTCCTGCTTTTGCGTGGTACTCCGCACCACATCTGGCGCTGAGCTCGCAGCGGCGTCCACATCATCATCCTCATTGGGAGGATGGATCATGTCAGCACCTTTGCCTGCGGCGCTTCGGAAACGGTTTCAGAGATATATTGAGGAAGGATTAAGCGGGCGTGCGGCAGCGTTGCGTCTGAAGGTGTCACCGGCCACTGGCGCACGGTGGGCGCGTCAGGTGCGGACCAAAGGTCATGCGGGACCGGCTCCCCAGGGACCTCCACGCGGCAAGGGAAAGCTGGCGCCGCACCAGGGTTTCCTTGAGGAGTTGGTCGCGCAAGACCCCGACATCACGCTCTTCGAGCTGCGCGATGCGCTGGCCGATGCCGAGGGCGTGCGGGTGCATCATTCTTCCATTGCCAACCTGCTGTCCCGGCTCGGTTTCACGTACAAAAAAAGTCGCTGGTCGCCGCCGAGCGCCGCCGCGCCAAGGTAAGACATCAGCGCGTCGATTGGTTCAGGCATCGGCTTCCCGCCGTCTCGGTCTTTCCTGAACGCGTTGTCTTCATTGACGAAACGGCAGTGAAGACGAACCTGACCCGCCTGCGCGGCAGGGCAAAGCGAGGCGAGCGCCTGACAATGGACGCCCCCTTTGGCAGCTGGGGCACGCAGACGCTGATCGCGGGGCTGACCCAAGACGCGCTGATCGCGCCCTGGGTCATCAAGGGCGCGATGGATGGCCCGGCATTTGCCGCTTACGTCGAAAAGGTGCTGGTGCCGGAACTGGAACCCGGCACTGTCGTGATCCTCGACAACCTTGCCACCCACAAGAATGCCGCTGCCGCCAAGGCCATGCGCGACGCCGGGTGTTGGTTCCTGTACCTGCCCCCATACTCACCCGATCTGAACCCCATCGAACAAGCCTTCTCCAAGCTGAAAGCTCACCTCCGACGCATCGGCGCAAGAACATTCACTGAGGTCTTTGAGGCAATCGGATCAATTTGCAATCTCTACGAACCAACGGAGTGCTGGAACTATTTCAAGGCTGCCGGATAGGTCTCAGGTTAATGTCGAAACGCTTTAGGCCTCGGAGACCGGCGCCTTGGCGGCGGGTTCCGGCGGCGCCACCGCCCGGCGATAGAGATGCCAGGTGGCGTGGCCGAGGATCGGCAGCACGAAGATCAGCCCGACGAAGAGGGTGACGAAGCCCAGCGTCAGGAGCGCCGCGACGATCATGCCCCAGACGGCGACCGTGATCGGATTGCGCCAGGCCACTTCGACCGAGGTGGCGACCGCCAGCGGCAGGCCGACCCGCCGGTCAACCAGCATCGGAAAGGAGATCAGTGCGGTGATCAGCACCAGGGCGGCAAAGACAAACCCCAGCGCCAGGCCAAAGCCCAGCATCTGAAGCCCTGCCGTGGTCGTGAATACATCCGTGACGAAGGCGCTGGCAGAGGTTGGTGCCGCCGGCCCGAGCGTCGCGTTGTACAGCACCAGCGCGGTCATCATCCAGGCGACGAAAAGCGCCATCAGATAGCCGCCCAGCACCACCATGGGCGCCGCGGCAGGGGAAAAGGCGACACCGAAGCCGTCGCGCCAGCGCGGCGTCATCCCGGCCTCGCGCCGCCGGCTCATCTCGTAGAGTCCGACGCCGGCCACCGGGCCGAGCAGCGCAAAGCCCGACACCAGCGGGAAGAGCAGCGGCAGAAGGCTCTCGGTCGCGGCGAACCACGCCAGGACAAAGCCCATCACCGGATAGACCAGCACGATCCACATCACATCCGTGCGCATGGCGAGGAAATCCTCGTACCCCTTGGACAAGGCGATGCGCAGGTCGCCAATGTCGATATCGCGGATCACGATGGGGCTCGTTTCGTGTGGATGCAGCTCCTCGACGATCTCGCCGGTCGATGTGAGGCCCTTGCCAAGGGCCTGGGCCGACCAGGAGAGCGGGTTGCCGATTGTCTCAGTCATGATGTCGTCCTTCCGCCAGTTGCTAACAGGAGGGTCCGGACAGGGTGGTTTCGGTGTCCGAAACCCTGAGGCAGATTCAGTGTAGCAGCTTCGCGGGCACTTGTCCGGTGCTTAGGCTGAGGTCACAAAGGTTTGCATGGCTGTGTGCTGGCGGCGCCCGGACCGGAGGCGCGGCCCGCCGCTGGCCGGCTCAGCCGGCAGGCGGCGTCAGCCGGTCGCGCAGCAGCGCCAGGGGGTGGGCGCGCAGGGTCAGGCGCAGGGCGACGTAATCCTCCACCACCTCCTCGCCCAGGGTCATCGCCGGCAGGCGGGCCTCGGGCTCGTCGATCGCCTCGCCGTCGAGATCGCCGTCGAACAGCGGCAGCGCCTTGGCGGCGGTCAGCGCCTTGGCCTCCCAGAGCGCCTCGCGCCGGCGCATCAGCTCGGCAAAACAATCCGCCTCGGCCAACCGCGCCAGCACCGGCGCGGTCAGCCCGGCGCGGCGCCAGACATCGCGCACCGACCGATACCCATTGCCGCGTGCGGCGGTGATCCAGCCGGCATCCTCCTCGGCCAGCCCCTTGATCTGGCGAAACCCCAGCCGCAGTGCCAACCCGCCGCGGCCGTCGGGTTCCATCACGTTGTCCCAGTAGCTCGACTGGATGCAGACCGGCCGCACCACCACCCCGTGTTCGCGGGCATCGCGGACGATCTGCGATGGCGCATAGAACCCCATCGGCTGGGAGTTGAGCAGGGCGCAGGCAAAGATGCCGGGGTGGTGGCACTTGATCCAGGCCGAGGCATAGACCAGCAGCGCGAAACTGGCGGCATGGCTTTCGGGGAAACCGTAAGAGCCGAAGCCCTCGATCTGGGAAAAGCAGCGTTCGGAGAAATCCGCGTCATAGCCGTTCCGCTTCATGCCGCGCATGAAGCGGCTGCGGAAATCGCCGACATTGCCGTTCTTCTTGAAGGTGGCGAGCGCCCGGCGCAGCCGGTCGGCCTCTTCCGGGGTAAACCCGGCGCCGACGATGGCGATCTGCATCGCCTGCTCCTGAAACAGCGGCACGCCCAGCGTCTTGCCCAGCACCTCGCCCAGGGCGTCGGAGGGGAAGGAGACGGTTTCCTCGCCGTTCCTGCGGCGGATGTAGGGATGCACCATGTCGCCCTGGATCGGCCCCGGGCGGATAATCGCCACCTCGATCACCAGGTCGTAGAAACAGCGCGGTTTCATCCGCGGCAGAAAGTTCATCTGCGCCCGGCTTTCCACCTGAAAGACGCCGATGCTGTCGGCGCGGCAGAGCATGTCGTAGACCCTGGAATCCTCGGGCGGCAGGGTGGCGAGCTCCCAGCCCTGCCCCGTGTGGGTCTGCAACAGGTCGAAGGCCTTGCGGATGCAGGTGAGCATGCCGAGGCTGAGCACGTCGACCTTGAGGATGCCGAGGCTGTCGATATCGTCCTTGTCCCAGCAGATGACGGTGCGGTCCTCCATGCTGGCGTTCTCGATCGGCACCAGCTCGTCGAGCCGCCCCTCGGTGACGATGAAGCCGCCGACATGCTGGCTCAGATGCCGGGGAAAGCCGATGATTTCCTGCATCAGCGAGAGGGTCAGGCGGATCTGCGGATCGGTCGGATCGAGCCCGATCTCGCGCAGCCGCTGGTCCTGCAAGCCATCGGCGCCCCAGAACCCCCAGAGCTGCGAGGACATGGCGCCGATGGTGTCCTGGCTGAGCCCCATGGCGGCGCCGACCTCGCGGATGGCGCGTTTGCCACGATAGTGGATCACGGTGGCGCAGAGCCCGGCGCGGTGGTGGCCGTAACGGTCGTAGATGTGCTGGATCACCTCTTCGCGGCGCTCATGCTCGAAATCGACGTCGATGTCGGGCGGCTCGTCGCGCGCCTCGGAGACAAACCGCTCGAAGACCATGGTGCCGATCTCGGGGCTGACCGAGGTGATGCCGAGACAGAAGCAGACCACGGAATTGGCGGCGGAACCGCGGCCCTGGCAGAGGATGTTTCGTTCGCGGGCGAAGGCCACGATGTCGCGGACGGTGAGGAAATAGGGCGCGTAGTTCAGTTTCGAGATCAGCTGAAGTTCGTGCGACAGCATGGTCCGCACCTTGTCGGGCGCGCCTTCGGGATAGCGCCAGCGCAGCCCCTGGTGGGCCAGCCGCGACAGCCGCCCGGCCGGGGTTTCACCCGCGGCGATCTCTGACGGATATTCATAACGCAGCGCGTCGAGCGAGAAGGTGCAGGCCGCCGCCAGCCGGCCGGCGCGGGCGACGGCGGCCTCATGGCCGCGGAACAGCCGCAGCATCTCGGCTTCCGAGCGCAGCCGGCGTTCGCCGTTGGGCTGGGCGCGGGCGCCGAGCGCCTCGACCGTGGTGCCTTCGCGGATCGCGCTGAGCACATCGGCCAGCCGGCGGCGCGGCCCGGCATGCATCAGCGGCGTGGCAGAGGCGAGCGTGGGCAGGCCCAGTTTCGCGGCGAGGCTGGCGAGATGGTCGAAGCGGGCGGCATCGGCGCCGTCATAGGCCGGCGCCATCAGCAGCGACATCTGCCCGCCGAAGCGGCGCGTCAGCTGCTCCGACTGTGGCCACCACGCGCCCGCGCCGGGCGGTGCGACCTGCGCCCCTGGCGGGCCATGGAGCGCCAGGTGGAGACCTTCGGCGCCCATCTCCAGCAGGTCGGCCAGATACAGGATGCAGCTGCCCTTTTCCGCCCTGAGCCGGCCGCGCGAGAGCAGCCGGCAGAGCCCGGCCCAGCCCCGGCGGCTCTGCACCAGGGCGGTGATCGGCGGGGCATCGGTAAAGACCAGCCGCGCGGCGGGGATCAGTCGCGGCAGGGCGTGGCGCAGCGGGTCTGGCGGGGCCGGTTCGGGCGCCGGCGGGCCGATCAGGCCGTGGGCGGCGTCGAAGGCCTGGCGTTGCCTGACCGCGCGGGCGATCTCGCGCGCCTCGGTATGGGCGCGGACGATGCCGGCGACGGAATTGTCATCGGCGATGGCAATCGCCGAGAGCGCGCAGCGCGCGGCACGCTGCATGAACTCCTCGGGGTGGGATGCCCCGGTGAGAAAGGTGAAATTCGAAGTGATCGACAGCTCGGCGAACATGGGATGGGGCGAATCTTTGGCAGGCTGGCAGTATATTCACCTTTTGTTCCTGGGTGGAGTCCAGAATGCCCCGGGGTCGCGCCGATTAATTCGGGGTCGGAGGTTGCGTGCGGGCGCGGGCCCATCCCGGGGGGTGCCTGGCGCCGGGCCGGCGGTGGGGGGCTCTGCCCCCGTCCTTGCAGGACTCCCCCGGCGGTATTTGTGAAAAGAAGAAGCTGCGGGGGAGGGCGTGTGGCTTATGCCGGGGGCCCTGGCCCGGCGCGGGATCGCGATCAGAGGTCGCGCAGGATGAGCCTGGTCGAGAGCGCGCGCGGGTCGGTCCTGAGCTCGATCAGCGCCGGGGTGTCGGCGGCCAGGGCCTGCGCCATGGCCGCGGGGAAACCGGCATCCTCGGTCACGGTCAGGCCCAGGGCGCCGTAGCTCCGGGCCCAGGCGGCGAAATCGGGGTTTTTCAGCCGGGTGCCGGAGACCCGGCCGGGGTATTTGGCCTGCTGGTGCATGCGGATAGTGCCATACATGCCGTTGTTGACCAGCAGGACGATCACCCGGGCGCCATGGTCGCAGGCGGTGCCGAATTCCTGCGCCGTCATCTGGAAACAGCCGTCGCCGGCGAAACAGATCACCGGGCGGTCGGGGTGATGCAGCGCGGCGGCCACCGCGGCGGGCAATCCGTAGCCCATCGAGCCCGAGGTCGGCGCCAGCTGGGTGCGGAAGCGGTGCCAGCGGTAGTAGCGGTGCAGCCAGCCGCAGTAATTGCCGGCGCCATTGGTCAGGATCGCGGTGTCGGGCAGGGTGTCGCGCAGATGCACCAGGACCTGTTCCATATGCAGGTCGCCGGGGGTGTCCTCGGGCGCCTGCCAGTCCTGATAGGCGGCATGGGCCTCGGCGACCAGCGCGCCACGGCCCCGCACCGGGGCCTCTGCCGCGGCAGCCAGTTGCCGGGCAACCTGGCCGGCCTGGGCGGCGACGGCCAGCGCCGGATGGTAGACATGGCCGGGCTCGCTCGGGTCGGGGTGGACGTGAAGGAGCTTTTGTTCCGGCACCGGCGGGGTGACCAGCGTGTAGCCGGCGGTTGTCATCTCGCCCAGACGGGCGCCGAGGCAGAGCAGCACATCGGCCGCGCGCAGACGCTCGGCCAGCGCCGGATTGGCGGCGATGCCCATGTCGCCGGCGTAATTTGGGTGGCTGTTGTCGAAATAATCCTGGCAGCGCAGCGAGGTGGCGACGGGGATCTGCGCCGTTTCGGCAAAGTCTTGCAGCGCAAGCCGGGCCTCTTCGGACCAGAGCGGGCCGCCGGCGAGGATCAGCGGCCGTTCCGCCGCGTTCAGCGCCGCGAGAATGGCGGTGATGTCGCTGTCGGCGGCGCGGCCCGAGGGCGGGTTGGCGGCGGGCACCACGGCGGCCTCGCAGGCGGCCGAGAGCATGTCTTCCGGCAGGGCGAGCACCACCGGGCCGGGGCGGCCCGATTGCGCCACGTGGAAGGCGCGCGAGATATATTCCGGGATGCGCTCGGTGCGGTCGATCTCGGCCACCCATTTCGCCAGCGGCGCGAACATGGCGCGATAGTCGACCTCCTGAAAGGCCTCGCGGTCGCGCTGGTCGCTGGCGACCTGGCCGATGAAGAGCACCATCGGCGTGCTGTCCTGCATCGCCACATGCACGCCGGCGCTGGCATTGGTGGCGCCGGGTCCGCGGGTGACAAAGCAGATGCCGGGGGTGCCGGTGAGCTTGCCATGGGCCTCGGCCATCATCGCCGCGCCGCCTTCCTGGCGGGCGACCACGGTGTCGATGCCCGACAGGTAGAGGCCGTCGAGCGCGGCGAGATAGCTTTCGCCGGGAACGCAGAAGACGCGGGTGGTGCCCTGGGCCTTGAGGGCGTCGACGAGGATTTGGCCGCCGTGGGGCATGGGAGGCTCCTTGGGATGCGCTGCGGCAGGACCGGGGCGACGCCCGGCCTGCCGGGGATGTGGGTTACATGTCTTTCATGGCGGCGAGGAAGGCGGCGACCTCGGCGAGGCTGTTGTAGTGGCACATCGAGACTCGGATACAGGAGGGCTGGCCCAGCGGGTCGAGGATGTTGCCGGAGTAATGGTCGGCCTTGCGGGTGTGGGTGCGGATGCCCTGGGCGTTCAGCGCGGCGACAATCTCTTCCGAGGGCACGCCTTCGCGCCAGAAGCTGACCAGGCCTTCGCGCGCGGGGTTGTCCACGCCGCCGACAATCTCGACGCCGGGCAGTTCCGCCAGGCCGGGCAGGTTGCCGGTGCCGTGCAGCATTGCCCGGGTCAGCGCCTGTTCGTGGTCGTGGATAGCCTGGCCGGCGGCGAGGATGCGGGCGCGGCGATCGGATGCGTCGGAGACCTGAGCGCCGAGCCAGTCGAAATAGCCCACCACGTCGGAGAAGGTGGCATAGGCGCCGGTGTCGCGGGTACCGAATTCCCAGTTCTCTTCGGGCCCGCCTTGCAGCCCTTCGAGGCGGAGCCTGGAGAACCGGTCGGACACCCAGGCGATGCCGTAGCCATGCCGCGAGAAGACCTTGTAAGGCGAGATCACATAACCGTCGATGTCATAGCTTTCGATGTCGATGCGTCCGTGGCTGGCGTGCTGGATGCCGTCGACGAAGATCAGGCAATCGGGCGATTTGGCGCGGATGGCGCGGGTGATCGCCGGCAGGTCCATCGCCATGCCGGTCACCGGCGAGGTGTGCAGGATCGTGGCGACGGCGGTGTCGGCGGTGATCTGCGCGGCATAGGCTTCGGCGGTGACCAGGCCGGTGGCATCGTCATGCGCCACGGCGATATAGTCACGGCCCGCCACATGCGCCCATTTGCGCGCCGCCGAGCGCGAGGCCGGGTGTTCGACGGTGGCGCCGATAACCGGACCGGGCCGCGCGCCGAGGATCATCGCCCGCAGCAGGCGAAAGGTCAGCTCGGTGCCCGACTCGCCGACAAAAAACTGCCCCGACCCGGCGCCGAAGAAGGTGGCCATGTCGGATTTGGCGGTGTCGATCGCCGCCACAAGCGCATGGGCGGCGGGGTTGTCGCGGCCCTGATTGTCGGGAATGGCTGCGAATTTCGTCGAAGTCTCGACCACCGAGTTCAGCGTCAGCGCGCCGCCGGCGTTTTCAAAGAACACGCGGGGGCCCTGGAAGGGGCAGCTTTCGACATGGGCAAAGCGGGCGCGGATGTCGGTCAGGAGGGGATCGGAAAACATGGGGCCTCGATAACTGGGAATGGGGCTCAGGCAGCCTGGGTGAGAGCGTCGGCCCGGGCAGCGACGGCAGCGATGGCGGCGTCGATGTCCTCGGGTGTGGTGCGGTGATTGGCAATGGCGGCCCGCAGGCAGGTGATGCCCCGGGCCTCGGTGGTGGAAAAGACGGCGGTGCCGTCGAGTTGCAGGCTGGCGGCAATGGCCTTGTTGAGCGCGGTCTGCGCCTTGGGCGGCAGGCTGGCGTCGGCGGTAAAGACGCAGAGGTTGGAAATCACCGGGGCCATGAGCGCCATGGCCGGCCGGGCAGTGACGGCCGCGCCCATGCGGGCGGCGGCCCGGCAATTGCCGGTGATGGCGGCGCCGAGCCCGGCGGCGCCATAGCTCTCGACCGCGCACCAGACCTTGAGCGCCCGGGCGCCGCGCGACAGGTCGGTGCCGAAATCGCAGAACCAGGGGTCTCCGCCCGACAGCCCCTCGCCGTGGCTGGCAAGATAGGCGGGGCGGGCGGCGAAGGTGGCGAAATGCTCGTCACCGTTGCGGATCAGGCAGAGGCCGCAGTCATAAGGCACATACATCCACTTGTGGAAGTCGCAGGCCAGGCTGTCGGCGCGTTCGATGCCGTCGGTGAGCGCCCGCCAGGGGGCGTCGGCAAGCCGGGCCCAGGCCCCGAAGGCGCCATCGATATGCAGCCAGAGCGCTTCGTCACGGGCGATGTCGGCCAGCGCGTTCAGATCGTCGAAACGGCCGAAATCGACCGATCCGGCGGTGCCGACGATGACAAAGGGCGTGGCACCCTGGGCGCGGTCCTCGGCGACGGCGGCGCGCAGGGCATCGCAATCCATGCCGCGATCGTCTTCGGGGATGCGGCGCAGGTTGTCGGCGCCGATGCCCAGCAGTTCGATCGCCTTGCGGGTGGCATTGTGCACGCCCGCGCCGGCATAGGCGGTGAGACGGCCCCGCACGCCCGTGCTGCGCACCGCGGGCCCCAGCGCGCGCTGGCGGGCGGTGGCCAGCGCCAGGACGGTGGCCTGGGAGGTGCCGGTGACCAGCACACCCGAGGCGGTCTCGGGGAAGCCCATGATGCGGCGCGACCAGTCGATCACCGCGCGTTCGACGTGGATCATGCCGTGATCGCGGCCGCCGCAATTGGCGTTCACCGTCGCCGCTGCCATTTCCGACAGCAGCCCTGAGGCCAGCCCGGTGCCATGCACCCAGCCCCAGAATCGCGGATGGGTGTTGCCGGTGCCGAAGGGCAGTACGTCGTCGATCAACCGTTGCGCGGTGGCGGCCTCGCCCCGGGCGGTGCCGTCAAGCGCATAGCTCTGGCGGGTCGCCTCTGGCAGTGGCTGCCAGGGATGGGCGCGGGCCTCGGCCAGCCGGTCGATGCAGGCATCGAGCAGCACATGCGCGGTCTTGCGGAAATCGTCCCAGTCCTCGGGGTCGAGCGTATCGGTCATTGTGTCGTCTCGTGGTTTCCTGCGGAGCATAGGGCCGCCGCCGCGCCGTGCAAGCCGGGATCCGGGAACCCATGGCAAAGCACGAGGCGGGAGCGGCCCCGGATCAGGGTCCGGGGCGCAATGCGCCGGGTTCGCCGGGGTGGGGCGCGAAAGAAGGGGTGATCTAAAATGAGAATGGTTCTCAATTTCATTGACATCCGGTCAAGGGCGCGCATATTGGCGCAAAGACACGTCAATTCAGGAGGACTGCATGCTGCGAGGGATAATGGCCGCGATGGCGCTGGCCGCCGCAGGGCCGGTGGCGGCCCAGGAGTTCAAGGTTGTCACCACCTTTACCGTGATTGCCGACATGGCACAGAACGTGGCCGGCGAGGCGGCCGAGGTGGTCTCGGTCACCAAGCCGGGGGCGGAAATCCATGGCTACGAGCCGACGCCGCGCGATCTGGTCAATGCGGTGGATGCCGATCTGGTGTTGTGGAACGGAATGAACCTCGAGCTCTGGTTCGAACAATTCCTCGCCAACCTCGGCGAGAAACCCTCGGCGGTGGTCAGCACCGGTGTGGCCGAGATCCCGATTTCCGAAGGCGCCTATGAAGGCAAGCCCAATCCCCATGCCTGGATGTCGCTGGACAACGCGCTGATCTATGTCGACAACATCCGCGACGCCCTGTCCGCGCACGACCCGGAAAATGCCGAGACCTATGCCGCCAATGCCGAGCGCTACAAGGCGGAGATCTCCGCCGCCATCGGTCCGCTGCGCGATCTCATCGACGAGGTGCCCGAGGGCCAGCGCTGGCTGGCGACCTGCGAGGGGGCGTTTTCCTATCTGGCGCGGGATTTCGGGCTGCAAGAGGTCTATCTCTGGCCGATGAACGCCGATCAGACCGGCACGCCGCAGCAGGTGCGGCGGATGATCGACACCATCCGCGACCGCGAAATTCCGGTGGTGTTCTGCGAAAGCACGGTGAACACCGACCCCGCAAAACAGGTCGCCCGTGAAACCGGCGTGCGCTATGGCGGCGAGCTCTATGTGGATTCGCTGTCCGAGGCGGAGGGGCCGGTGCCGACCTATCTCGATCTGCTGCGGGTCACCACCGAGACCGTGGTCGAGGGCTTGACCGGTGGCTAGAATCGGCATCAAGGAATTCGACACGGCCGGGCTTTGGGTGCGCGATCTGGCGGTGACCTATCGCAACGGTGTCACCGCGTTGAAATCGGCCAGTTTCGCCGTGCCCAAAGGCTCTATCGCTGCTCTGGTGGGGGTGAACGGCGCCGGAAAATCCACCCTGTTCAAGGCGATCATGGGGTTTCTGCCCGCCGCGAAAGGCGAGATCGGCATTCTGGGGCAGGGGGTGAAAGCCTCTTTGAAACAGGGGCTTGTGGCCTATGTGCCGCAGGCCGAAGAGGTCGACTGGAGCTTTCCTGTCCTGGTCGAGGACGTGGTGATGATGGGCCGCTTCGGCCGCATGGGCCTGTTGCGCATCCCCTCGGCCGGAGACAAGGCGGCGGTGCAGGCGGCGCTGGAGCGCGTCGGCATGCAATCCTATCGCAAGCGCCAGATCGGCGAGTTGTCCGGTGGCCAGCGCAAGCGGGTCTTCCTCGCCCGGGCGCTGGCACAGGAGGGCCAGGTGATCCTGCTCGACGAGCCATTCACCGGCGTCGACGTACAGACCGAAGAGGCGATCATCGCCCTGCTGCATGAGCTGCGCGAGGAGGGCAAGGTGATGCTGGTCTCGACCCACAATCTCGGTTCGGTGCCCGAGTTCTGCGATCAGGTGGTGCTGGTCAAGGGCACTGTGCTGAACTACGGCCCGACCAAAGAGGTCTTTACTCAGAGGAATCTCGAAGCGGCCTTTGGCGGCGTGCTGCGGCACTTCGTGCTGGGCGGCGCCGATCTGCATGACGACGAGGACGAGCGGGCGGTGACAATCCTGTCCGACGACGAGCGGCCCTTTGTCATGTACGACGATCAGGCCCGCACCGTCGGGCCGCGCAGCGAGGAGGAAGAATGAGCCTGCTGCTCGAACCCTTTTCCTATGGCTACATGACCAACGCCATGTGGGTCAGCGCCCTTGTCGGCGCGGTCTGTGCCTTTCTCTCGGCCTATCTGATGCTCAAGGGATGGTCGCTGATCGGCGATGCGCTGAGCCATTCCATCGTGCCGGGGGTCGCCGGCGCCTATATGCTGGGGCTGCCCTTCGCGCTGGGCGCCTTCCTGTCGGGCGGGCTGGCGGCCGGGGCGATGCTGTTTCTCAATCAGCGCACCGGCCTCAAGGAAGACGCGATCATCGGCATCATCTTCACCAGCTTCTTCGGGCTGGGGCTGTTCATGGTTTCGGTCTCGCCGGTCTCGGTCGATGTGCAGACCATCATCCTTGGCAATGTGCTGGCGATCACGCCGGAGGACACCTTGCAGCTTGCGGTGATCGGCTTTGTCTCGCTGGCGGTGCTGCTGGTGAAGTGGAAGGACTTGATGGTCGCCTTCTTCGACGAAAACCACGCCCGCTCGATCGGGTTGAAGCCCGAGCAGCTGCGCTTTGTCTTCTTTGTGCTGCTCTCGGCCTCCTGCGTGGCGGCCTTGCAGACCGTCGGGGCGTTTCTGGTGATTGCCATGGTGGTGACGCCCGGGGCGACCGCCTATCTGCTGGCCGACCGCTTTCCCGTGTTGCTGGTGATCAGCGTCACCATCGGCGCGGTGACCTCCTTTGTCGGCGCCTATGTCTCCTATTTCCTCGATGGCGCCACCGGCGGCATCATCATCACCTTGCAGACAACGGTCTTCCTGCTGGCCTTCTTCTTTGCGCCCAAACACGGGCTGCGCGCGGCACGGGCCCGGGCGGCCGAAGCGCTGAGGGAGGCATGATGGACACGCTGCTTGCGCCCTTCCTCTTTCCTTTCATGCAGAACGCCTTTCTGGCGGCGCTGCTGCTGGCCGCGCCGACCGCGATCCTGAGCTGCTTTCTGGTGCTCAAGGGCTGGTCGCTTATGGGCGACGCGGTGAGCCATGCGGTGCTGCCGGGCGTGGTGCTGGCTTATATCCTGAACATTCCGCTGATCATCGGGGCCTTTGCGGCGGGGATGACCTGTGCGCTGGCCACCGGGTATCTGAATGCCAATTCCCGGATCAAGCAGGACACCGTGATGGGGGTGGTGTTTTCGGGCATGTTCGGCCTTGGTATGGTGCTCTATGTCAAGGTGCAGACCAATGTGCACCTCGATCACATCCTGTTCGGCAACATGCTGGGTGTCGGCGCGGCGGATCTCTGGACTGCGGGGATTGTCGGCGCCTTTGTCACCGCGGTGCTGGTGTTGAAATGGAAGGACCTGCTGCTGCATGCCTTCGATCCGGCGCAGGCGCAGGCCATCGGGCTGCCGGTGGGCTGGCTGCATTACGGCATGTTGGCGATCCTGTCGCTGACCATCGTCGCAGTGCTGAGCGCGGTGGGGCTGATCCTCGCCATCGGGCTGTTGATCGCGCCGGGGGCGATCGCTTTCCTGCTGACGCGGGAGTTCCGGCACATGCTGATGGTGGCGGTGGCGGTGAACCTGAGCGCGATGCTTGGCGGGGTCTACGCCAGCTTCTGGCTCGACAGCGCGCCGGCACCGACAGTGATCCTGATGCTGACCGGCTGGTTCGTCCTGGCGTTCCTCTGGCGGCAATGGCGGAATGCGCGGCGCGAAAGCGCGGTTTGAGGTTTGGGGAGAGGTCGCGGGTCAAGCCCGGGACGGCGTTTGGCGTGGGGTCAGGCGGTCCAAGTCGCCGGATGGCGGCGCACGGGGCCTGAAGGCAGATGCCATATCGGGGGCTGGCCGTTCACCGTGAGCGGCGGCGACATGCGCTGCGCCGGGCCCCAGCCGGTCTCTTCGATGCTGTCGGTGTAGTCCGCGTCAGTGGCGGTGATCGGCGTCTGCGGCGTCAGGCTTCCCGTGGCGGACATCAGGCACTCGGCGGTGCGCGCCAGCGACAGCTCGGCGCGGGTGGTCTGGCCGCCGGCGCGCCGGGCGAGGCCGCGCAGCGCGGTGGCAGCCATCAGATAGCCGGTGCCGTGATCGAGCGCCTGCACCGGCAAGGGCAGCGGCCGGTCGAGACCGGCCTGCCGCATGCCTTCGGCGGCAATGCCGCAGGACATCTGCACCAGCGAATCAAAGCCGCGCCTGTCGCCCCAGGGCCCGCTGCGCCCATAGGCCGAGAGACTGACATCGATCAGCCCGGGATTGAGCGCGCGCCGTGCCTCCGGCCCATAGCCCAGCCCCTCGAGCGCGCCGGGGCGATAGCCGTGCAGCAGGATATCGGCCGAAGCGAGAAGCCGCTCAAAGGTCTTGCGATCCTCGGCCCGGTGCAGGTCGAGCCCGGCGCAGCGCTTGCCGAGATTGACTTCGGCCTCGGCGGCGGGTTCCGACCAATGCGGCGGGTCGATGCGCAAGACCTGGGCGCCGAAGCCGGCCAGAAACCGCGTCGCGACCGGCCCGGCCAGCACCCGCGTCAGATCGAGCACCCGGCAGCCGGCGAGCGAGGCCTTGCCCGGCGCGCAATCCTCGGCGTCCTGCCAGCGCACCAGAGGTTCGGCCCCGACGGCGCGGCCCTGCGGATGGCGCTGCCACGCCTCGGCGCTGCGCATGGCGGCGGCGCAGCCTCCGGCGGCAACGATCGCGCTTTCCAGCGCCTCGGCCTGCCAGGTGGCGACCGCCGCCTGCACCTCGGCCGGCACGGCGGCACAACCCAGCACCGAGAGCGCGGCGTCGCGGTGATGCGGGGCATTGGTATGCAGGCGGATGAAGCCGTCGCCGGCGGCGTAATTTCCGGCAATCGGATCCCAGACCGAGGGCATCTCCCAGCCTTGCGGGCGCAGGGTGAAATCGAACCAGAGCGAGGCAAGGCGCCGGTCGATGCTCACTGCCTCGGCACTCTTTCCATCAAGCGCGGCCAGCGCGGTTCCGGCGGCGGCGATGGTGGCCGAGGCGAAATCGCTGACCGCATGGATCGAGGGCAGGGCGCCGCGCCCGACCTCGCGAAACGGCGTGGCATCGAGGTCCAACGCCTGCGTGATCTGCGGCCAGTAGGAATGGGTCATCTCGCTCTCCGGTTGGGGCTGGCGCAGCCTAGGCGTCGGCGCGCCCGAAGGGCAAGGCGTGCCTAGCTGCGGGTGGCTTTCTCGGCGATGCCCGAGGTGCCCTGGCGGCGGGCCAGTTCGGTGAGCACGGCGTCAAGCGGGATGTCCCGCGCGGCCAGCATGACCAGCAGGTGATAGAGCACGTCGGCGGCCTCGTAGGTGAGGTTCTCGGCGTCGCCCTTGGCTGCGGCAATGATCGCCTCGATCGCCTCTTCCCCGAATTTCTCGGCGCATTTCTCCGGCCCCTTGGCCAGCAGCTTGGCGGTCCAGGAGCTGTCGGGATCAGCGCCCTTGCGCGCCGCGATCACCGCTTCGAGATCGTGCAACACGCTCATGTCAGCCTCATCGCGATGCCGGCGGCGGCCATATGGGCCTTGGCCTCGGCGATGGTGTGATCGCCAAAATGAAAGATCGAGGCGGCCAGCACCGCCGAGGCGCCGCCCTCGGTCACGCCCTCGACCAGATGGTCGAGCGTGCCGACGCCGCCCGAGGCGATCACCGGCACGGAAACCGCATCCGAGATCGCCCGAGTCAGCGGAAGGTTGAAGCCGGCGCGGGTGCCGTCCCGGTCCATCGAGGTCAGCAGGATCTCTCCGGCGCCCTTCTCGGTGACCAGTTGCGCGAATTCCACCGCGTCGATGCCGGTGGGCTTGCGGCCGCCATGGGTGAAAATCTCCCATTTGCCGGGGGCGACGGTCTTGGCGTCGATGGCGCAGACGATGCACTGGCTGCCGAACTGGTCGGCGGCTTCGGCGATCACATCGGGGTTGGCCACGGCGGCGGAATTGAAGCTCACCTTGTCGGCCCCGGCGAGCAGCAGCTTGCGCACGTCCGCCGTGGTGCGGACGCCGCCGCCGACGGTGAGCGGAATGAAGCATTGTTCGGCGGTGCGCTGCACCACATCCATCATCACGCCGCGATTTTCATGCGTCGCGTGGATGTCGAGAAAGCAGAGCTCGTCGGCACCGGCGAGGTCATAGGCGCGGGCCGATTCCACCGGGTCGCCGGCATCGCGGAGATCGACGAAGTTCACGCCCTTGACGACGCGGCCATCGGCGACGTCCAGGCAGGGGATGATGCGGGTCTTGAGCATGGGGGTCTCTTACGGCGTGGCGCCGGGCGGGGCAAGCTGGCTGTTGCCGCAGCGGGTCGGGCGCGCGGGCGCGGCGCCAGCGACGAGCGTGCTGTTGACCGCCAGCCCGTCGCCACCCGCCGGGACCGGACGCGTCAGGGAAAGCGTGGTCGCGGGAAGGGGCGGGCCTCAGCCCGCCATCACCGAGAGCGCCTCGCGCAGGTCGAAGGCCCCGTCATAGAGTGCCCGGCCCGAGATCGCGCCGTTGAGCGGCGCGCCGCAGTTGCGCAACGCCTTGAGGTCGTCGAGCGAGGAGACGCCGCCGGAGGCGATCACCGGAATCGAGACGGCGTTGGCCAGCGCCGCGGTGGCCTCGACGTTCGGGCCCTGCATCGCGCCGTCGCGATTGATGTCGGTATAGATGATTGCGGCGACGCCGGCATCCTCGAAGCTCTGCGCCAGCTCGGTGACCTCGACATCGGTCTCTTCGGCCCAGCCCTTGGTGGCGACCATGCCGTTGCGGGCATCGATGCCGACGGCGACCTGACCGGGAAAGGCGCCGGCCGCTTCGCGCACCAGCTTGGGGTCTTCGACCGCGGCGGTGCCGAGGATGACCCGCGCCAACCCCTTGTTGAGCCAGCTCTCGATCGTTTTCATGTCGCGGATGCCACCGCCCAGCTGGGTCGGCACGGCGGTTGCGGCGAGGATCGCCTCGACCGCGCCGGCATTGACCGGGCCGCCGACAAAGGCACCGTTGAGATCGACCAGATGCAGCCATTCACAGCCCGCCTCGACAAAGGACCGCGCCTGATCGGCGGGGTCGTCGTTGAAGACGGTGGCCTTGTCCATGTCGCCGCGCAGCAGACGCACGGCCTTGCCGTCCTTGAGGTCGATGGCAGGGTAGAGGATCATTGTCGCAAATACCTTCGGTCGCAGTTCGGCGGCGTGTGGCACGTCACGTCGCGGAATGCAATGGACCCGACGTCACAGTTGCGCGGGAGGGCGCAAGGGTCGCAGGCTCAAGGCGCACTCAGGGAGGAGACCGAGATGAAAAGACTTGCACTGACCGTTGCCGCGCTGACGCTGGCGGCGGGGGCGGCCCTGGCCGATCCGGCCGAGGGCGTCTGGCAGACCCAGCCGGATGACGGGGCCTATGCCCATGTGACAATTGCCCCTTGCGGCCAGAGGCTTTGCGGCACGATCAGTCGCACCTTCAAGGGCAGTTCCGAATACAATTCGCCGAACAAGGGCAAACAGCTGGTGATGGGGATGACGCCGCAGGGCAACGGCAAATACACCGGCAAGGTTTGGCGGCCGTCGAACGGCAAGATATACAACGGCAAGATGCAGGTGAGCGGAAAGACGCTCAAAATGTCCGGCTGCATCGCCGGCGGCCTGCTGTGCAGCTCTCAGGTCTGGACTCGACTCAAGTGACCGGCATCATGAAGCAGGGGCGCGATCGGCGCGCCCCACGCTTCTGACAGGAGACCGGCCATGGGCCGAGGTCTGAAACGCGTCGTTTGTCTTGGCGCTGTCATATGCACCCTGGCGGCTGCCGTTGGCGCCGATCCTCTGGTCGGGCTCTGGGCCTCGCCACCGGACGGCAAGGGCCAGACCGGCATCGTCCAGATCAAACCCTGCGGCGACGCCTATTGCGGCACGCTGATCAAGGCCTTCGATCCGAACGGCAAGCAGATCGTCACCAAGAACGTCGGCAAACGCCTGCTCTGGGGGATGAAACCCATGGGCGGCGGCCTCTATGGCGAGGGGCGGGTCTTCGTGCCGATCTTTGGTCGGGATTATCCGGCCGAGGTCACGCTTTCGGGGACGCGGATGACCGTGAAAGGCTGTGCCGCGCTGGTTTGCAAGGCGCAGAAATGGCGGCGCGCGCAATAGGCGTCAGGGGGCCCAGCGCAGGAAGTTGGCAATCATGCGCAGCCCGTTGCCCTGGCTTTTCTCGGGGTGGAACTGCATGCCGACCATGGTGTCGCGCCCGATGACGGCGGTGACATCGCTGCCGTAATCCACATGCGCGATCCGTTCGCCCGGCTCGGTGACGCGGACGTGGTAGGAATGGACGAAATAGGCATGAGCGCCGGTCTCGATCCCGTCGAGCACCGGATGCGGGCTGTCGACCACCAGGTCGTTCCAGCCCATATGCGGCACCTTGAGCGCGGGATCGGTGGGGGCGATCCTGACCACCTCGCCGCCGATCCAGCCAAGGCCCGGCGTGTCCTCGTATTCGCGGCCCATCGTGGCCATCAGCTGCATGCCGACACAGATGCCCAGAAACGGGCGGCCCTGCACCTCGACCGCCTCGACCATGGCGTCATACAGCCCGGAATGGCCTTTCAGTTCGCGCATGCAGGCGGGAAAGGCGCCATCGCCGGGCAGGACGATGCGGTCGGCCCGGGCGACGACATCGGCATCGCCGGTCACTACCACCTCGCCACCGCCGACCTCGCCCGCCATGCGCTGAAAGGCCTTCTCGGCAGAGTGAAGGTTGCCGGATTCGTAGTCGATGATTGCCGTGAGCATGGGCCAGGTCCTTCGGATGGAACGGCGTGAGGGGTCGCGCAAATCGCCCGCGGGGTCAAGGGGCGGTCACCTGTCCGGTTCTGGCGGCGTGCCGATCCGGTCGAGCAGGGCCAGCACCGCGTCCTCGGGCGCGGGGCCGGGGCCGAAGCGCCCGGTCAGGATCAGCAGCGCAAACCCGTGAACCAGCGACCAGACCTGGGTCTCGATGATCAGGGGGTCGGTGCCCGGCGGCACGAATGGCGCGCAGGCGTCGCGCAGGACCTGATAGGAGGGTGTGGAGCTCTCCCGCATGTCGGTGATCTTTTTGGAATGGGCGCGGAAGCTGAAGATCAGGTCATAAAGCGCCGGCTCTTCGCGGGCAAAGGCGAGATAGCCCTTGCAGATGCCGTGCAGCCGTCCGCGCGGCGTCTGCGGCCCGGCATCGGCGAAATCGAGCATGCGATGACGGAACCGGACAAAGCCCTCCTGCGCGATGGCCACCCGCAACCCGTCGATCCCGTCGAAGTGATGCGCCGGCGCGGCATGGGACACGCCAGCCCGCGCCGCGCATTTGCGCAGGGTCAGCGCGTCGAGCCCGCCCTCCGTCAACAATTCTATGCCGGCTTCGATCAGCGCCTGGCGCAGGTTGCCGTGATGGTGGCTGGCCTTGTCTTTGGTGTCGCTCATGCAGGCCGGATAAGCGGCTGGGTTGACAGCGTCAAGCGACTCGCATAATTGACAGTGTAAAGTTTACACCGTCAAGCTACACGACGATCTGCATGAGGAGGCCCTGCAATGCCCACCACCTGGACGACAAGAGCCCGCATTTTTCTGTTCTGGTTTCTGCCGCTCGCGGTGGCGCTGGTGTCCTGGCGGTTCATCCCGCTGGGGGTGGAGGCCACGATGAACTTCATGGCACATCACCTGGAGGGCCGGGCGCTGGCGCTCTATGCGCATATCGGGATCGCGCCGCTGGTGCTGGCACTGGTGCCCTTTCAGGTCAGCCCTCGTCTGCGGGCCTGGTGGCCCGCGTTGCATCGCTGGACCGGCCGGGCCTATGCGCTGGGCGTGCTGGTGTCGGGGGTGGCCGCGCTGTCGCTGGCGGCGCATACGTCGGCCGGGCGCGTTGCCGGACTGGGCTTCGGCCTGCTGGGCCTGCTCTGGATCGCGATCACCGCCCAGGCGGTGCGGCTGGCGATGTTGCGTCGGATCGCCGCGCACCGGGTCTGGATGATCCGGTCGGCGGCGCTGACTCTGGCCGCCGTCACGCTACGGCTGGAGTTGCCGATCCTGGTGGGAGTGCTGGGCTTCGAACAGGGATATCCGATTGTCGCCTGGTCCTGCTGGGTGCCGAACCTGATCGTCGCGGAATGGATCATCCGACGGCAGCAGAAGGGAGCGCTGCGCGCCTGATCGCGGCGCTTAGCGCAGGTGGAGGATGTGGTCGAAGATCTCGGGTTCGAGCGGCGTGCCGTCAACGGTGGCGGCATGCTGGCGGAAGGCCTTGAAGCCGGCCGGCACAAAGGCGGCAAAGGTGGCGCTGTCGAGAAAGATGTATTTGCTGTTCTCGGGGGTGAACTCGAACCAGCCGGGATCATCGAAGGTCCCGGCATAGACGCCCAGCCTGTCCGGCCAGCGCGAAAAGGTCAGGTGGGTCTTGGTGCCGCAGGTGTCGCAGAAATGCACCTGAACATCCTGGCCACTGCCCTCGGAGACATGGGTATAGACCTTGGGGCTGCCCCGGGTGATCGCAAAGACGGGCAAATCAAAGATCGGCTCCACCATGCCGGATGTCCCGGTGGCGCGCTGGCAGAAATGGCAGAAACAGGCCGTGACCCAGAGCGGGGGCGCGGTAACGTGATAGCGCAGCGCGCCACAAAGGCAGCCGCCCGGTTGATCGGTCATGGTGTCTCGCCTTTTCGATGACGGTCCCGCCGCCAGACTGGCATGCGCCATGCGGCTGTGACAACCGGTATCACCCGGCCCGTGCCGCACGGGATCGCCCGCCCCGGCGGCCTCGCGGCGGACCGCGACCGGTTGCCCCGGCTAAAGCGCGCCTTTGGTCGAGGGGATCGCATCGGCCTTGCGCGGGTCGAGTTCGACCGCCTCGCGCAGGGCGCGGGCGACGGATTTGAAGGCGGCTTCGGTGATGTGGTGGCTGTTGAGCCCGTGCAGCGCATCGATGTGCAGCGTGATGCCGCCATGGGTCGACAGCGCTTGAAAGAATTCACGCACCAGTTCGGTGTCGAAAGTGCCGATCTTGGGGCTGGGCAGGTCGACATTCCAGATCAGGAAGGGCCGTGCCGACAGGTCCAGCGCCGCACGCACCAGCGCATCGTCCATCGGCAGAAGGCAGGCGCCATAGCGGCGAATGCCGGTCTTGTTGCCCAGTGCCTGAACCAGCGCCTGACCGATGGCGATGCCGGTGTCCTCGACGGTGTGGTGATCGTCGATATGCAGGTCCCCTTCGGCGCGGATCGTCATGTCGATCAGCGAATGCCGCGACAATTGGTCGAGCATGTGGTCGAAGAACCCCACGCCGGTCTGGTTGTCATAGGCCCCGGTGCCGTCGAGATCGAGGGTGACGGAAATGCTGGTTTCGGCGGTCTGGCGGGTGATCGTGGCTGTGCGCATCTGGCTCGTCCTTCAAAGTCAGCGCCTTATAGGCCGGGGCGGGCAGGGCTCCAAGAGGGCCGTCACCGGTTTTCGCCGCTTGTGCGCGCCGGGCCACTGTGCCAGCCTCTGGCCTGCCGAGCACGGCGCGAACCAGTGAGGAATGCCGATGACCACCTGCGTCTTTGTCCAGTTGCGTTGCAAGCCGGGGACCACCTACAAGGTGGCCGAGGAGATCGTGCTGCGGGAAATCCACTCGGAACTCTATTCCACCAGCGGCGATTTCGACCTGATGCTCAAGCTCTACATCCCCGAGAGCGAGGATGTCGGCAAATACATCAACGATCACCTGCTCGACATTGCCGGCATCGAACGCTCGCGCACGACACTGACCTTCAAGGCGTTCTGAGGCGGCGCGGCCGCGACTGGAGCGGAAAACAGCGGTTACCTGGCCCCGTAGGGCAATTCCTTTTGATCTGATCGAGTGAGTTTGGAGCGGGCGAGGCGATTCGAACGCCCGACCCTAACCTTGGCAAGGTTATGCTCTACCCCTGAGCTACGCCCGCATCCGTTTGGCCATCTCTGGCCTGGGGTTCCCTATGGAGCGGGCGAGGCGATTCGAACGCCCGACCCTAACCTTGGCAAGGTTATGCTCTACCCCTGAGCTACGCCCGCATATCCATGGGTGTGGCGGATTTATAAACTGTTGGCGCGGCCTGCAAGCGGAAAATGCCGGCGTGGAGCAAAAAAAGCGCCGAAACCGGGACCGGGGCGAATATATGGCGCCGCGCGCCGTGCCGGATGCGGCTTTCTTATCCGGGGTCGATCGGGTAGCTGCGGGCGAAAATGCGACGGCGGCAGCGGCGCCGGGAATTGGCAAGGCAAAAGAGGGGCATCATGGTGGAGCAGACCGCGCGACGGCGCCTCAACAAGGCTGCGGGGCTGGCCTCGGTTGGTGTGGCCGGGGTTCTCGTGCTGGCCAAGCTATGGGCCTTTGCCGCCACCGGATCATTGGCGATCGCCGCCTCGGCTGCGGACAGCGCGCTGGATCTGCTGGTGTCCGCCACTGCCTTCATGGCGATTCTCTATGCGGCGCGGCCGCCCGATGCCGATCATGCCTTTGGCCACAGCTCGGCCGAAGACCTCGCGGCGCTGGCCCAGTCGGTCGCGATCTCGGTGGCCGGCGTGGCCATCGGGCTTTCGGCCTTTGCCCGGTTTTCGGCAGGCGCGCCGCCGGTGCTGCGGGCCGAGGGGCTGGGGCTGGCCATCATGGGCGGGTCGGTCGCTCTGACCCTGGCGCTGGTGTTGTTTCAGCGCTGGGTGGCGCGGCGTACCGGCAATCGCATCGTCGCGGCCGACAGCTTGCATTATCTCGGCGACCTGATTCCCAATCTCGGCGCCATCCTCTCATTGCTCGCGGCGCGCTATCTCGGCGTGGTCATCGTCGACACGCTTGTCGCGCTTCTGGCGGCGGCGCTGATGATCATCGGCGCCGCGCGGATCGCGAAGCAGGCCGTCGATTCGCTGATGGACCGCAAGGCGCCCGATGCCATCGAGGGGATCATCGCGGCGCTGGCACGCGATCACCCCGGCGTGCGCGATTTTCACGACCTCAAGACGCGGATGGCCGGCTCTCAGATCTTTGTCGTGCTGCATATCGAGTTGGACGGCGATCAATCGCTGCGCGAGGCGCATGACATCGGCGCCGATCTCCGCCAGAAAATCCTCGCCGCCTGCCCGAATGCCGATGTCACCATCCACAAGGACGTCTGGCAGGGCGGATGAGCTGACGCCGAAACCATGAAAAACGCCCCCGCAGAGTGCTGCGGGGGCGTCGTTTTCGGGATATAGGGGGCCGTCAGTCCAGCTCGACCAGCAGGTCCTTGGCGTCGATCTGGCCGCCGGGCTGAACGTGGACCGCCGTGACAATGGCGGCCCGCTCGGCGTGGATGCCGGTTTCCATCTTCATCGCCTCGATGGTCAGCAGCAGATCGCCTTCCTTGACCTTGTCGCCCGGTTTGACGGCCACCGTCGCCACGACGCCCGGCATCGGCGCGCCGATGTGCTTGTCGTTGCCCAGCTCGGCCTTGGGCCGTGCGGCGGAAGAGGCGGCGGCCTTGCGGTCGGGCACGCGGATCACGCGCGGCTGGCCGTTGAGTTCGAAGAACACCTTCACCTCGCCGTCCTCGCCGGTCTCGCCAACCGCCTGAAGCCGGATTTCCAGCGTCTTGCCGGGGTCGATTTCCGCCGTGATCTCTTCGCCGGGCTGCATGCCGTAGAAGAAGGTATGCGTTGGCAGCGCGCGCACCGGGCCATAGCTGCGATGACGGCCCATGTAGTCGAGGAAGACCTTGGGATACATCAGGTAGCCATTCAGATCCTCGTCATCCACCTCATAGCCATTGAGTTCTTCCGACACCTGCTTGCGGGTCGCCTCGATATCGACCGGCTTGAGATGCTTGCCGGGGCGCTCGAGGTTGGGTTTCTCGCCCTTGAGCACCTTCTTCAGGATGCTCGCGGGGAAGCCGCCCGGCGGCTGGCCGAGGTTGCCCTTCATCATGTCGATTACCGAATCCGGGAAGGCCACGTCGGTGTCGGGGTCTTCCACCTGCGCCCGGCTCAGACCCTGCGACACCATCATCAGCGCCATGTCGCCCACCACTTTCGATGACGGCGTGACCTTGACGATATCGCCGAACATCATGTTGACGTCGGCATAGGCCTGCGCCACCTCGTGCCAGCGCTCCTCAAGCCCGAGCGAACGGGCCTGGGTCTTGAGGTTGGTGAACTGGCCGCCGGGCATCTCGTGCAGATAGACCTCCGAAGCCGGAGCCTGCATGCTCGATTCAAAGGCGGCGTACTGGCCGCGCACCGCTTCCCAGTAGTTCGAAATCTCGCGGATCGCGGCAATGTCGAGCCCGGTGTCACGCTCGGTAAAGCGCAGCGCCTCGACGATCGACCCCAACGTCGGCTGCGAGGTGTTGCCCGAGAGCGCATCCATCGCGCCATCGACGGCATCGACCCCGGCTTCGGCCGCAGCCATGATCGTGCCGATGCCGGCGCCAGAGGTGTCGTGGGTGTGGAAATGGATCGGCAGGCCGACCTCTTCCTTCAGCGTCTTGATCAGCGCGCCGGCGGCCGAAGGTTTCAGCAGCCCGGCCATGTCCTTGAGGCCCAGCACATGCGCGCCACCGTCGCGGAGTTGCTGGCCCATCTCGACATAATACTTCAGGTCGTACTTCGACCGGTCCGGATCGCGGAAATCGCCGGTGTAGCAGATCGTGCCCTCGCAGACCTTGCCCGCCTCCTGTACCGCGTCCATCGCCACGCGCATGTTCTCGACCCAGTTCAGGCTGTCGAAGACGCGGAAGACGTCGACGCCGGATTCCGCCGCCTGTTTGACAAAGAACTGCACCACGTTGTCGGGGTAGTTGGTATAGCCCACCCCGTTCGAGGCGCGCAGCAGCATCTGCGTCATCACGTTGGGCATCGCCGCGCGGATGTCGCGCAGCCGCTGCCAGGGGCATTCCTGAAGGAAGCGGTAGGCGACGTCGAAGGTCGCGCCGCCCCAGCATTCCACCGAAAACAGCTGCGGCAGCTTGGCGGCATAGGCAGGCGCCACCTTGATCATGTCGATCGAGCGCATCCGGGTCGCCAGAAGCGACTGGTGCCCGTCGCGCATCGCGGTGTCAGTGATCAGAACCTGCTTCTGCGCGGCCATCCAGTCGGCTACCGCCTGCGGGCCCTTTTCCTCGAGCAGGTTGCGGGTGCCGTAGGCCGGTTTTTCGCCAAAGGGTACCTGCGGCGGCTTGGCCGGTTTCAGCTCGGGGTGCGGCTTGGGACGGCCCTGCACCTCGGGATGACCGTTCACCGTGATGTCGGCGATATAGGTCAGAACCTTGGTGCCCCGGTCGCGGCGCTTCTTGAAATCGAAAAGCTCGGGCGTCTCGTCGATGAACTTGGTGTGGTACTGGTTGTTGAGAAAGGTCGGGTGCTTGAGCAGGTTCTCGACAAAGGCGATGTTGGTGCTGACGCCGCGCACGCGGAATTCGCGCAGCGCACGGTCCATGCGCGAAATCGCCTTTTCCGGTGTCTGCGCCCAGGCGGTGACCTTGGTCAGAAGGCTGTCATAGTAGCGGGTGATGACGCCGCCGGCATAGGCTGTGCCGCCATCGAGCCGGATGCCCATGCCGGTGGCCGAGCGATAGGCGGTGATCCGGCCATAATCGGGGATGAAGTTGTTCTGCGGATCCTCGGTGGTGACCCGGGTTTGCAGCGCGTGACCGTTGAGGCGGATGTCGTACTGGCTGGCCTTGCCGGTGGCCTCGGCCAGCGACTTGCCCTCGGCAATCAGGATCTGCGCCTGCACGATGTCGATGCCGGTCACTTCCTCGGTGACGGTGTGCTCCACCTGCACCCGCGGGTTGACCTCGATGAAATAGAACTTGCCGGTCTCCATATCCATCAGGAATTCGACGGTGCCGGCGCATTCATAGTTCACATGGGCGCAGATCTTGCGGCCGAGCTCACAGATTTCCTCGCGCTGTGCTTCGCTCAGATAGGGCGCGGGCGCGCGTTCCACGACCTTCTGGTTGCGCCTCTGGACCGAGCAGTCGCGTTCGTAGAGGTGGTAGATGTTGCCCTGCTTGTCGCCGAGGATCTGCACCTCGACGTGGCGGGCGCGGGTGATCATCTTTTCCAGATAGCCCTCGCCGTTGCCAAAGGCGGCCTCGGCCTCGCGCCGGCCTTCGAGCACCTTCTCCTCGAGCTCGTCCTCGGAAGAGATCGGCCGCATGCCACGACCGCCGCCGCCCCAGGAGGCCTTGAGCATCAGCGGATAGCCCACTTCGGCGGCCTGTTTCTTGATCTTGGCCATGTCATCGCCCAGCACCTCGGTCGCCGGGATCACCGGCACCTCGGCCTCGATCGCCACGCGCCGCGCGCTGGCCTTGTCGCCAAGGGCGCGCATGGTCTCGGCCTTGGGGCCGATAAAGGTGATGCCGGCGGCGTCGCAGGCATCCACGAAATCGGGGTTCTCCGACAACAGGCCATAGCCCGGGTGGATCGCATCGGCGCCCGACATCTTGGCAACGCGGATGATCTCCTCGATGCTCAGATACGCCGCAACCGGCCCCAGACCCTCGCCAATGCGATACGCTTCGTCCGCCTTGAACCGGTGCAGGCCGAGTTTGTCTTCCTCGGCGTAGACCGCGACGGTCCGTTTGCCCATCTCGTTGGCGGCGCGCATGATGCGAATGGCGATCTCGCCACGGTTGGCGATGAGGATCTTCTGAAAGTCAGGCATGGCAGGCTTTCCATTTGTTGCATTGCAGCATGCTTAAACGGTCGGCTCCGGTAGGTAAACATGTCTGACAGGTTCAAAAGTGGCCTCAAACCGCTTTCAAGGCGTCATGCTGCGATCAGGGTCACGTTCCTCATGTTGGCCATGATCTCGATATCGCGTTCGTAAAGGTCGGTCAGCGCGTCGACGTATTCGTCCGTCCAGCCGGGAATATCGAGCTCTTCTTCGACCGCCTCGTCAAGCGCATATTTGTCGAGAAAGGCGATCATGACCTTGCGCTTGTGCGGCTCGGAGATGCCGGGATGTTCGTGCAGGAAGGCGCGAAACCGGCGCATCCCCTCCTCCGACATGATCCTGGACAAGAGGTCGAAGGCGCCGGCGATCTTGGCGCCCGAGGGCAGCCCGGCCATGGCGCGCAGGATCTCGCCCCAGATCAGCGGGCTGTCCTCGTTGCACCAGACGGTGATCGGCAGGTCGGGCAGGGCGATCTGGATGCGCTCGATCACCTCGGACCAGCGCAGGTAGGCGGGTTCGGTGCCATTGAGAAAGCTGTCGAAGCTCTGGTGCGGCGTCTCGGCATAGACCGCCGGCAGCCAGGTGGCCGGATTGCGGATGCCGATGAAAAGCTCGATCTGGTCGGTCTCGAAGAGCCGCGCGGCATTGCGCATCCGCTCGTCGGCGCGTGGATACATCCGGCCGCTGCCAAGCGCGATCTTGGGCACGCAGAACAGGTGGTCGTGGCTCAGGATGATGCGGCCGAAGCTGTCGGGGTCTTCGCTGAGGATGTTCTCGAGCAGGATGTCGCGCGCGTCGGGCGCGGGATCGGCCTTGTCGAGCGCATTGAGGCTGCCGCTGAGCAATTGCCGGTAGCGGCTTGGCCCCGGCACGGCCACTGCGCGGGCCCGCAGGTCATCGGCATTGCGCAGCAGGCATCGCAGAAGCTTGCCGCCGTCGGTGGCATGTGCGCCGGCATGGAGAATGACTTTCATGGGGGGCCTTTGTGCTGCGCTCGCGCGCACTATACAAAAGCCTGCCGCGGGGGAAAGCCCGCAGCGGCGCCGCCCCGCCGGCGCGCCAGATTTCCTCTTGCCCCGCCGGCGGCGACGATTTAGACGATTGCGACGTGCCCCTATAGCTCAGCTGGTAGAGCAACTGATTTGTAATCAGTAGGTCCGCGGTTCGAGTCCGTGTGGGGGCACCATTTATCCTTAATAATCAATGGATTGCACGGATTCAAAGGTGAGAATCCGTTTATGTTTGCGGTAACTGTCCCGAAACTGTCCCGATTGATGCACGCTCGGCGTGCAAAGTCGCCGGACAGTTGTCAATAAGTATCTGAAACTTCTGACTTGGGGGAGTTTTTTGAAGGGGCGGCAAACTGATTGCTACCCTGTCGGTTGTGCGTAGCCTTCGACCTTCGACCTTCGACCTTCGACCTTCGACCTTCGACCTTCGACCTTCGACCTTCGACCTTCGACCTTCGACCTTCGTCAGAGACGAGTGAACGCGTGCCCGTAAAACACCCGCTCGCCTTTGCCGGTCACGATTTTGGATAGTTCTGTTTCACCGCCATATGCCGCTTCGGTGCGGATGGTGAATACATGCGGGTATCGCCGGAATACACGCGAGGCGCCGCCGGACAGGTCGGCGGGGCCATGTCCATTCGGGCCGGTCCGGCCGCAGGCAATTGGCCGAGGCCCCGAAGGGCCCCGGCCGGAGAGTCAGGTTACTGCCAGGACTTGATCAGCTCGTCATAAGCGATCGTCTCGGGCTCTTCGTCCTCGTTCTGAAGCTTGGCATAGGGCGCGCCATCCTGGCTCAGCCAGTGTGACGGTTCCATTTCCTCGTTCATGACCGGGCCGATGTCGCCCTGGATGCCGGCACGTTCCAGACGCTCGAGCACGCGCTCCTGGTCGGCGCAGAGGCTGTCGAGCGCTTCCTGCGGGGTTTTCGCACCGGACATGGCGTCACCGATGTTCTGCCACCAGAGCTGTGCCAGCTTCGGGTAATCCGGCACGTTGGTGCCGGTGGGCGACCACGCGACACGTGCCGGCGACCGGTAGAATTCCACCAGACCGCCCAGCTTGTCGGCACGTTCAGAGAAGCTGTCGTGCTGGATCGTCGACTCGCGGATGAAGGTCAGGCCGACATGCGCCTTCTTGACGTCCACGGTTTTCGAGGTGACGAACTGGGCATAGAGCCAGGCCGCCTTGGCACGGTCGACCGGGGTCGACTTCATCAGCGTCCAGGAGCCCACGTCCTGATAGCCGACCTTCTGGCCGTCTTTCCAGTAGACACCATGCGGCGAGGGGGCCATACGCCATTTCGGCGTGCCGTCCTCGTTCATCACCGGCAGGTCGGGCTCGACCGTGGCGGCGGTGAAGGCGGTGTACCAGAACATCTGCTGCGCGACATTGCCCTGCGCCGGGATCGGGCCGGCTTCGGAGAAAGTCATGCCGGCGGCGGCCGGGGGCGAGTACTTCTCGAGCCATTCGATCGCCTTGGTCACCGCGTAGACGGCGGCAGGCGCGTTGGTGGCGCCGCCGCGTGCGACGCAGGAACCGGTGGGCTGCGAGTTCTCGTTCACCCGGATGCCCCATTCGTCGACCGGCAGGCCGTTGGGCTCACCGACGTCGCCCATGCCGGCCATCGACATCCAGGCATCGGTGTAGCGCCAGCCGAGGCTCGGGTCTTTCTTGCCGTAGTCCATGTTGCCAAAGACTTCGCCATCGACACCCATGTGGCTCAGGTCACGGCCGGTAAAGAATTCGGCGATGTCCTCATAGGCCGACCAGTTGACCGGAACGCCAAGCTCGTAGCCGAACTGTTCCTGGAAATCGGCCTTGTTCTTCTCGTCGTTGAACCAGTCGTAGCGGAACCAGTATAGGTTGGCGAACTGCTGGTCGGGCAGCTGATAGAGCTTGCCATCGGGCGCGGTGGTGAACTGCGTGCCGATGAAATCGTCGAGATCGAGACCGGGGTTGGTCACATCCGCGCCTTCGCCGGCCATCCAGTCGGTCAGATTGCGCGCCTGCTGATAACGCCAGTGGGTGCCGATCAGGTCGCTATCGTTGATGTAGCCGTCGTAGATGTTCTCGCCCGATTGCATCTGGGTTTGCAGCTTCTCGACGACGTCGCCTTCGCCGATCAGGTCATGGGTGACCTTGATGCCGGTGATCGCGGTAAAGGCCGGGGCCAGCACCTGGCTTTCGTATTCATGGGTGGTGATGGTTTCCGACACCACCTTGATCTCCATGCCGGCCATCGGTGCGGCGGCATCGATGAACCACTGCATCTCGGCTTCCTGATCGGCGCGGCTCAGCGACGACAGGTCACCGATTTCGCTGTCAAGGAAGGCTGTTGCCTCTTCCATGCCGGCGAAGGCGGCGCTCCCGAGCAATGACAGGGCCATTGCCAGGGATGTGGTTGATTTCAACTTCAAGTTCATAATTTTCCTCCCAATTGTAGGAACTTGGTTGCTTCGAAGACGGCGCCCTGTGGGGTTTCTCAGGTCCCCTCGGGGCGTCGCCGGTTGCCTGTTACACCCAGCGGAACACCGCTGCGGCATAGATCAGGCAGACGATCAGCGCATAAGGTTGGTTTGCGCCGACCAATCCAAGCCAGGCCAGATTGATGAAGGCCGAGCCGAGAAGGGTGATGAAGAGGCGGTCGCCCCGTGTGGTTTCGATCCTGAGGATGCCGGTGCGCGGCGTCTCGGGAAACTTGATCGCGAGGATCGTGAAGGTGATGAGCAGCGAGGCGATGACCATAAAGAAGATCGCCGTCGGCCAGGTCCATGCCATCCAGTCCATTAGTTGTCCTCCCCTGCGATAGATTTGAGAATTGCGCCGTCGTTCCCGGGTATGATCTGGGGGCCTTTGGCCGCCCGCGCGGGTGTCATCCACCCGCTGGACCCGGGGGTGACATGCGAAGGGTTAAGGAAACCTTGCATCACACCCTCCCCAGGGCAAAGCCCTTGGCAATGTAGTTGCGCACGAAGTAGATCACCAGGGCGCCGGGCACGATGGTCAGCACCCCGGCGGCAGCCAGCACGCCCCAGTCGATCCCGGCGGCGCCCTGCGTCCGGGTCATGATGGCGGCGATCGGCTTGGCGTCGACGGTGGTCAGCGTCCGCGAAAGCAGCAGCTCGACCCAGGAGAACATGAAGCAGAAGAAGGCCGCCACACCGATGCCCGAGGCGATCAGCGGCATGAAGATCTTCACGAAGAACTTCGGAAAGCTGTAGCCGTCGATATAGGCGGTTTCGTCGATCTCCTTGGGCACGCCGCGCATGAAGCCTTCGAGGATCCAGACCGCCAGCGGCACATTGAACAGCGTATGCGCCAGCGCCACGGCGATATGGGTGTCGAAGAGCCCGACCGAGCTGTAGAGCTGGAAGAAGGGCAGGGCGAAGACCGCCGGCGGCGCCATACGGTTGGTCAGCAGCCAGAAGAACAAGTGCTTGTCGCCCATGAAGTGATAGCGGCTGAACGCATAGGCCGCAGGCAGGGCCACAACGAGGCTGATCACCGTGTTGATCGTCACGTAGATGATCGAGTTGACGTAGCCCAGATACCAGGCCGGATCGGTCAGGATGGTCTGGTAGTTGGCCAGCGTCAGGTTGCGCGGCCAGAGGGTGAAGGTGTTCAGGATCTCCGAGTTGGTCTTCAGGCTCATGTTCAGCAGCCAATAGATCGGCAGCAGCATGAACAGCAGATAGAGCGTCATGACGATCAGCGAGCCGTTGGGCCGGAACTTGCGGCGGGTCTTGGTGGCGGTGCTGTCGGTGACGTTGCCGGGGATCGAGGCCGCGCCGGGGGCAGAGGTGGTATCGGTCATTGCAGCGGTCCCTTGTTGCTTGCGGCGTTCTCGGGCTTGACCCGGGGAACTTTTGGCTGGGAGGCCCTCGGGTCAGGCCCGAGGATGACGGTGACTCTGTCGGGAAAACCCATCCTTAGCCCTCCTGTTTGTCGAGGTTGGTCATCACGGTGTAGAACACCCAGCTGACCAGAAGGATTACGAGGAAATACATGATCGAGAAGGCCGCCGCCGGACCGAGGTCGAACTGTCCCAGCGCCATTTTCACCAGGTCGATCGACAAGAGCGTGGTGGCATTGCCGGGGCCGCCGCCAGTGACGACGAAAGGCTCGGTATAGATCATGAAGCTGTCCATGAACCGGAGCAGGATGGCGATCATCAGCACGCCCATCATCTTGGGCAGCTCGATGAAGCGGAAAACTTTCCAGCGGCTGGCCTGATCGATCTTGGCCGCCTGATAATAGGCGTCGGGGATCGATTTCAGCCCGGCAAAGGCCAGCAGGGCCACCAGCGAGGTCCAGTGCCAGACATCCATCACGATGATGGTGATCCAGGCGTCTAGCGTGTCCTGCGTGTAGTTGTAGGAGATGCCGAGCGCATCCAGCGTATAGCCCAGCAGGCCGATATCGACGCGGCCGAAGATCTGCCAGATGGTGCCGACCACGTTCCACGGGATGAGCAGCGGCAGCGACATCAGCACCAGGCAGAAGGACGACCAGAAGCCGCTTTTCGGCATATGCAGCGCCACGTAGATGCCCAGCGGGATCTCGATCGCCAGGATGATGGCCGAGAACATCAGCTGCCGGCCCAGCGCGTTCCACATCCGTTCGGATTCAAGCATCTCGGCGAACCATTCGAGCCCGGCCCAGAAGAACTGGTTGTTGCCGAACGTGTCCTGCACCGAATAATTGACGACGGTCATCAACGGGATCACCGCCGAGAACGCCACGAGGATCAGCACTGGCAGGACGAGAAACCAGGCCTTTTGGTTGACTGTCTTTTCCATTATGCGGCCTCCCCCGGCACCCGCCAGTCATTGGCGTAGACGTTCACGAAATCGGTATCAAAGACCACGTGGGTCATGTCGGCGCTGACGTCGTCATCCTCGTCGGCGATGATGTTGATGTCATGGCCAAAGACCTCGGCCCGCACCAGCTTGTGGCGGCCGACATCCTCGACCCGGCGCACCGTGACCGGCAGGCCCTCGGTGCGGCTGAGGCGGGCGAATTCCGGGCGCACGCCCAGCTCGACCTTGCCGCTGAGATCGCCGTAACCACGCTTGAGCCGCAGTTCGGTGCCCTCGATATGGGCGGTGGCGCCGTTGACCTCGGCCGGGATCACGTTCATCCCCGGCGAGCCGATGAAATAGCCCACGAAAGTATGCTCCGGCGTCTGGAACAGCTCTTCCGGGGTGCCGATCTGCACCACGCGGCCGTCATACATCACCACCACCTTGTCGGCGAAGGTCAGCGCCTCGGTCTGGTCGTGGGTCACATAGATCATCGTGTGGCCGAAATCGTGGTGCAGCTTTTTCAGCTGGGTCCGCAGCTCCCATTTCATATGCGGGTCGATCACCGTCAGCGGCTCGTCAAAGAGCAGCGCGTTGACGTCCTTGCGCACCATGCCGCGGCCGAGCGAGATCTTCTGCTTGGCATCGGCGGTCAGGCCTCGGGCGCGGCGGTCGAGCATGTGCTCCATGCCGATCATCGCACCGATTTCCTGCACGCGTTCGGCCACATAGGCCTCGTCTCGTCCGCGGTTGCGCAGCGGAAAGGCCAGGTTGTCGCGCACCGTCATGGTGTCGTAGACCACCGGAAACTGGAACACCTGCGCGATATTCCGCTCTGCCGTCGGCGCGTCGGTGACGTCGCGGTCGTTGAACAGGATGCGGCCCTGGCTGGGGCGCAGCAGGCCGGAAATGATGTTGAGCAGGGTGGACTTGCCGCAGCCGGACGAGCCGAGCAGCGCATAGGCGGCGCCGTCCTGCCAATCGTGGTTGAGCTCCTTCAACGCGTAATCGTCTTCGGATTGCGGTTTCGGTAGATAGGAATGCGCGAGGTTGTCGAGCGTGATCTTGGCCATGGGTCGATCTCCTCAGGCTGCCAAGGCATAGGCGGCAGGCGCGATCAGCTTGCCGTCTTCGCCAAAGATGTAGACGTGACGCGGATCGAGCCAGACATCGAGCCTTTCGCCGCGTTGCAGATCGTGCACGCCGTGGATCAGCCCGACCCAGCGCTCGTCGAAGTGATCGAGGTGCACAAAGGTTTCCGAACCGGTCAACTCGGTCACTGACAACCGCGCCGCGAATTGCATCGCATTGTCGGAATGTTTCCTGATTTCCAAGTGGTTGGGGCGGAAGCCGGCGGTATAGCGGCCATCGGGCAATTGCGTCAGTTGGCCACTGGCCTGCGCGCTCTGGCCTTCGCCGAATTGCAGCTCGTTGCCGGATTTGGTGACATCGAGGAAGTTCATCGGCGGGTCCGAGAACACCCGCGCAGTGGTGGCATCGACCGGTTGACGATAGACCTCGGGGGTCAGGCCGAACTGTGTCACCCTACCTTCCCACAGCGTCGCGGTGTTGCCGCCGAGCAGCAACGCCTCTTCCGGCTCGGTCGTGGCATAGACAAAGATCGAGCCCGAGGCTTCGAAGATCTTCGGAATCTCGACCCGCAGCTCTTCGCGCAGCTTGTAATCGAGGTTGGCCAGCGGCTCATCGAGCAGCACCAGGCCGGCGTTCTTGACCAGCGCGCGGGCCAGGGCGCAGCGTTGCTGCTGGCCGCCGGACAGCTCCAGCGGCTTGCGGTCGAGCATCGGGGTAAGCTGCATCAGCTCGGCGCTTTCGCGCACCCGGCGGTCGATCTCCTTGGCATCGGCGCCCATCAGCTTCATCGGCGAAGCGATATTGTCGTAGACGGTCATCGACGGGTAGTTGATGAACTGCTGATAGACCATCGCGACCTTGCGGTCCTGCACCCGCATGCCGGTGACGTCCTTGCCCTCCCAGAGAATCTGACCGGTGTTGGGCACGTCAAGTCCGGCCATGAGCCGCATCAACGAGGTCTTGCCCGATGATGTCGGCCCGAGCAGCACGTTCATCGTGCCGTTTTTCAGCGTGAGATCGGTGGGGTGGATATGGACCTGACCCTCAACCGATTTAGACACGCCTTTCAATTCCAGCGTCATAGCGCTTGTCTCCTCCCTGGTTCGCCGTGGTGGCGGCGGACTGGCGGTATGCGCTCAGTCCGGTAATCTGTCGTGCCGCTTGCGGCCGGTTGGGCGGGGTCCGCCGTCCGGCTCTTTGAATGTTAAGCGGCAGCCGTGCTGGATCGACGGTTTTCCGCCATCCAGTCTTGTAGGTTTTCAATCTCGGCTTCGCTCATGCGCAGGCCAAGTTTGTTGCGCCGCCACACCACGTCTTCCGCGGTGCGTGCGTATTCACGGGTCATCAGCCAGACCACCTCGGTTTCGGTCAGCGTGGCACCGAAGTCGCGGCCGAGATCCTGGGCCGTCTGCGCCGCGCCCAGCATGACGGTCGCGTCGGTGCCATAGGCCCGCACCAGCCGGCGCGCCCAGAAATCGGTGAGAAAGCCGTATTGCGATTGCAGGTCGGCGATCATGCGTTCGACGCCATCGACCGGGAAATCGCCGCCGGGCAGCGGCACGCCCGCCGTCCAGGGGCCTTTGCCGACGTTCAGGTGGCTGTCGATCTGCTCCAGCGCGCTTTCCGCCAGCCGGCGATAGGTGGTGATCTTGCCGCCAAAGACGTTGAGCACCGGCGCGCCGCCTTCGGCATCGACCTTCAGCGTGTAATCCCGCGTCGCCGCCGTGGCGCTCGAGGCGCCATCGTCATAAAGCGGCCGCACGCCGGAATAGGTCCAGACGATATCGTCCCGGCTGAGGGCCTTGGCGAAATACTGGTTGGCAAAGTCGATCAAGTAGCGCTGTTCTTCCTCGGTGCAGACCGGTTTTTGCGACGGATCGGGGTGATCGGCATCGGTGGTGCCGATCAGGGTGAAATCGGTCTCATAGGGGATCGAAAAGATGATCCGCCCGTCGGTGCCCTGGAAGAAATAGCATTTGTCGTGGTCATAGAGCCGCTTGGTCACGATATGACTGCCGCGCACCAGGCGCACGCCCTCGCGCGAATTGATCCGCACCTTGGTCTGGATGATGTCGCCGACCCAGGGGCCGCCCGCATTGATCAGCATGCGGGCGAGGTGGGTCTGAATCTCGCCGTTTTCGGTGTTTTGCGTTTCCACGCGCCAGAGGTCACCCTCGCGCACCGCAGAAAGCACCTTGGTCCGGGTCAGGATCCGGGCGCCCCGGGCTTCGGCATCGCGGGCGTTGAGCACGACAAGCCGCGAATCCTCGACCCAGCAATCGGAATATTCATAGGCCTTGTCGAACCGATCCTGAAGCGGCGCGCCTTCCTTGCTGTCGTTCAGCGACAGGGTTCTGGTGCCCGGCAAAATCTTGCGTCCGCCCAGATGATCATACATGAAAAGCCCGAGACGGATGAGCCAAGCCGGCCGGCGACCTTTCATCCAAGGCATGAACAGCCCGAGCAGCCGGGACGTCGGCGTTTCCGATTCGAACCGCATATCCTTATGATATGGAAGGATAAAACGCATGGGCCAGCTGATGTGCGGCATCGCGCGAAGCAGGGTCTCGCGTTCGATCAGCGCCTCGCGTACCAGCCGAAACTCGAAGTATTCCAGATAGCGCAGGCCGCCGTGAAACAGCTTGGTCGATGACGACGAGGTGGCCGAGGCGAGATCGTTCATCTCGGCCAGGGTGACGCTCAGCCCGCGGCCGGCGGCGTCGCGGGCAATGCCGCAGCCATTGATGCCGCCGCCGATGACGAACAGGTCTGTCGGGCCATCTATGTCGTGATGCGACAACGCGGTTCTCCCTTCACGCTTGTTGCGTCAGTTCTGACACAGAGATGCGCGGTTTTCAACGGTTTTGTTTTCGTTAGTGTTCGATTTCGCGCAAAGCTCTGTCAAACATGGGGATATTCCCCATGTCAAAGCGAAAACGGCCCCGGTATCCGGTCGAATCCTGGGCTTTGTTGTTGTCAGTCTTGCGGTTTTGACGGTATGTTACGTAGATGTCCTCCGGTCGGCATTCGATTGAGGCATATCGAAAGGAAACGAAAAGAATGTCGCAAACTTTTCGGCATCCGGAAATCCTTGAAATCGCCCGTCGTGAAGGCAAGGTCACCGTCGAAGATCTGGCCGAACATTTCGGCGTCACCTTACAGACCATACGGCGCGACCTGTCCGACCTGGCCGATGCCGGGCGACTCGAACGGGTGCATGGCGGGGCAGTGCTGCCCTCAAGTACCACAAATATCGTTTACGAGGAACGTCGCTCACTCAACCCTGCGGCGAAACTCGCCATCGCCCGCGCCTGTGCCGCGCGCATTCCCAACGACATCTCGCTGTTTCTCAACATCGGCACCTCGACCGAGGCGGTGGCGCAGGAGCTGCTGCATCACACCAAGCTGATGGTGGTGACCAACAACATGAATGTTGCCAATATCCTCGCGGCCAACCCCGATTGCGAGATCATCGTCACTGGCGGCCACCTGCGCCGCACCGATGGCGGGCTGGTCGGCAATCTTGCCACCGACACCATCAGCCAGTTCAAGTTCGATCTGGCCGTCGTCGGCTGTTCGGCGCTGGATGCCGATGGCGACATGATGGATTTCGACATCCAGGAGGTGAGCGTGAGCCGCACCATCCTGCGCCAATCGCGCAAGACCTTTCTGGTGGCCGATCACACCAAGTTCGCCCGCACCGCCCCGGCCCGGATCGCGTCGCTGGCGGATGTCGACAGCTTCTTTACCGACAAGGCGCTGCCGCGCGATCTTGCCGCCGCCTGCCGCAGTTGGGGCACCGAAGTGGTGGTGGCCCAGGCCTGACGGCACCGGGGCAGGGCAAGGCTCAGCCGGCGAACATGTCCTTGTAGCTGTCGCGCAGCAGGTTTTTCTGCACCTTGCCCATGGTGTTGCGCGGCAGGTCATCCAGCATGACCAGGGCCCGCGGATGTTTGAACCGCGCCAGTGCCTGCTGCACCGCCTGCATCATCGCCTCGGTGTCGGGGGCGGCGCCTTTCTCGGGCACAATCACCCCCAGCACGGTTTCGCCGAAATCGGGATGCGGCACGCCGATCACCGCGCTTTCCAGCACGCCGGGCTGGTCGTCGAGCACCAGTTCGATTTCCTTGGGGTAGATATTGTACCCGCCGGAAATGATCAGATCCTTGTTGCGGCCGACGATGTGGACATAGCCGTCAGTGTCGATCCGGCCGAGATCGCCGGTGATGAAAAACCCGTCGTCGCGCAGCTCTGCCGCAGTTTTCTCCGGCATCTGCCAATAGCCCTTGAAGACATTCGGGCCGCGCACCTCGATCTGGCCGATCTCGCCGTCGGGCAGGGTCTTGCCGGTTTCGGTATCGGTGATCTTGAGCTCGACGCCCGGCAGCGGAAAGCCCACGGTGCCGGCGCGGCGTTCGCCCTCATAGGGGTTCGAGGTGTTCATGTTGGTTTCGGTCATGCCGTAGCGTTCAAGGATGCGGTGGCCACTGCGGCTCTCGAACTGGACGTGGGTTTCCGCCAGCAGGGGCGCGGAGCCGGAAATGAAAAGCCGCATATGCGCTGAAAGATCGCGGGTGAAACGATCGTCGTTCAGCAGGCGGGTGTAAAAGGTGGGCACGCCCATCATCGCCGTGGCCTCGGGCAGACCCGCGATCACCTGGTCGGGATCGAATTTCGGCAGGAAGATCATGCTGCTGCCCGCCGCCAGAGCGACATTGGTGGCCACGAAAAGACCATGGGTGTGAAAGATCGGCAGCGCATGCAGCAGGACGTCATCGGCGGTGAAACGCCATTCCTCGACCAGGGTTCGGGCATTCGACAGCAGGTTGGCCTGGGTCAGCATCGCCCCCTTCGAGCGCCCGGTCGTGCCCGAGGTATAGAGAAAGGCGGCGAGGTCGTCGGCCGTGCGCGGCACCGTGGCGAAATTCGCCGGCATGGCGCGGGCCTTGTCCATCAGGCTGCCGCTGCCGTCGGCGTTCAGGCTCTCGATCCGGGCGCCGAACTGTCCGGCCAACGGGGCGAGGGTCGCGTCGCTCCTGCCGTCACAAACGATCAGCGAAGCACCGCTGTTTTCGATGAAATACTGAAGCTCATCGGCGGTATAGGCGGTGTTGAGCGGTAGAAACACCAGCCCCGCCTGCGCGCAGGCGGCATAGAGCGCCAGCGCCTCGGGGGATTTCTCGACCTGGGCGGCCACCCGGTCGCCGGGCGCCAGCCCCAGATCGGCCATTACATTGGCGATCCGCGCGGCGCTCTCGAGAAAGGCGCCGTGTGTGATGACCTGCCCGTCGGCAAGCCGCAGGAAAGGGGTGGATTTGCCGGCATGCGCGCCAAACAGACCATCGTAAAGGGGGTTCGCCATGGGTCAGCTTTCTTGGGTCGGAGTAAGATCTGCGGCATCTGCCAGCGCCCTGACGTCTTTTGCCGCCATGACCTCTCTGGAGATGACATAGGCGTCGTGGTTCGCTTCGACACGGGCGAGATCGTAGAGGTAGTTCACCATTGCGCCGCCGGATTGCGCGCGGCCCTTGTCAGAGGTGTCGGCATCGGCATGGACCGCCTGAACGATGGCGCCATTGCCAAGGTGAAAGCGGGCGACCGGATCAGAGGGCAGGCCGCCGCGGGATTTGGCGTGCAGCAGGTAATGCGCAGCCAGTGTTTTCACCTGCGTCGGGTCGTCGACGCTCCAGCTCACGTTTTCCTGGTCGAGCCAGCGGGTCAGGCCGGGGATCGGCGACAGGGTGACAAATGTCCTGAGCCCCGGCAGTTCTGCCGCCAGATCGGCGACCACCTGCTTGATCAGGGAATTGCCGAAGGAAATGCTGGCCAGCCCCGCCTGGCAATTGGAGATCGAATAGAACACTGCGGTGTCGGCCTCGGCTGCTGGCAGGGGCAGGCGATCTTCGGCCAGCAGCGCCTGCACCGAACCGGGGATGCCGGTTGTCAGCGCCACTTCGACAAAAATCAGCGGCTCATCCGGCATCGCCGGGTGAAAGAAGGCAAAACAGCGCCGGTCGGTCGGTTCGAGCCGGCGGCGCAGCTCGGACCAGCTGTCGATGGCATGCACCGCCTCATGGGCGATGATCTTTTCCAGAATATGCGCCGGGCTTTCCCAGCTGATCGGCCGTAGGACCAGGAAGCCGCGATTGAACCAAGAGGCGAAGAGGTGGCGGAAATCCAGATCCAGTGCCGCAAGCTCCGGTTCGGTCCCCCCGAGCCGCAAGAGATCGGCGCGCATCTTGACCAGTTCGCCGGTAGCGCCCTGAACCCGGTTCAGGCGCCGGATCAGCTCCTGCCGGCGCGGTTCGGCCGCCTCGGCAAAGGCGCGATAGCTGGACTTTGACGGGGCGCGTTCGTACGCGTCGAGCCGGGTGCGGACCGCTTCGGGATCGATGTTCATCGAGCTGGCGAGAAAGCGGAAGAACTCGAGCTTTCGATTGTCGTCGAGCGCGCCGAAGCGGGCCAGGATTTCGCTCGCCAGCGCCAGCCCCGAGGTCTCGCTGGCCGATCCGACCAGCGCCATGGCCAGGTCTGTCAGCGGACGGCCATCCTCGGCCGCTATCGGCGCGTCACGGCGGTAGCGTCGTTCAAAGACGGTGGACAGAAGGTCCGCCAGCAGGGTCATGCCACAACTCCCCTCACGCGGCCGGCCGGACGCGGGGCAGCCGGCCATGGATGTCGGACCCGGCAGGGCCGGGACAGCCGCAGCCAACCATACGATGTATTTCAGGTCAAGATTTTTGTATACAAGACGGGCATTCTTGCGTTCGACGCGCCGGCGCGCCTATACAGATAACATGGAGCAACGGCGTGCCGATACCATTGCGGAAGCGCTCGAAGAGCGGATTTTCGACGGGACCTATTCCGATGGCGACCGTCTGGACGAGGTGCGTCTGGCCGAGCAATTCGGGGTCTCGCGCACGCCCTTCCGAGAGGCCTTGCAGCGGCTGGCCCGTTCCGGGCTGGTCGAACTGGTGCCGCGTCGGGGCGCCTTTGTGCGCCAGCCGGGGCCTGTCGAGCTGATCGAAATGTTCGAGGCGATGGCCGAGATCGAGGCGGTCTGCGGCCGCCTTGCCGCGATGCGCATTTCCGACGAAGCCCTGGCGGCGTTGCAGGATGCCAATGTGAAATGCGAGGCCGCCGTCGGCTGTCAGAACCCGGATGGCTATTATACCGAGAACGAGCGGTTCCACCGGATCATCTATGAGCAATCCGGCAACAGCTACCTGACCACAGAGGCCAACGAGTTGCACCGGCGCCTGAAACCCTTTCGTCGGCAACAATTGCGGCTGCGCGGCCGCATGGCGCAGTCCATGGCCGAACACAAGGCCATCCTCGACGCGCTCGAGGCCGGCGACCCGATGGCGGCGGCCGAGACGCTGCGCGGCCATGTGGCGATTCAGGGCGAAAAGTTTCACAGCCTGATGGCCACGCTCAAGCGTGTCACCGAGGTTTAGGCCAATGGTGACCCCGAAGCCGGAGCGTGCCTGTTCGATGCAATGGCTCGGATTGTCAAAACGCATTTGAAAGGCTTGCCGGCCGATTTCGCCCGGCTTGCGTTGCGGCGCGGGGGTATTTGAGGTACGTCGAAAACCACAAACAGGGGAAGGGCCGGGGAAGACATGTATCGCGTCTGGAATTTTCTGACCAATTATTCGCTGCTGTTGATCTTTGGCGCCTTGATTGCGCTGGTCTGGGCAAATCTGGACCTGATCGCCCCGGTGGCGGGCGATCCGCACTACTGGGCCGACACCTACCACTACTTCGTCGATTTCGTGATCTGGGATCACGCGCCCATCGGGGAATATCACGCCGCCGAAATCGCCGCGAGTGATCCGGCCTTTGCCGAAATGGTGGCCGCCGGCGCCGAGGTGTACACCGGGGCGGATGGCGCGCAATTCGTCTTTGGCGAGGGCAGTCGCACCCTGACGCTGCATTATCTGGTCAACGATCTGCTCATGGCCTTCTTCTTTGCCATCGCCGCCAAGGAAGTCTGGGAAGCGGTGATCCTCGAGAACGGCAGCCTGCGCGGCAAGAAGGCTGCCACGCCGCTCTTTGCCACCGCCGGGGGCATGTTCGGGCCGATTGCCGTCTATCTGGGTCTTGCGGCCGTCATGGGGTCGGAGACCTACAGTGCCGTGGCCAATGGCTGGGCGATTCCCACCGCGACCGACATCGCCTTTTCCTATCTGATCGGGCGGCTGGTCTTTGGCGCCGGTCACCCGGCGGTGCGGTTCCTGTTGCTTCTGGCCATCGCCGATGATGCCGCCGGGCTGATCATTCTCGCGGTCTTTTATCCGTCGGGCGAACTGGCGCCGGAATGGCTGCTGCTGTCGCTTGGCGCCGCGCTGGGGGTTTTTCTGCTGGCCAACTGGCTGCCGCGCCGGCTCGACCAGGGCAATCAGGACCGGCCGGCCTCGACCTGGGTGCGCAAAACCCTGTCGTTCTGGCCCTATCTGCTGGCCGGTTGTGCCAGCTGGTACGGTTTCATGATGTCCGGCCTGCACCCGGCGCTTGGGCTGCTGCCCATCGTGCCGACGATCCCGCATGCCGATCGCGCCTTCGGCATCTTTTCCGAGGCCGAGCAATATCTCACCGATCTGCTGAACATGATCGAACATGCGCTGAAGCACCCGGTCGAGATCGTCCTGTTCTTCTTTGGCCTGTTCAACGCCGGGGTCGAATTCTCGTCGATCGGGCCGGCGACCTGGCTGGTGCTGGCCGGGCTCTTGATCGGCAAGCCGGTGGGCATCCTGTTGTTCGGCTGGGTCGCGGCCAAGCCGCTCAAGCTGGGGATACCGCAGGGTATGCGGATCATCGATCTGGTGGTGATCGGCTTTGTCGCGGCGATCGGCTTTACCGTCTCGCTCTTTGTCGCCTCGGTCGCCTTCAATGCCGGGCCGGTGCAGGATGCCGCCAAGATGGGCGCGCTGTTCAGCTTTGCCGCCGCGCTGGTGGCGATTGCCTCGGGCAAGATCTTCCGGGTGGAAAAGCAGAACCTCTGAGCCGGCGGCTGGCTCGGGACAGAACACCGGCGCGGGTCTCCGCGCCGGTTTTTTATTCGCTGAAGGCCCCGGCCCGGCGCCAGCCATCGATCAGGATCTCGAGGTTTCGCGGGCCGGCATAGGGGTAGGTCTCGCGGACATAGGCCTCGGAAAATTCTGGCTGGACCTCGCGCAAATGGGCCAGAGCCTGGGCGGCGAGCTCTGGTTCGCCGCAGGCGCCGAAGGTCGTCACGCACCGCTGCAATCCGCGGGCATAATCGGGAGCGATGGCCAAAAGGCTTTTTGCCGCCTCGACCGCGCCGTCGCGGTCGCCGGTAAAGCACCGGCAGCTGGCAAGCTGGCCCAGGGCCGCCGCGCGGGCCGGATATTCGGGATTGAGCCGAAAGATCAGGCCAATGTGTTCCAGCGCCTCCTCGGGCCGGTCGAGCCACTCCAGCGCGCAGGCCAGCCCGTGCCGCGCCAGCGAGGCAGACGGGTTGAGCCGCACGGCCTCGGCGCTGTGATATTCGCCCGAGGCATAGTCGTGGTGGCCGAAAATGCGCGCCAGCCCGAAATAGGCATGCGCCTCCCAGTTGGTCGGATCCGCGGCCAGTGCGCGGCCGGCAAAGTCGAGCGTGGTGTCATAGGCGGCGGGGCGGTCGTCGGTCCAGCCCAGCAGCGCCCGGCGAAACCAGACCCGCGCCAGCCGCGCCAGCGCCGGAGAAAATTCCGGGTGCTGGCGCAGCACCTCCTGCATCAGCTGTTCCTGCGCGGCGTTGCTCTCGGGCGTGCCATAGCCTTCGCCGCCGGTGCGGTTGATGTCGTCGGCCTGCGCCATGACCTGCCATGGCCCGATCGACACGGGATGAACGCGGGCGATGCGGCTGGTTTCGGCATGAGCGATCTCTGGCTCGAGCTGGGCGACGATGGCGCGGCTGGCCTCTTCCTGAAAGGTGAAGATATCGTCGAGCTGGCCATCCACATTACGCGACCAGCAGGTGCGGCCGGTCTCGGTTTCGGTCAGGCCGACCGAGATTTTCACCCGGTTGCCGAGACAAAGCAGGGTGCCGCTGACCGCATAGGCGGCCTCGACCTGGGCCGCCGCCGTGCGCAGATCGATCTCGCGCGCGGTTTTCCAGCCGATGGCCTCTGGCCCGATCACCGGAAACCAGCGCCAGTAGGACAGCGTGGTGCGCAGATCGTCGGCCAGGCCAAGCGCGATCATGGCGTCCTGCGGGCCTTGCGACAGAGCCTCGAAGGCAAAGAGCAGGACAGCCGGGCGGGTCAGGAACCGCCGGTCGGGGGGCGTCGCGGGCGCAGGATCGGCGCGGCGCCTCTGGCGAAGCCAGTCCTCGAAGCCTTCGGACGCAAGATCGAATCCGGCGAGAAACGCGCCGCCGCCCGACGCAATCTCGACCCTGGCCGGATCGAGCCAGACATGCTGCCGGCTGGCCTCGAGCAGACCGTCAGGCAGGGTCCGCCGCAGCACCGACAGCTCCTGCCGCAGCGAGGCGCGGGCCTGTTCCTCGGATCGGTCGCTCCAGAGCAGATCGGCCAGAAACCCGCGTTCGGCCCGCATGTCACGTTGTTGCGACAGATAGGCCAGAAGCGCCTGTCCGCGCCGCGACAGCCCGGCCAGCGCGTCGCCGTCGGCGCGCGCGGCAAAGGTGCCGGTGAGCGTCAGGTGCAGGACCGAGGCTGTGGCGGTTGTGGGCATGGAACAACAATAGGCGATTCCGCGCCGTTCCGGCGACAATTTTCGCCGCAGGGCCGGGTGCTTGGCGTGATACCCCATGCGGGGAGTTGATACAATTGGCCCATCTGGGTCATAATATGACCAAAATCGGTGTCTAACAGTGCTTTAACCAACCTCTATTAATTTGAGGCGAGCAGACGCCGGGGCCAGATCAGATGCTGGAATTCGATAACGTGAGCAAGTCCTTCTGGACTGGAACACAGCGCAAGGTGATCCTTGATCGCGCCTGCTTTCGCGTGGACCTGGGCCAGTCGCTGGGCATCCTCGCCCCCAACGGAACCGGCAAGACGACGTTGATCAAGATGATGGCGGGGCTGGAAAAGCCCGACGAAGGCGAAATCCGCCGCGGCTGCCGCATCTCGTTTCCGCTGGGGTTCATGGGGGGCGTGGTGTCGAAGCATTCGGCGCATGAGAACGCCCGCTACATTGCCCGGCTCTATGGTCTCGATCCCGATTATGTCGAGGCCTATTGCCGCTGGCTTTGCGGGCTGGGCGAATATTTCGACCAGCCGCTCGGCACCTATTCGTCGGGCATGAAAGCGCGGTTCACATTCTCGCTGATGCTGGCGCTCGATTTCGATATTTATCTGATCGACGAAGGCATGCCAAATTCGACGGACGTGGAGTTCAACAAGAAAGCCGCCGCGATCCTCGCGGAACGGCTGCGCACCACGACCATCATCATTGTCTCGCACCAGCCCAAGGTGCTAGAAAAGTTCGCCCGCAAGGCCGGTGTTTTGTTGAATGGCCAGTTGCATATGTTTGAAACCTTGGAGGAAGCGAAGCAGCTCTATGACTACGAAACCCAAGGCTAAGAAATTTCGGGTTCGGCGCGCACGCCCCGGCGGAGCGCAGGAGATGGTGGGGCCGGAAGGTATCTCTTCGCCGCCTCCCGCGCGGCCCGGCGCGTCCGAGACCGACACCCTGATCGGCCAGATCCGCGCCCTCCGGCAGGAGGAACCCTCTGGTGATGAAACCGAGGCAGAGCCCCGGTCAGAGGACACGGCCGATGCCGCGACCAGTCGCAATATCAGGACCGGCGCCACCATTGCCCGGATCACCGGCGGCAAGCGCGCCGATCCGGCGGCGCTCTCGCGCGAGGGCGAGGTCTCATCGGCGGCCCAGGTCGCCGGCGAGACCGACATGGAGGCGATCCGCAAGGAAGGGCTGACCGGGCGCCAACTGCGCATGGCGCGGCGCATGTCGCAGAAGCACGGGCTGGCGGTGACCAGCGATTTCGACGCCGTGCGCCAGCTTCGCCAGCGGGGAATCGACCCGTTCCAGCGCTCCAACATGCTGGAGCTGGTGGTGCCGGCGCAGGGGAATGAGCCGGCACCGGGCAAGGACACCAAGGTGCAATTGCCGCAGACCGTCCCGGCCCCGGGCAAGAACCTGCCCTCAACCGAAACCAGCAACCCGATGGACCGCCGCATTCGCGAAATCGGCGATATCCAGAAAGACATCGCCAAACGCCGGCGCCGCAAGTCCATATTGCTGCTGTCGCGGCTGGCCTTCTTTGTCGGCCTGCCGACGCTGATCTGTGGCTGGTATTTCTACAATGTGGCGACGCCGATGTATGCCACCAAGTCGGAATTCCTGATCATCGCCAATGATGGCGGAGGCTCTTCCGGGATGGGCGGGCTGCTCTCGGGCACGCAGTTTGCCACCAACCAGGACGCCATCGCGGTGCAGAGCTATCTGATGTCCAAGGACGCGATGCTGCGGCTCGATCAGGATGTCGGTTTTCGCAGCCATTTCAGCCAGGACTGGATCGACCCGATCCAGCGGCTTGATGACACCGCCTCGAACGAGGACGCCTACAAGCTTTACAAGAAGAACATCGAGATCGGCTATGACCCGACCGAAGGCGTGATCCGGATGGAGATCGTCGCGGCCAACCCCTCGGTCAGCGCGCAATATACCGGTGCGTTGATCGAATACGCCGAGGATCGGGTCGACAGCCTGTCGCAGCGCAAGCGCGAGGATCAGCTCAAGGGCGCCACCGAAGCGCTGGAAGAGGCTGAAACCGCGCGCCGCGAAGCGCAGTTGCGGCTGGTGGAGTTGCAGCAGGTGTCGCAGGTGCTCGACCCCGAGGGACGGATCGCCTCGTTGCGGCAGCAGATCGGCAATGTCGAGGTGCAGATCCAGGAGCGCGAGTTGCAATTGCAGGCGCTGCTGGACAATGCCCGGCCCAACCAGGCCAAGGTCGAAGGCGCGCGCGGCGATATCCGCCGGCTTCGCGGGCTGCTCGAGCGGTTGCAATCCGACATGACGCAGGCCTCCGAAGGCGAAAATTCTCTGGCGCAGTTGTCCTCCGAAATCCAGATGGCGCAGGCCGATCTGGCGACGCGCGACCTGATGTTGCAGGAAGCGCTGACCTCGCTCAGCCAGACCCGGCGCGAGGCCAATGCCCAGGTGCGCTATCTTCAGACTGCGGTCGCGCCGGTGCCGTCGCAGGATCCGAGCTATCCGCGCAAGTTCGAGAACACCATCCTGGCATTCCTGATCTTCGGCGGCATCTACCTGCTGATCTCGCTGACCGCGTCGATCCTGCGTGAACAGGTGTCGAGCTAGGGGCTCCGGGCCTGGCGATGCGCGGCGGGCTCGCAATCCGCGATTCCCGCGCTTTGGAACCAACCGCCGGTTAATACCCGGCGGTGCGATCCACCAGATGCAGGAAAGGCTGCCCCGCCTCGCCGCGCAGGATGTTCTCTGCGATCACCCCGGCGCCGCTTGCGGCCCGGGTTTCCGAGGCTACATGCGGCGTGACGGTGACACCGGGATGCGCCCAGAACGGATGGTTCTTGGGCAAGGGCTCCTCGCGAAAGACGTCGAGCGTGGCATGGCCGATCTGCCCGCTGTCCAGCGCCGCCAGAAGTGCCTGATCATCGATCAGCGGGCCGCGCCCCGGGTTGATCACGAATGCGCCCCTGGCCAGGAGCGCCAGCGCCTCGGCATCGAGGATGTTCTCGGTCGCCGGCGTGTCGGGCAGCAGCAGCACCAGGATCTCGGCCCCGCGCAGCGCCTCGGCCAGACCGTCATCGCCGTTCAGGGTACGGACCCCGCCGATCTCTTTCGGCCGGCGGCTCCAGCCAGTGACGGCAAAGCCCACGCCGGCCAGTTTCTGCGCCACCTCGGCCCCCAGGGCCCCGAGCCCCAGCACCGTCACCCGGCGCTCGGAGGCCAGCGGCGGCGGCGCCCAGTGCCAGTCGTGATCGGGGTTCACGATATGGGCGTCCATGCCGAGGTGATGGCGCAGGCTGTGGCCCAGCACATATTCCACCATCCCCTCGGTCAGCCCGCCGCCGACCATCCGCGCCAGCGGCTGGGTCAGGGTCTGGTTGCCGACCACCGCCTCGACCCCGGCCCAGGTGTTCAGCACCGCCTTGCAGCGGGTGAAGGGCGTGAAATCCTGCAACGCTGAATCCGGCGCATAGACGATGTAATCCACCACCTCCGGCGCCATGTCCTGCGCCAGCGCATAGCCGAGCCCGGCCTGATCGAGCGCGGCGCGCAGAGGTGGTGCCCAATCGTCCCAGCGATCGGGTCCGGCGGCGAAAAGGATGTTGGTCATATGGCCCCGCGTGGTCTGTGAACATGTGCCGATTGCACCAGCCCGAAGCCGATCATCAGGATCAGCATCGCCGAGCCGCCATAGCTCACCAGCGGCAGCGGCACGCCCACCACCGGCGCCAGCCCCATGACCATCGACATGTTGACGGCAAAGAACAGGAAGAAGGTCGTCGCGATGCCCAGCGTCAGCAGTGCCGCGAAACGGTCACGGTTCTGCAAGGCCGAGGTGACGCAGAAGGCGATGATCAACGCATAGAGCCCGAGCAGGGAAAAGGCGCCGACAAAGCCGAATTCCTCGGCCAGGGTGGTAAAGATGAAATCGGTATGCTTCTCGGGCAGGAAGTTCAGCCGCGACTGCGTGCCCTGCATGAAGCCGCGCCCGGTCCAGCCGCCCGATCCCAGTGCGATCTTGGACTGGGTGATGTGATAGCCCGCGCCCAGCGGATCCGTCGACGGATCGAGAAAGGTGTCGATGCGGCGGAACTGGTAGTCCTTGAGCAATTGCCAGTCGGTGCCCCGGCTCTGGAACACTGCCGTCACCAGCCCGCCCGCGGCGGCCAGGACGGCGGCGAAATAGGCCCAGTGCACGCCTGCCATGAACATCACCAGCCCGCCGCCGGTCATCAGCAGAATGGCGGTGCCGAGATCGGGCTGACGCAGCACCAGGAAGGTCGGAAACAGCACCATGAGCACCGGCAGGATCACCCAGAAGGGGCGCGAGGTCTTCTTGATCGGCAGCCAGTCGTAATAGGCGGCCAGCAGCATCACCAGGGTGATCTTCATCAGTTCCGAGGGTTGCAGCCGCATGAAGCCGACGTCGATCCAGCGCTGGGCGCCCATGCCGGTGACACCGACGAATTCCACCGCCAGGAGCAGCACCACCGAGATGCAATAGGCCACCACCGCCATGTTGCGCCAGAACCAGATCGGCACCAGCGCCACGATCAGCATCAGCACGAACCCCAGTGCGAAGCGCTTCATCTGCGGTTCCGCCCAGGGCGAGAAAGAGCCGCCGGCCACGGAATAGAGCATCAGAAAGCCGATCGCGGCAACCGAGGCCAGCAGGATCGCCAGCGGCCAGTTCAGGTAGAATATCTTGCGCGGCCCCGAGGGCACATGTTTGACGTTGTACTCGAGATACGACATCAGGCCTCTTCCTGGCCCGGGGCGGCTGGCGTCCGGCGCTCGCGCGCCAGCCGCTCTTGCTGGGTCTTGATGCGACCCCGGTCGGCGCTGGGATAGGCGTCAAGCGGCGGATCGCCGCCGTAAAGCGCCTGAAGCGTCACGTCACGGCCGATCGGCGCGGCGGCGCCGGAGCCGCCGCCATGTTCGACCACCGTCGCCACCGCGATGCGCGGCGCCTCGGCGGGGGCGAAGTTGACAAACAGACCGTGGTCGCGCCGCTCCCAGGGCAGGTCCTCGTTGCGGGTGACGCCGCGGGCGCGTTCGGCGGCGGTGATGTTGCGCACCTGGCTGGTGCCGGTTTTGCCGGCGATCCGCACGTCTTCGGCCACCGACCGATAGCGATAGGCGGTGCCGCGCCGGTTGTTCGAGACCTCGAACATCGCCTTACGGATCTGGCGCAGGTGGTTCTCGTTGATGCCGAGGCTTTCGCCCCCGCGCGAGGGCTCTTCGACGCCATCGATCCGCTTGATCAGTCGTGGCGCAACGCTGCGGCCGGTGGCCAGCCGCGCCGTCATCACCGCCAGTTGCAGCGGCGAGGTCAGCACGAAACCCTGGCCGATCACGGCGTTCACCGTGTCGCCGACCACCCAGTCGGCGCCGCGGTTGACGAATTTCCAGTTCTTGTCCGGCACCAGCCCCTTGGTCACCGCCGACATCGGCAGGTCATGCACCTCGCCCAGTCCGAGCCTGCGGGCCATCTCGGCGATCTTTTCGATGCCGACCTTGATGGCGAGGTCGTAGTAATAGACGTCACAGCTTTCGCGCAGGCTTTTCTCGAGGTTCATGTGGCCATGACCGGCACGTTTCCAGCAGTGGAATCGCCGGCCCGAGACCTCGAGATATCCGGGGCACCAGACGGTTTCGGTGGGGGTGATCAGCCCGGCCTCCATCGCCGCCAGGGCGGCAGCCATCTTGAAGGTCGAGCCCGGCGGATAGGCGTCCTGCACGATCTTTGAGGCCAGCGGCCGGTGGTCGTTCTCGCGCAGGACGCTGTAATCGGCGACGGAAATGCCGCGCACGAACTTGTTGGGGTCGTAGGAAGGTGAAGAACAGGCGGCGAGCACATCGCCATGCTCGAGGTCGAGCACCACGACGCTGGCGCTTTCCTCGCCCAGCCGCGCGGCGGTGTAGTTCTGCAACTGACTGTCGATGGTAAGCTGCACAGTGGCGCCGCTGGTGCCTTCGCGGCGGTCGAGTTCGCGCATGACGCGGCCAACGGCGTTGACCTCGACCCGCTTGGCTCCGGCCTTGCCGCGCAGCACCTCTTCGAGCTTGGTCTCGACGCCGACCTTGCCGATCTGAAACCGCGGAATGCGCAGCAGCGGCGGCGGATCGGCGTAATGCGCAAGATCGCGTTCCGAAACCGGGCCGACGTATCCCACGACATGCGCCAGATCGTGGCGCAGCGGGTAATGCCGCGACAGGCCCACCTCGGGGGTAACCCCGGGCAGGGCGGGGCCGTTGACGGCGACGCGCGAGATGTCTTCCCAGCTTACCCGGTCGGCCACGGTCACCGGCAGGAACGGCGCCGAACGCTTCATCTCGGCGCGGGCCCGTTCGACCTCTTCGGGATCGAGATCGACCAGCTGACCCAGGCTGTCGAGCACGGCGTCGATGTCGCCGGCGTCCTCGCGCACCATGGTGATGCGATAGGCCGGCGCATTGGCCGCCACGGCCACGCCGTTGCGGTCGAAAATCTCGCCGCGCGCCGGCGGGATCAGCCGGATGTTTATCCGGTTTTCTTCCGCCAGAAAGCGGAACTGATCGGCCTGATCGACCTGCATGTGGCGCATCCGCCAGCCCAGCAGGCCGACAAACCCGGCCTGAAGCCCGGCGACCACGAGGCCCCGGCGGCTTATCTTGCGGGCGCTTTCCAGCGTGTCCTTGGGCGGGCGTCTCATGTCATCCTCCCGGCGGCGAGTTCGGCGTTGCTGCGGGCGCGCACGCCGAGCAGCCACTCGGAGGCCAGCGCCACGACGGGATAGATGGCCACGGTAAAGAGCACCTGCAAGAGCGACAGCCCCAGAAGCGGCCGCGGCAGCATGAAGAGAGTGAGCGCCACCCGGTAGGCCAGCGCCACCGCAAGGATGGTGAGCGCGACAAGGATCATCTCGGCCAGGAACCCGGCGTCGCGCAGCCCCGGGCCGCGCTTGCGCATGGCTTCGCAGGCCAGCACGACAATGGCCGCCATCAGCCCTGGCGGGCGCTGGAAAAAGAAATCGGTCAGCAGGATCGCGGCGGCGACAAAGACCGCCGGCACATAATCGGGGCGGCGCAGCGACCAGGCCAGGCAGAGCGCCAGCAGCACGTCGGGCGCGGGCCAGCGCACCGGCCCGGTTTCGAGCGGCAGCAGCCGGAAAAAGACCGTGGTCAGCGCCAGGGCGAGGAAGGTGAGGCGCATCAGCCAGAGTCGCGAGGCGGTATTGTCAGCCATCGACCGCCTCCCCGGTGTCCTGCGGCGCCTCTTCGGCCAGATCCCCCTCGGTTTCGGGGGGCACCACCAGATCGCCGGCGGTGTCGACCGCGGGCGTGCCGTGATCGCGCAGCACCCGGAGGAATTCGAGCCGCTCGATATCGGCCGAGAGGCGCACCCGCAGGCGGCCGCCCGGATCCTTGGCGACCTGCCCGATCACCAGCCCCGGCGGCAGCACGCCGGCATCGCCCGAGGTGATCACCCGGTCGCCGGGGCGCACCTGGTCGGCGTCTTCGAGAAAGTCGATCGGCGGCACCATGGAATTGTCGCCCACCACCAGCGCCTTTTGCCCCGACGGCTGGATCAGCGCCGGCACCTTGGACGAGGTGTCGGTGAGCATGATCACCCGGCTGGTGCGTTCGCCGACGCCGGAGATGCGGCCGACCAGCCCCAGCCCGTCCATCGCCGCCCAGCCATCCTGAATGCCGTCGCGGTTGCCGACGTTCAGCAACAGCGACTGCCGGAAGGGCGAGCCGCTGTCGGCCAGAACCACGCCGGTGACATAGGTCAGCTGCGGATCAAGGCGCACATTGTTGAGATCGAGCAGGCGGGCGTTCTCCTGTTCGAGTTGCAGCGCGGCTTCCTTCCAGCTCTTCATCTGCTGCAATTCGCGGCGCAGCTCCTGGTTCTGGGCGTAGAGCGATTGATAGGACTGGAAATCGCGGATCAGGTTGACCGTGGCGGTGACCGGCGCCATCGCCCAGGAAAAGCCCGGCATCACCCGGTCGACCACCTGGGCGCGAAACCGTTCGACCCGCGGGCTGTCGATCCGCCAGAAGATGAAAAGCCCGATCAGACAGAGCAGGATGACAAAGGTCACCAGCCGCCGGAGCGGGCCTGCGTAATCCTCCTGATGCGCGCGATCTCGGGCCAACGCGGCGTCTCCGGTCTCTGGGTCAGTCCGTCATATCACGGCCGGGCCGGCGCAATCCAGACGCGGCCGCTTCACGATTGGCGAAGGGTGGGGGCGCTCCCCACCGCCGGCTCAGCTGTCGTAATCGATCGCGTGGCGCAGCTGCTTTTCGTATTCCAGCGCCTTGCCGGTGCCAAGCGCCACGCAGTTCAGGCTCTCGTCGGCAATCGACACCGCCAGCCCGGTCTGCTCGCGCAGCGCCAGGTCAAGATCGCCCAGCAGCGCGCCGCCACCGGTCAGCATCACGCCACGGTCGACGATGTCGGCAGCCAGATCCGGCGGCGTGGTCTCGAGCGCGGTCATCACCGCCTCGCAGATCGCCTGCACCGGCTCAGAAAGCGCCTCGGCCACCTGGGCCTGGGTCACTTCGGTTTCCTTCGGCACGCCGTTCAGCAGGTCGCGTCCGCGCACCTGCATGCTGGCGCCACGCCCGTCGTCGGGCATCCGCGCGGTGCCGATCGAGGTCTTGATGCGTTCGGCGGTGCTCTCGCCCACCAGGATATTCTGTTGCCGGCGCAGATAGTTGACGATGGCTTCGTCCATCCGGTCGCCGCCGACGCGGACCGAGCGGGCATAGACGATGTCGCCCAGCGACAGCACCGCAACTTCGGTTGTGCCGCCGCCGATATCGACCACCATGTTGCCGGTGGGATCGGTGATCGGCATGCCGGCACCGATGGCCGCCGCGATCGGTTCGGCGATCAGCCCGGCCTTGCGTGCGCCCGCCGAGAGCACCGACTGGCGAATGGCGCGTTTTTCCACCGGGGTGGCGCCGTGGGGCACGCAGACGATGATCTTGGGCTTGGAGAAGGTCGAGCGCTTGTGCACCTTGCGAATGAAATGCTTGATCATCTCTTCGGCGGTGTCGAAATCGGCGATCACCCCTTCGCGCATCGGGCGGATCGCCTCGATGCTGCCCGGCGTCCGGCCCAGCATCAGCTTGGCATCCTCGCCCACCGCCAACACCTTCTTGACGCCGTCCTTGACGTGATAGGCCACCACCGAGGGTTCGGACAGGATCACGCCCTTGCCTTTGACATAGACCAGCGTATTGGCCGTGCCGAGGTCGATGGCCATATCGGCGGAGAACATACCAGTCAGGTCGGACAGTGAAAACATTCAGGATGCGCCCTTCGCTTGGTGCTGCAAGTCGGAGTCTGCCATAAATATGGGCCGCGACTCTGCACCAGAGCCCGGCCACGGGCACTTATACGGAGCCGCGCAACCGGACGAAAGAGGGGGGGGCGGACAAATCAGCACGTTTCCGCCGCATGAGACCCTTAATAAACGGTGTGATGCGCTCATCTGCCCGGGCCCCGCCACGGGCGCGGCCGGCCGGTCGGCGGCGCCTTCGGGCGAAGCGCATGAGAAGATTGCGCTTTTCGGCCGGAGGCTGATCCGGGCGCTTCGCCGGCCATTTGACCGAAGCGGGCGGCACCGGCGGTGATGCCGAATGCGGGTCTCGGGCGCGCCAGCGCCGCGACGTCCCGGGGGCCGCCCGTATCGCCCCGCCCCGCCGGTGGCGAATGTCGCTTTCATTGCTTCACTGGTCGGGCTGGTTTTGCAGCGGCCCGGCGCGGGGCGTTATCCACGGGTCAAAGCCCTCTGGAGTGAGCCCGCTATGAAGACCCATGTAAAAGCGCTTGTCGTCGGCGGTGGTGCCGTCGGCACCTCGATTGCCTATCACCTCGCGCGTGCCGGGTGGCAGGATGTGATGCTGCTCGAACGTGACGAGCTGACCTCGGGGTCCACCTGGCATGCCGCCGGGCTTCTGCCGCTGTTCAACATGGGATATGCGACAAGCCATATCCACGATTATTCGGTCAAGTTCTACAAGACGCTCGAGGAAGAGACCGGGCTCAACGCCGGTTTCTATGTGGTCGGCAACCTGCGCATGGCGCAGAGCCGCGCGCGGATGGACGAATTTGAGCTCTATGCCTCGACCGCCGAGACCGTGGGCATTCCCTACGAATGGATGAGCCCCGACCAGATCCGCGAACGCTGGCCGCTGGTGCGCACCGAGGATTTGCAGGGCGCACTCTATCATCCGACCGACGGCTACATCAATCCGGCCGATGTCACCCAGGCGATGGCCAAGGGCGCCCGCCAGCGCGGCGTGGTGGTCGAGCGGCGCTGGCAGGTCGACGGCTATCACTGGACCGGCGCGGAGTGGCAGGTCACGGTGACCAAGATGGTCGAGAAAGGCGGCAACCTGGTGCCGTCGGACGAGCAGCAGGTCATCACAGCCGAACATGTCGTCACCGCCACCGGCAACCATGCGCAGCGCACCGCGCGGCTTCTGGGGCTGAAGATCCCGGCGATCCCGGTCGAACACCAGTACATCGTCACCGAGCCCGACCCGGCGCTGGCGGAATGGCGTGCCGCCGGCAACGCCGAACACCCGGTACTGCGCGATGCCGATGCCAAATGGTATGTGCGCGAAGAGCGCAAGGGCTGGATCCTCGGCCCCTATGAGCGCAATGCGCCGGCGCGTTTCCTCTACGATGTGCCGGAGTCGTTCCGCGCCGATCTCTTCCCGCTCGATCTCGACCGGATCGAAGAGGAATACATGAGCATGATCCACCGCATTCCGTCGTCGGAAACGGTGGGGCTGAAAGACGATTACAACGGCCCGATTTGCTACACCCCTGACGGCAACCCGCTGGTCGGCCCGGCGCCGGGGCTGCGCAACATGTGGCTGGCCGAGGGCTTCAGTTTCGGCATCACCGCCGCCGGTGGCACCGGGTATTACCTGGCGCAGATGATGGTCGAGGGCGAGGCCGAGATCGACATGGCGGCGCTCGACCCCAAGCGCTACGGCCGTTGGATGACGACGGAATACGCCGCGCGCAAGAACGAGGAATGTTACGAGCACGTCTACATCCTGCACCATCCGGATGAGGAGCGCGAGGCCTGCCGGCCGCTGCGCACCGCGCCCTGCTATGACCGGATGAAGGCGCGGGGCGCGCAGTTCGGCTGCGTCAACGGCTTCGAGCGTCCGAACTACTTCGGCCCGCTGGACGCGCCCGAGAGCTTTGACCACGACGCGCGCAGCTTCCGCCGCGGCGGCTGGTGGCAGTATGCGGTCGACGAGGCAAAGGCGGTGCGTGAGGGCGTCGGCCTGATCGATGCCTCGGCCTTCACCAAGCACTGGGTGTCGGGCAAGGGGGCGACCGAGTTTCTCGACTGGTTCACCACGAACAAGCTGCCCAAGGTCGGCCGCATCAACCTGACCTATGCGCTGACCGAGGCAGGCACGACACGCACCGAATACACCATCGTGCGGCGCGAGGAGAACGGCTATTACCTGGTCTCGGCCGGGGCGCTGACCGAGTATGACGGCGATTACCTGCGCAAATCCGCCGAGGATTTCATGGAACGCACCGGCAAGCTGGTGCTGGTGCATGACGTGACGACGCAATGGGGTGTTTTCGCGGTGGCGGGGCCAAAGGCGCGGGCCTTGCTGCGCGACGTGATCAAGGATGCGGAACCTGACACGGCGCTTTCGAACAAACGCTTCCCCTGGCTGTCGGCGCGCGAAATCGAGCTCGGCATGTGCCCGGTGATGGCGATCCGCGTGGCCTATACCGGCGAGCTGGGCTGGGAGCTGCACCACCCGATCGAGATGCAGAACTATCTTTTCGACCTGCTGGAAAAGGCCGGCGCGGCGCATGGGCTCAAGCTGGTGGGCGCGCGCGCGCAGAACTGGTTGCGGCAGGAGAAAAGCTATCGTGCCTTCGGCACCGAGCTGGGCCGCGACGCGACGCCGCTGGAGGCCGATCTGCCACGATTTGTCGATCAGGAGAAGGAATTCCGCGGCAAGGCGGCGATGCAGGCGCTGGGCGTCCGGTCGAAGTGCTGCACGCTTCTGATCGACGGGCCGGAGGACGCCGATCCCTGGGGCCGTGAGGCGCTTTATCTTGACGGTGAAAAAATCGGCCGGCTGACCTCGGGCGGCTATTCGGTGGCCTTCGACAAATCGATCGGCATGGGATATGTGCGGCCCGATCTGGCGGCGGAGGGCACGCGGCTCAAGGTGCGGATGCAGGGACAGCTCTGGGATGCGGTGGTGACCTGCGACGCGCCCTATGACCCGAAGAACGAGACGATCCGCAAGGACGGGTGATCCGGGCGGGGCCGGTGGCGCGCTGCGAGTCAGGCACGGGGTTCGCGCTCCGGGCCTGACCCGGGGTCTGTCGGCCGCGGCGGACGGCGAGGCCCCGGCGCGCGGGGCGGCGGATCAAGCCGTGGCGGGATACGCGCAGCCCGGGCTTGACCGGGGGCCGTCGCGGCGCCTCAGCCGGCGTTCTGTTGCAGGCGTTCGGCGTAGGCGCGGAGCTCTTCGGCCTCGTGGCGGGCGTCGCGCAGGCCTTCCATCGCGGCGGACAACTCGGCCTCTGTCTGGGCCAGCTGGTTGGTCAGCTCGGCCTCGCGCTGCTGAAGGTAGGTGATTGCCTGATCGCGGGTCTCTTCGGCCTCGTGCAGCTCCTGGCTCATCCGCTCGAGCTCGCCGACGTCGGATTTCGACACCGCGGTGAACCGGTGCAGCAGCCAGTTTGCGAACCATCCCAGGCAGAAGGCCACAAACAGGATGATCGCCGTCGCGATGACAAATTCGGTCCTACTCATCCGCAGCGTCCTCCGTGCCAGAAGCGCCGTCTTCTTCTACGGAATCGTCAGGGCTTTCAAGCTCGGATTCGGCTGTCTCGTCATTCTCGGGCAGCAGCAGGCGGAATTCGATCCGGCGGTTGGCTTCGCGCCCCGCTTCGGTGTCGTTGCTCTCGATCGGCTGGGTCTCGCCATATCCCTTGGCCCGGAAGGTCGAGGTTAGCACCCGGCGGTTGCGCAGTTCGGTCAGGATCGCATTGGCGCGGGACTGGCTGAGATCGAGGTTCATGCTCTCGCGGCCCTGGCTGTCGGTGTGGCCGGCGATCTCGAGATCGATCTGGTCGCAGCCCGATAGCACTTCGGCAATGTCGTCGAGGATGTCCTTGCCGGCGGCGTCGAGCGTGTCGGACCCCGGCTCGAAGCTCAGCTTGCGGTCGCCGAGGACAGTCTGAATGCGGCCCAGGCATTCCTCGGGGGTGGGCAGCGCGGCCTGCGGGTCGAGCGCCTCGGCATATTCGACTTCGATGGTGAATTCGGCGCCTTCGCCCAGCTTCTCGGCCATCAGCGCCGCCATCGCGGCGCTGGCCGACTGGTCGCCGGTCCGGCCAGCGATGTGCATGTCGTCGGGGGTGACGGTGACCGCGCCATTGGCAAGGTAGGACAGCGCCTCGATCGCCGCCAGCACCCGCACCGGCCAGCCGCCGGGCAGGGTATCGTCGACCCGGGCGGTGGTGCGCACCGCGGCGCTGGCAAAGGCCGCCTTGGCATAGCTCTCGGCGGTCTGCCGAGTCATCTCGCTCGACACCCGGCCGCGCAGGTGCACCTGGCCTTCGGGGCTCAGGGTGGCGACGAATTCCGGCGGGCCGTCGTCGTTGGCCTCCGGGGTTTCCGGCAGAACGGCGGTCAGATCGAAGACCGGCGGCAGGTCGTTTTCCAGCGTGCCCACGGTCTGATCGAAAAGCGCCTGATCGGTGCCCTCGGGCACGATCATCGAAATCTCGGCGTCGGTCATCGTCACGGTGCCACCGCCCAGCGCGCCCAGCCCCGCGATCGACAGTTCCGCGGCCTCGGCCCAGCGCTTGGTCGGCACGCCCAGCCCGATCCGGCATTCGGTGTCGGGCGCCATGCCCTGCGCCGCCTCGGCGGCCTGAAGGATGCGCGCCCGCGCCTCGTCGGTATCGGCCGAACAGGCGTCGAAGCGGCCGGCACCTTCCTCGATCACGTAGCGCAGGGTGAAGGGGGTGATCACCGGTCGCGGCGCCGAGATCGCCAGTTGCACACGCACATCCTCGGGCGCGAGCTTGAGCAGCGCGGCCTCGGTCTTGACGCGCTCGTCTTCGCTGTCGGTCATGGCGGTGACAAGCACCTGCGTCGGCTCGACCGAGATCTTCGAGCGCGGCAGGCGGGTCAGCGCCTCGAGCGCAAAGCGCATGGCGTCGTCCCAGCCCGGCGGCACCTGGTGTTCGGCGGTCTCCATCAGGTCCGAGACATTCTCTTGGCCGACGATCTTGCCCATTCGGGTGACCATGGCGTCATGCTTGTCGCCCTTGGGCACCAGCCCGATGAGCGAGACGCCGGAATCGTTGCGCAGGATCTCGACCGAGAATTTCGGCGGCGCGAGGTCCTGGGTGTCGACCACGTCCATCTGGTCGATCACCCTTGCGGCATCGACCACCTGGCCGGCGTTCGACAGGGCGCGGAACCGGTCGGCCTCGGTCGGCGCGGTGCCGAAGAGAAAGACCTGAAGGCCGGTTGCATCGACCGAGGCCCAGCTCAGCCCGGCGATCTGGAATTGTTCGGTGACGGCCTGTTCCGAGGCGTCTTCCACCAGGGTGACGGCAGAACCGGCAGCGACGACCGACAGAACCGCCGCAAGGGCGAATGAAGAGGCGGGCAGCACATAAGTCGAAAGGCGCATTCGGCGGGTCCGGGCTGTGAACGGTTGCGTTGGGATACGCCGGTCGCCGGGCGGTTTCAATCACGCCAGAAGCGCGGCGGCGAAAAACAGCACAGGCAGCAGCCCGGCGTTGCGGTTCGAGCGGAACAGCATCAGCAGCCGGTCCATGTCGTCCATCTTGAGCATGCGCATCTGCCAGACCATGTGCCAGCCAAAGGCCCAAGGCCCGCCAAGCGCGATCACCAGCGCCAGGATCATCGCTTTCGGCACCGCCAGGATGATTGCCAGCCCCATCAGGCTGACGCTGGCCACCAGAAAGCGGCCGAGCCATTTCGGCGTCGCATCGCCGAACAGCCGGGCGGTGGATTTCACCCCGATCAGCGCGTCGTCCTCCTTGTCCTGGTGGGCATAGATCGTGTCATAGAACAGCGTCCAGGCCATGCCCGCGAAGTAGAGCACGACGGCCGGCCATTCCAGACGCCCGGTATGTGCCGTCCAGGCCAGCAGCGCGCCCCAGTTGAAGGCGAAGCCGAGAAAGATTTGAGGCCACCAGGTAAAGCGCTTGGCAAAGGGATAGATCGCCACCGGCACCAGCGCGGCAACGCCCAGCAGGATGGCGGCGGCGTTGAAGGTCAGCAGGATGGCAAAGGCCACAAGCGCCTGCGCCGCCATCCAGAGCAGCGCGCCGGTGACGCTGACCTGCCCCGAGGGGATCGGCCGGCTGGCGGTGCGCGCGACCGAGCCGTCGATGTGACGGTCGGTGATGTCATTCCAGGTGCAGCCGGCGCCGCGCATCAGGAGCGCGCCCAGCCCACAGCCGACGAAAATCCAGAGATCGTGCCAGCGCGCGGTGTCGGTGTGCAACATCGCCAGCAGCAGCCCCCACCAGCAGGGCAGCAGCAGGAGCCAGGTGCCGATCGGCCGGTCGGCGCGGCTCAGCCGCAGGTAGGGCCGGGTGGCGGCGGGTGCCAGCCGGTCGACCCAATTGCCGCGCACCGCGTCGGAAACCTGCCCGGCGGCCTGCGGGGGCTCTGGTGTCGGGCTCTGCTCTGTCATATCTGTCATCCCATGAGTGGCACGGTCAGGCTGTATGTAGATCACCCGCTGGGGCAGGGGCAAACCATTCCTCTGGAACGGGCGCAGGCGCATTACCTCTTCGGGGTGATGCGGCTGGAGGCGGGTGCCGAGCTTTTGCTGTTCAACGGTTCCGATGGCGAATGGCGCGCCGAGGTGGCGCAGGCGGGCAAACGCGGCGGCGTGCTGGTCTGCCGCGCGCAGAGCAAGCCGCAGGAAGTGCCGCCCGACATCTGGCTGATCTTTGCCCCGGTCAAGAAGGCGCGCACCGATTTCATCGTCGAAAAGGCGGTGGAGCTGGGGGTGCGGCGCATCCTGCCGGTGCAGAGCGATTTCACCAATTCCGAGCGCATCCGCGCCGAGAAGCAGCGCGCCCATGCGGTGGAGGCGGCCGAGCAATGCGGTGCCACCTTCGTGCCCGAGGTGGCCGATTTGCAGAAACTCTCGCGCCTGCTGGATGGCTGGCCGGCGGGCCGGCGGCTGATGTTCTGTGACGAGGCGCAGGCGGGCGGCGCCTCGGCGCAGGCCGGGCTTGCGGCGCTGAAGGATGGCCCTGCCGGTCCCTGGGCCATCCTGATCGGCCCCGAAGGCGGCTTTTCCGAGGCCGAGCGTGCCCGGCTGCATGGCTTTGATTTCACCCATCCGGTGGCGCTCGGGCCGCGCATCCTGCGCGCCGAAACCGCGGCGGTGGCGGCGCTGACGCTGTGGCAGTCGGTGCTGGGAGACTGGCAATGATGCGGCCGGCCGGCCCCGCCGATGTTGCCGCCCTGCGCGGCTTTCTTGAGACGCATATCGAGACCTCGATGTTCCTGCTCGGCAATCTCGAGGCGCATGGCGTGGGAGGATCGGCGCATGACCATGCCACGCGGTATTTCCTCTGGCAGGAAGCCGGCGAGATCACCGGCGTGTTCGGCGTGACGCGCAGCGGATACCTGATGTGCCAGATGCCGGCCATGACGGCCGCGGCCGCGGGCGCCTTTGCCCGTGCTCTGGAGGGGACGCCGATACTTGGCATGACCGGGGCGGCCGATCAGGTGCAGCGGGTGCTCGATGTCTTTGCCCTGCCAACGTCACTGTGGCAGGTCAACGAGGTTCAGCCGCTCTACGGGCTCGACTGCGCCGGTCTGCCAGAGAGCGCCGATGCCCTGCGGCCGGCGCAGGAGGATGACAAAGCGCTGCTGGCGGAATGGTTCACCACGCTTCTCCTCGACACCGGGATGGCCGCCGGCCCCGCCGCCAGGGAGCAGGGCGCGGCCCGCGCCATGGCGGCCATCGGCAGCGAGCGCTTTGCCTTTCTGTCCGAAGCAGGCCAGCCCGTGGCGATGAGTTCGATTACCGCCCGCGCCGGCCAAGCGGTGCAGGTCGGCGGCGTCTTTGTGCCGCGGGCGCTGCGCGGACAGGGCTTGGGCGGGCGTATGGTGGCGGCGCAGCTGCGGCAATGGCGCGCCCGGGGCATCGCGCGCGCGATCCTGTTTGCCGCCTCGCCCACCGCAGCCAAGGCCTATGAGCGCATCGGCTTTCGGCGTCGGGGCGATTACCGGGTCGCCCTGCTGAAACAGGGCCACATTCTGGGTGCGGCGACATGAGCTTTGTCCGCCCCGAAGTGCGTCGGGCGCTCTGGCGCTGGCGCGAGGTGCTGGCCGGGGTCGGGCTGCTGGCGCTGGGGCTCTGGTGGGGCTTCGGGGCCATCGGCTGGATGATCAACGGGCTGGGCTATGTGCTCACCGCCATGGCCGGCGCGCTGGTGGTGCTGGGCCTGCAACGGGGGCGGTTCCGCGACGGCGCGGACGGGCCGGGCGTGGTGCAGATCGTCGAAGGCCGGGTGGCCTATTTCGGCCCACTCACCGGCGGCGCGGTGGACATGGCCGACCTTTCGCGCCTCAGCCTCGACCGGCGGATGCATCCGGCGCATTGGATCCTCGCCCAGCCGGGCCACGACCCGCTTCACATTCCCGTCACCGCCAAGGGCGCGGACCAGCTGTTTGACGCCTTCACCAGCCTGCCCGGCCTGCGTACCGAGTACATGCTGCGCGAACTCGGCAGCGATACGTCGCGCGAAGTCGTGATCTGGCAGCGCCGGCAGATCGCCCCCGCCCTGCATTGACAGCCGGGAAATTTCCGCCCATCCCTTGCACACCCTTGAAGGCCACGATCGGAGCTGCGCCCATGTCCATTCCTCAATCCGGCGGCGGTGTGATCGAACGCCACGAGCAACTGGCAGAGTACCTCGCAGCGGGTTGCAAACCCAAGGAAAACTGGCGCATCGGCACCGAGCACGAGAAGTTCGGCTATTGCAAGGACACGCTGAAGCCCTTGCCCTATGAGGGCGCGCGCTCGATCGAGGCGGTGCTCTCGGGGCTGCGCGACCGGCATGGCTGGGCACCGGTAACCGAGGGCGGCAAGCTGATCGGGCTGGAAAAGGACGGCGCCAACGTCAGCCTGGAACCCGGCGGCGCGCTGGAGCTCTCGGGCGCGCCGATGGAGACCATTCACCAGACCTGCGACGAGGTGAATGTGCACCTGCGCGAGGTCAAGGACATCGCCGACGAGATCGGCGTCGGCTTTATCGGCCTTGGCGCCGCGCCGGAGTGGCAGCACGACCAGATGCCGCTGATGCCCAAGGGCCGTTACAAGCTGATGGATGCCTATATGGGCAAGGTCGGCACCATGGGCCGGGCGATGATGCGACGGACCTGCACGGTGCAGGTCAACCTCGATTTCGGCTCAGAGGCCGACATGGTGCAGAAGATGCGGGTGGCGATCGCGCTGCAACCGGTGGCCACCGCGCTCTTTGCCAATTCGCCGTTCTTCGAGGGGCGGAAAAATGGCCATAAATCCTGGCGCTCGCGCATTTGGCGCGATCTGGACGATGCCCGCACCGGCATGGTGCCCTTTGTCTTTGATGACGGCTTCGGTTTCGAGCGCTGGGTGCAATATGCGCTCGATGTGCCGATGTATTTTGTCTACCGCGATGGCGAATACATCGACGCGCTGGGCCAGTCGTTCCGCGATTTCCTGAAAGGCGAGCTTCCGGCGCTGCCGGGGGAAAAGCCCTTGATGAGCGACTGGGCTGATCATCTGACCACGCTGTTCCCCGAGGCGCGGGTGAAGAAATTTATCGAGATGCGCGGCGCCGATGGCGGCCCGTGGCGCCGGCTCTGCGCGCTGCCGGCCTTCTGGGTCGGGCTGACCTATGATCAGGGCGCGCTGGATGCCGCCTGGGATCTGGTGAAAGACTGGGATGCCGAGACCCGCGAAGCGCTGCGGGTTGCCGCCTCGGTCGGGGGGCTGGCGGCCGAGGCCGGCGGGGTCAAGATGCACGATCTGGCGCGCGAGGTGCTGGCGATCTCCGAGGCTGGTCTGGTGGCGCGCGGGCGCGCCGGCTCGGGCGGGCTGGTGCCGGACGAGACACATTTCCTCAATGCGCTGCGCGAAAGCGTCGAGAGCGGCAAGGTGCCGGCGGATGAGCTTGTCGAGCAATTCGAGGGCGATTGGGGTGGCGATCTCTCGCGGATCTACGCGGCGCATTCGTATTGAGCAGGTCCGCGGGGCGCGAACGCCGGTAGCCCCCTGGCCCTATGCGCCCAGCAGGCCGGTGAACCGGTCGATATCCGTCTTGCTCACCGACCAGTCGCAAACAAACCGAGCCCGCACCGCCTCGTCCTCCGGGCCGTCCAGCGAACCGAAGAGCGTGTACCGTGCCCCGGCCGCATGCAGCTTGCGGTGCAGCCCGCGTGGCAGGGTGCAGAAGATCATGTTGGCCTGAACCTCGTAAAGCAACGCCGCCTCGGAACAGCCGCGCAATCCTTCGGCCAGTCGCGCCGTATTGGCATTGGCCGCTGCCGCCATCTCGAGCCAGAGCCCGTCGTCGAGATAGGCCAGCATCTGCGCGGCAAGATAGCGGTGCTTGGAATAGAGATGCGCCCCGCGCTTGCGCCGAAGCTCGAATTCGCGGGCCTTGGCCGGGTCGAAGAGCACCACCGCCTCGGCCCCCATCAGCCCGTTCTTGGTGCCGCCAAAGCTCACCACGTCGACGCCGGCCCGCCAGGTCATCTCGGCGGGGGTACATCCCAGCGCGGCAATCGCATTGGCAAAGCGCGCGCCATCGAGATGCACCGGGTTGGCATGGCGTTTCGCCACCTCAGTCAGCGCGCGCAGCTCGTCCAGCGCATAAAGCCGGCCGTTTTCGGTCACCTGGGTCAGCGACACCGGGCCGGACTGGGCGATATGAACATCGCCGGAGCCATGATGCGTCATCGTGGCATCCAGTGCGGCGGGCGTCATCCGGTCGGCCTCGCCCACCAGGGTGAGCTTGGCGCCGCCGGTGTAGAACTCCGGCGCATTGCATTCGTCCACCTGAACATGCGCTTCGGGGGTACAGAACACGGTGTCCCAGGGTCGCGTCAGACAGGCCAGCGCCAGCGCATTGGCCGTGGTGCCGGTGGCGACGAGGTAGACGGCGGCCTCGGGCGCTTCGAAGATCTCGCGGATGCGGTCTTCGGCCTGCCGGGTCAGGTCGTCGCTGCCGTAAGAGGGCATGTGGCCGGCATTGGCCTCGGCCAGCGCCTCCATCACGCGGGGGTGGACCGGGCCGGTGTTGTCGGAGGCAAAGAACATCTCAGGTCGGCTCCTCGATGATATGGTCTTCCCAATCGTCGTCGTCGATCTCGAATTCCGGCACTGTCTTGTGCTGCATCGACACGCCGGCGGCATGGACGCTCTCGGGGGTGCCGGAAATCAGCGGGTGCCAGTCGGGCAGCGGCTTGCCTTGCCAGAGCAGGCGATAGGCGCAGGTCTTCGGCATCCAATAGGCGTGGCTGTCGATGTTCTCGGGCGTCAGCACGATGCATTCCGGCACGAACTGGTGGCGGATCTCGTATTGCGAGCAGCGGCAGCTCGCATCATCGAACAGCCGGCAGGCAACGCAGGTCAGCTCGACCTGTCCGGTGTCCTCGTCCTCGAGCTTGTTGAGGCAGCACTTGCCGCAGCCGTCGCAGAGCGCTTCCCATTCCTGCGGGGTCAGCGCCTTGAGCGGCTTTTTCTCCCAGAAGCGGGGCGGCAGGCCCTTGCGGTCGATCGGATCGCTCATGTGGTGGCCAGTATCTCGCGGGCGCGGGTGCAATCGGCCTGCATCTGGGCGATAAAGGTCTCCTGGCTGGCAAAGGTCGCCTCCGGGCGGAGATAGGAGACCAGTCCGACCGAGAGATGCGCGCCGTAGAGATCGCCGGAGAAATCGAACAGGAAGGTTTCGAGGTTGGGCACCGCACCGCCGAATTGCGGCCGGACGCCCAGCGAGGCAGCGCCGCGATAGCTGCCCTTGTGCGGCCCGTCGGTGACATCGACCAGCACCGCATAGACACCGAACGCCGGCAGGTGCAGCCCGGTCAGATCCATGTTGGCGGTGGGAAAACCCAGCGTCCGGCCGCGCTGTTCGCCGCCCACCACCGGGCCGGCGATGCGGTGCCAATGGCCCAGCATCTCGGCCGCCAGTTCCGGCCGTCCGTCACTCAGCGCCTGGCGGATCGCGGTGGAGGAGACCTGCGCCGTGCCCTCCTGCAAGAGCGGCGCAATGGTGACGTCAAAGCCCATCTCGCGGCCGAAGCGTACCAGATCGTCGGCGGTGCCGGCGCGCTTGCGGCCAAAACAGAAATCCGCCCCCACCACCACATGCCGCAGCCCGAGCCCATCGCGCAGAACGCGGCCGCAGAACTCTTCGGGCGACAGCCCGGCCAGCGCGTGGTTGAAGTTCAGCTCATAGAGCACATCGACGCCCAGTTTTTCGAGCCGCGCGGCGCGCGCCTCGGGCGACATCAGCCGGAACGGCGGCGCATCGGGAGCGAAGAATTCGCGCGGATGCGGCTCGAAGGTGAGAATGCCCAGAGGCGCATCCGACCGGCGGGCAAGATCGATCACCGACAGGTGGCCGCGATGCACGCCATCGAAGTTGCCGATGGCAACGCTGGCGCCGCGATCGGGGGCCTGGGTGAACTGATAGTCGCGGATGATACGCATGGCGCAGGGGTAGCCTTGCGGCTTCCCGCTGACAAGAGGCGGAGTAGACCTGCCGCCCCTCGGCGTTGCGTCACATCCCGGTGCCTACGGCCGTCTATTTCTGGCGCGGGCCGCGCATCCGGTGGATGGTTTCGCGCACGCGCGCCCAATCTCTGGCTTCGTCGGTCTTGCCGCTAGCCTCGCAGTCGCGCATTTTCTGCGACACTTCGAGGATGGCCTTGTCGCCATGGGCTGAAACAAGGCGGCTGGCGTAGTCGGTGACTTGAATGGCGTCCATGGTGGTGTCTCCCGCTGTTGCTCGGACTCACTCGGGGCGCCCACCATACCAGATTCCCGCGAAAATGCGACCGTCAGCTCCAGCTGTAATTGAAACTGATCGAGATCCTGTGGTTTTCCGAGGTGTTCATCGGCACTTCATGGCGCAGCCAGCTCTCCCAGAGCAAGACTTCGCCGACCGCGGGGGATTCGTATACAAATGTACGCAGTTCCTCGCGCGCCTGCTTGCGCCGCGGCGGGGCCGCCATCATCCGGGCCGAGCGCGGATCTTCGAGCTTGAGCGCCGAGGCGCCCTCGGGCATCGCCACATAGGTGGTTCCGGATATCACCGCATGCGGGTGCAGGTGCGATGAGTGGAAGCCGCCTTCGGGCAGGATGTTGATCCAGAGATCCTCGAGCTTGAGCTGGCGTTCGTCGAGATTGAACTCCAGATCCTCGGCAAAGGCCGCGACATGGGCATCCAGCGCGCTGACCAGATCGGCAAAGATCGGAAAGCGCCAGGGCAGATCGCTGAGCGAGGCATAAGAGGTGTAGCCCGGGTAATCATTGGCCTCGCACCAATCCTGGCCCGCCTCGTCATCCTCGGCAATCGAGAGACAGGAGGCTTCGAGTTGACCGGCGTCGATCCTGGGGCCCTGTTCGGCAAGGGCGGCGCGATAGAGGCGGGTGACAAAAAGAGAGCGAATATGAGCCATGCGGCCGATCTAGCGCGTGCGGCGCCGTTTGGCGAGGTGCATTCGGAGCCGCGCCGCCTGCCATGACCGGGGTTTGACAGAACTGGGAGTCTAGAATATTAGCTGGGTGTCGCGTTTGCAGGAGGGGGCAGGCGCAGGGGCCGCAGATGGCGCGGCCCGGAGCGGTGCAGGCCAGCCCTGCGCGGCCCGCGACCGGAACTGCCGCCTCGCCAGGGACGCCCACACATACTGATGCCGAAAGGATTTCCATGACGTCCGCCGAAACCCGATATGCGGTTGATCCCGAGACCGCCAAGAGCTTTGACACCGCCAAGCTGCGCGAGCATTTCCACGTCGGCGGGCTGTTCGCGCCCGGCGAGATCAAGCTGGTCTATTCGCATTACGACCGGCTGATCCTCGGCTCGGTGGTGCCTGACGGCAGCGCCCTGACGCTCGACACTGTGCCCGAGACCGGGACGCCCTCGTTCCTCGACCGGCGCGAGATGGGAATCCTGAACCTGGCCGAAACCGGCGAGGTCACGGTCGGCGGCGAGCGCCACACCCTGGCGCGCGGCGAGGTGCTCTATATCGGTATGGGCGCCGGTGCGGTGACCTTTTCCGGCGGCCGGTTCTACGTCCTCTCGGCCCCGGCGCACCGCCGCTGTCCGACCAAGCTAATCCGGCTGGAAGACGCCCGCCGTGTCGAGATGGGCGCGCGCGAGAGCGCCAACGAACGGGTCATCATTCAGTTCCTGCACCCGGAGGTCTGCGACAGTTGCCAGCTCCTGATGGGCTATACCCAATTCGCCCCCGGCTCGGTCTGGAACACCATGCCGGCACATACCCATGACCGGCGGATGGAGGCCTATCTTTATTTCGACGTGCCCGAGGACGCGCGGGTGTTCCACTTTATGGGCCGGCCCGACGAGACCCGCCATATCGTCATGGCCAACGAGGAGGCGGTGATCTCGCCGCCCTGGTCGGTGCATTGCGGGGCGGGCACGGCGTCTTACACCTTTTGCTGGGCGATGGCGGGCGACAATGTCGATTTCACCGACATGGACATGGTGGCGATGGAGGAGCTGCGATGAGCGGCGCCTTCCAGCTCACCGGCAAGCGGGCGCTGGTGACCGGCGCCAACACCGGCATCGGCCAGGCGATTGCCCTGGGGCTGGCCGAGGCCGGCGCGCATGTGGTGGCCGCCGGCCGCCGCTCCTGCGACGAGACCGTGGCGCAGATCGAGGCGGCAGGCGGCAGCGGCACAGCGCTGCTGCTCGATCTCTCGGATCCGGCGGCGGGGGCGGCGCGGCTGGGCGAGGCGGGTCACCTGGATATCCTCGTCAACAATGCCGGCATCATCCGCCGGGCCGAGTCGCAGGATTATACCGAGACCGATTGGGATGACGTGATGGATGTGAACCTCAAGGCGGTCTTCCTGATGTGCCAGGCCTTCGGCAAGGCCGCCATCGCGCGCGGCACCGGCGGGCGGATCGTCAATATCGCCTCGCTGCTGAGCTTTCAGGGCGGCATCCGCGTGCCGGCCTATACCGCGTCCAAACATGGCGTGGCCGGGCTGACCAAGTTGCTGGCCAACGAATGGTCGGCGCACGATATCAACGTCAATGCCGTGGCGCCGGGCTATATCGCCACCAACAACACCGCAGCCCTGCGCGACGACCCCGAGCGTGCGGCCGAAATCCTCGGCCGCATCCCGGCGGGCCGCTGGGGCGATCCGGCCGATATCGCCGGGGCGGTGGCCTTCCTCTGCATGCCGGCGTCGAATTACGTCACCGGCGCCGTGCTCAACGTCGATGGCGGCTGGCTGGCCCGCTAGGCGTCAGCCCCGCTCCCAGCTGCGGTGATTGTCGTCGATGATATAGGTATGGGCATGGGTGCGCCTTCCGTCGAGGTGCGGATGATCGAGCGGCAGGTCGTCGTGGCGATGGGTCAACACCAGCGGGTCTTCGGCCGGCCAGAGCCTCCGTGCGGCGAGGAGGCCAAGCCCGGCCAGCAGGCTCAGGCTCACAAGCGTGGCCGGCGCGCCGGCACCGGTCATCAGGACGCCGGCCAGCGGATAGGTGACCAGCCAGCAGGCATGCGACAGCGCGAATTGCGCGGCAAAGACTGCTGGGCGGTCCTCGGGGTGGGCCGAGCGGCGCAAGAGCCGGCCCGAGGGGGTGAGCACCGCCGCATAGCCGATCCCGGCCAGCAGCCAGGCGGCGAGCAGCAGGCCCCATGACAATCCGGCCGAGAGCAGCACCGCCGCCAGCCCGACCAGCACCGAGGTAAGCAGGCCCGCCCCGGCGAGCATCACCGGCCGGTCCGACAGCCGGTCGAGCAGCGGCGGCAGGCCGAGCGCGGCCAGCATCGAGCCGGAACCGAAGGCCGCCATTGTCCAGCCCAGCGCACTGGCGCCCAACCCCAAATCGCCCCGCACCAGCACCACGGTGTTCACCAGAACCATCGCGCCCCCGGCGGCGGCCGCAAGGTTCAGCGCCAGCAGCCCGCGCAGCCGGGGTGTGGCGAGATAGATGCGCAGGCCACGGGTCATCCGGTCGTAAATGCCGCGCGGCGCGGCGGGTTTCGGGCGCGGCAGCAGCACCGAGATCACCAGCGCGGCCGAGGCGACAAACCCCGCCACGGTGCCGAGAAACAGCGCATTGTAGGACATCACCGCCAGCAGCAGCCCGGCCAGCAGCGGGCTGACCAGGCTCTCGAGGTCATAGGCCAGCCGCGACAGCGACAGCGCGCGGGTATAGCGGTCTTCCTCGGGCAGGACGTCGGGAATCGTCGCCTGAAACAGCGGCGTAAAGGCCGCCGAGGCCGATTGCAGGGCGAAGATCAGCACATAGACCTGCCAGACTTCGGTGACGAAGGGCAGGGCCAGCGCCGCACCGGCGCGCAGCAGATCGAGCGTCACCAGCAGCGCCCGGCGCGGCACCCGGTCGGCAAAGGCGCCGGCAATCGGCGCGACGCCGACATAGGCCACCATCTTGATGGTGAAGACCATGCCCAGCACAAGCCCGGCGCGCTCTCCGGCCAAATCATAGGCCAGAAGCCCCAGCGCCACCGTGGCCAGCCCGGTGCCGAGCAGCGCCACGACCTGAGCCAGAAACAGGTGCCGGTAGCTGCGATCCGCGAGAATGGCCAGCATGATGCCCTCAGAGATGCCGCGCGGCCCGGGGCGCGCGGCTTTGATTCATGCCATCGAGATACAGAGCGCCTATGGCGCCGGCGACCGCATATTCGATCGCCGGGCGCTTCCGGGCAATCAGGAACGGCGGGCGTGCATGGCGGTGCGGGAACATGAGGCGAGGATATTCCTCTCGGGCGATTAGGCAAGCGGTTCGCGCCGGCGGCCTCTGCGGCGAAGTCGCAGGCCGGGCAAGGAAGCTTCTCTGCCGGGCACACGACGCACAGCCCGGTGTTTTGTCGTCGTGGTCTTTGGAGAGATGGTGCACCTGAGTAGAGAAAGCTCGAACTATTTGTTCGAAGTTCTTTCTGAATGGAATCAGGTACTTGAGACAATCGACGACCCTGTGAACGATCTTGAAATAGATGTTCACAGGGAGGTTGGATGACCAAGAAGACACCTCCCTTCTCCCTCAGACTGACTTTTGAAGAGCGGGCTAGGCTTGAAGAGCTGGCTGGCGACATGCCGCTTGGGGCGTATATCCGCCGCAAGGTCTTCGACGGTCAGGGGCTCAAGAAAAAACGTGCACGGGCGCGGTCACGTCGCCCGATCAAGGATGAACAGAAGCTGGCGCAGGTGCTGGCCATGCTTGGGCAGTCGAGGATCGCCAATAATCTGAACCAGCTCGCCAAGATGGCCAATCTCGGCACGCTGCCCGTTCTCCCTGACACGGAACGCGACATTCGGCGCGCTTGCGCCGACGTGGCGCTGATGCGGCGCGAGCTTCTTCGCGCGCTCGGCCATCGTACCGATGTGGAGCCGTCATGATCCTGAAAGGATCACAACGAAGCGGCGCAAAGCAGCTCGGGCTGCATCTTCTCAAGACCGAAGAAAACGAGCATGTCGAGCTGCATGATATTCGCGGCTTCATGTCCGAAGATGTTGTCGGCGCGCTCCGCGAAGCCGAAGCCATCGCCAAGGGCACGAAGTGTCGCCAGTTCATGTTTTCGGTGTCGTTGAACCCGCCAGAGAACGAGCGTGTCCACGTCCGTACCTTCGAAAAATCGCTGGAAGCCATCGAAGAGAAAAACGGCCTGACGGGCCAGCCGCGCGTCGTCGTCTTCCACGAGAAGGACGGACGGCGGCACTGTCATGCGGTATGGAGCCGGATCGACCCCGAGACGATGACCGCCAAGCCGATGTCGTTCTACAAGAATAAGCTGCGGGTGGTCTCGCGTCAGCTCTATCTTGAGAACGGCTGGCAGATGCCGCGCGGCTTGATCGATCCCAAGGACCGCGACCCCCGCAACTTCTCACTTGATGAATGGCAGCAGGCCAAACGGATCGGACGCCATGCGGGCGAATTGAAAGAACTGATACAGGAAGCCTGGGCGACCTCGGACTCAGCGCGCACCTTCGCGCACGCTCTCGAAGAACGCGGCTTCTATTTGGCGCGCGGGGATCGGCGCGGCCATGTGGCTGTCACCTTCGAAGGTGAAGTTATCTCGATCTCACGGGCGACGGGCAAGAAAACGAGAGAGCTGCACGCCCGTCTTGGAAAGCCCGACGCATTGAATAGCGTTGAGGAGACTCGCAAACGGATCGCCGAAGATATACTCCCTCGCATCAAGTCGCATGTCGATGAAGCCCGCGCTTCCGCACGCGCCGAACTCGACCAACTGAATATGCGTCGCATGAAGATGGCGAAGGCGCATGCCGTGGAACGCGCCAAGCTGGACGCAGGCCAGAAGGCGCGGTTTGAAGCTGAATCCCGCACAAGGGCGGATCGCTTTCGCAGAGGCATGATGGGCCTGTGGGATCGCCTGACAGGCAAGCGGGCTCAGCTCGAAAAACAGAACCATCTTGAAGTGATTTGGGCGCTTCGCCGCGATCAGGATCAGCGGCAAATGACGGTCAATGCGCAATTGCGCGAACGCGGCGATCTGCAAAAGGAAATCCATGCTGCGCGCACGAAGCATGCGCAAGCCTTGCGCGCCCTGCATCATGATGCCACAAATTATCGCCTGATGCGCCGTGGCGAAGAACCCAAGGCAAAGACAGTTTTCGAGCGCTTGGATACGTTGCGAACCGAACCGAAGAAGCAACCGGAGCGTCCACGCTTCGACAAGCTCAAGGAGCGCAAGCCCGAGCGCCAGACCCCCTCGACTACGCCGGCGCATGATCGTTTGCGCAAACTGCGCGAGCAAAAAAGTGATGGACCGTCCTATGACGGTCCTGACCTGGACAGATAGGACAAACACAGAATGAAATTTAGATGTGAACGAGAGAAATCGATAGCCGCAATTATCTGGAATCACTCCAGAATTCTGTGTTAGTTCTGAATAATGAGACAGCCTAAGATTCTAACCACGATCAAAACTTATGACATACAGCAGTTCGTTGCCGATCTTATTGCTGGTGTTACTGTTGCCATGGTTGCTTTACCTCTTAGTCTTGCGATTGCCATCGCTTCAGGCGCTGACCCAGGGCAAGGTCTCGTGACGGCCATCGTAGCAGGTTTTCTAGGGTCAGGACCCATTGATTTCCGCCTGTCGGCGTGATTCACGGTTCGAAAAACGAGCGGTGAACATGTCCGATCTTTTCTGGCTGACAGATGCACAGATGGCGCGTCTTGAGCCCTTCTTCCCGAAGTCCCACGGCAAACCCCGCGTCGATGATCGGCGTGTGTTGAGTGGAATTATCTTCATCAATCGCAATGGCTTGCGGTGGCGCGACGCGCCGAGTGCGTATGGCCCACACAAGACACTCTACAACCGCTGGAAGCGGTGGAGTGACAGAGGCATCTTTACCCGGATGATGGCCGGACTGGCTGCCGGGCACGGCGAAGAGAAGACCGTGATGATTGACGCCACCTACCTGAAGGCGCATCGCACAGCGACCAGCATGGGCGTGAAAAAGGGGGGCCTGGACGCCTGATAGGTCGGACCAAAGGCGGCATGAACACAAAGCTGCATGCGGTCTGCGATAGTCAGGGCCGACCGCTCAACCTGTTTGTCACTGCCGGTCAGGTCAGCGACTATATCGGTGCCCGCGCCTTGGTGAGCAGTTTGCCAAAGGTGGAATGGCTGCTCGGAGATCGAGGGTATGACGCCGACTGGTTCCGAGAAGCGTTGAAAGACAAAGGGATACGCGCCTGCATCCCCGGTCGCAAGCAGCGCAAGAAAACCGTCAAGTACGACAAGCGCCGCTACAGACGCCGCAATCGGATCGAAATCATGTTCGGCAGGCTGAAGGATTGGCGGCGTGTGGCGACCCGATACGACCGGTGCCCGAAGGTCTTCCTGTCAGCCATCGCTCTCGCCGCACTCGTCATTTACTGGCTATGAGTCCTGACCCTAGAGCGTGAGCAAAACCGCCGACAGGTTCGACAGAAGATGGTTGCCCGTATCGAGAAAGGCTATTGGGTCTTTCATGCGCCAGTAGGCTACAAGTACATAACCGATAAGGTGCACGGAAAGCTTCTGTCTCCTGACGGTTTGCTTGCTGAGTATGTGCAAGAAGCCCTCGAAGGGTACGCAAATGGTCGCTTCGCGTCTCAAGCCGAAGTGCAGCGGTTTTTAGAAACCAAACCTGAGTTCCCAAAGGATTTGCCGTAAGCGCTGTCGCCACCCCACGCCTGTTCAGCTTGACGGGATGAAGTTCCAAGGTAGCAGCTCGTCGATCCTGCTGGCCGGGTGACCGGCGGCGATGGCTTCAAGGTTCGCCTTCAAATAGGCAAAGGGCTCGACGCCGTTGATCTTCGCGGTGGCGATCAGGGAGGCGATGCGGGCCCAGGTGCGGCCGCCCTCGTCGTGGCCGGCGAAGAGTGCGTTCTTTCTTGTCAGGGCGATCGGGCGGATCAGGTTTTCGACGGCGTTGGAGTCCATCTCGACGCGGCCGTCGTGGAGGAAGGTCTGCAGGCCGCCCCACTGGCGGTGGATGTAGGTCAGCTTCTCGCCGAGGCGCGACTTGGCCGAGATACGCAGACGCTGTGCCTGCAGCCAATCGCCGAACTCGGCCACGAGGGGCGCGCTGCGGGCCTGACGGGCCGACAGACGTTGGCCCGGGCCCAAGCCCCGGATCTCGGCCTCGATGCGGTAGAGTTCAGCGATCCGGCGCAGGCCCTCGGCGGCGATTTCCGAGCCGTCGCGGTCGAAGACCTCCTTCAGCTTGCGACGCGCATGCGCCCAGCAGTGGGCCACCGTGATCGGCGCGCCGCCGTTGCGGGACGGGCGCGTCAGCCGGTCATAACCGGTGTAGCCGTCGAGCTGCAGGATACCGTCGAACCCCTGAAGGATCTGTTCCGCGTGGGCGCCGGCGCGGCTGGGCTGGTAGGTGAAGACCACACCGGGCGGGTCTTCTCCGCCCCATCCGCGATCATCGCGGGCCAGGGCCCAGAGGTAGCCGGTCTTGGTTCGGCCGCGTCCGGGGTCGAGGACCGGAGCCGTGGTCTCATCCATGAACAGCTTTCCGGAGGACTTGATGTGTTCCGCCAGCCGGTCGACCACGGGGCCGAGGTGGAAGGCCGCTGTGCCAGCCCAGTCCGCCAGGGTGCTGCGGTCGATCTGGATGCCGGAGCGGGCAAGGATCTGGCTCTGTCTGTAAAACGGCAGGTGGTCCGCGAACTTGGACACCAGGACATGTGCGATGGCCCCTTCGGTCGGCAGCCCGCCTTCGAGCAGCCGGGGTGCGGCGACAGCCTGAATGACCCCATCCGAGCAGATGCGGCAGGCATACTTCGGCCGGATGTCGACCAGCACCCGAAGCTGCGCCGGCACGATGTCCAGCCGCTCGGTCCGATCCTCGCCGATCTGGTGCATGCGGCCGCAGCCACACGGGCACTCAAGGCTCGCCGGTTCGATGACACGCTCGATGCGCGGCAGGTCCGCGGGCAGATGGCCGAGATTGCGCTGCCGTGTCGCGCGCGGGGTCCTGGTGGATGACGCGGTCTGCTCCTTGCGGGTCTCGACCTCCGCGACTGCGGTTTGCAGGTCTTCGAAGGCCAACTGCCGGTCGTCCTCGCTCAGTTTCTCCGAGCGTTTGCCATGCACGACGTGGTTCAGCTCAGCCACGAGATGCTCGAGCCGCCGGTTGGCATCCTTCAACGCGTCGTTCTCCTGAAGCAGCGCCAGCACGGCCGCGCGCTGGCTCTCGGGGATCGCGGAAAGGTCGATGGGCGAGGTGCTGGACATGCGCGGATTATACCGCGCCAAATGCGTCGATGCCCTATCATTCCCTGGGGCGAGTCACTCTGCCACAGCTGGTCTGCGCACCTCCAACGATCGTATACGGCGCCAGTCCAGGCCGGCAAACAGGGCCTCGAACTGTGCCCGGTTCAGCGTCATGGCCCCATCCCTGATCGCAGGCCAGGTGAAGGTGCTCTCTTCCAGCCGTTTGTAGGCCATCACGAGCCCGCTGCCGTCCCAGAACAGGATCTTCATTCGGTCGGCGCGCTTCGAGCGGAAGACGAAGACCGTTCCGGTAAACGGATCTTCCGCCAGAGTAGACTGGACCAGGGCCGCGAGACCGTCATGGCCTTTGCGGAAGTCGACCGGCTTCGTCGCCACCAGAATCCGCACACCCTGCGAGGGCATCAACATGGATGCGCCTCGAGCGCGTGGACGATCTCCGCGACCCGGGCGACGGGCATGTCATGCGCCAATTCGATCACAACAGCCCCCCGAATGATCCTGATCGGGGCCGCCTGCGAAGTTACCTTCGGACGCGCTTCCTCCTCGGCGACCTCGCAGACGACGAGCGGCGCAAAGACAGGTTCCTCGACTTCGGCTGCAGGCAGCACCAGCTTGCCCTGTTTGGCCTCTCGTCGCCACGCCGAAAGTTGATTGGGCAGAATGCCAAACCGCTCCGCTACGGCATTTACAGTCGCTCCAGCTTCCAGGGTCATCGAGACGGCCAAGGCCTTTGCCTCATCCGGCCACCGACGATGACCCGACGCGTAGATCTCGACGCCCAGCGATTTGAGAAACGAATTTGTAGCGCACATTGCGAAACGCACTCCCCATCATGAGATGGAGATCACTTCGCAGCCGAAGCCATCAGCAGCAACGTGGGGTCGAGACGACGCTTACGATTTGCCAAACGGGAAAATCCGAGCGTGGAAGATTACCAAGCTACTCAGGAACCCCCTTTATGCAGGGTACGTGCATTCAGAGACATGGGATGTGAGCCTGCGCAAAGGTCATCATGAAGCCCTGATCGGCTTCGGCACGCATGAAAAGATTCTGTACAACTTGGAGAATGGCGGTCGTCCTGCTGCTCGGCGCGATTTCAGCCCAGATTTTCCGCTTCGCGGCTTCGTGCATTGCGATGATTGCGACAAGCCCATGACCGCAGCTTGGTCCAAGGGCTGCCGCAAGCATTATCCATATTATCTGTGCGACACACCGGGCTGTCGGTCCAAGCGAAAGTCGATCCCGCGCGCGAAGATCGAGGAAGGTTTCGCGGAAATTCTCAAATCCATGCAGCCAACGAAGAAGCTCTTCGGTGTCATGCGCATGATGTTTGAGCGCGCATGGGATGCACGCTTGGATGAAGCCAAACGATCCAAGAAAGCGGTGCTTGCCCAGCTGGCAGACGTTGAGGACCAGATCAACAAGCTGCTCGACAGGATTGTCGAGTCGTCGAGTACATCCGTGATCTCTGCGCTTGAAAAGCGGGTCGAGAAATTGGAGCGGGAGAAGTTTCTGCTGACTGAGGAAGCCGAGAAGATGATTCCAGCGAAGGGGAGGTTTGGAGAGTCTATTGAACTCGCGCTGAAGTTTCTCTCAAGCCCTTGGAGTATATATGAAAATGGGTCTCTATCCCTGCGCCAAACCGTGCTGCGGCTGGCCTTTGTAGAGCCTCTTCGATACTCCCGCGAAAACGGTTATCGAACTATAGAAACTGCCATACCTTTCAAGGTCTTAGCGGGTTTGCAGGGTCAAAATTGTCAAATGGTGCTGCTGGAGAGAATTGAACTCTCGACCTCTCCCTTACCAAGGGAGTGCTCTACCTCTGAGCTACAGCAGCGCCGGGGGCCTGCGGCATCAGCCGCGGCGTGGCGGGTGATTAGACGCAAACGCGCAGCAGTGCAAGGGCAATCTGGACCCTTTTTTGCACTTGCGGTACCACAGCGCCATGACCCGTGATAGCGACACCGAAACACCCGGAAAAAAGCCCCGCGATGAAGGCCGCGATGCGCGGCTCAAGGCGGCATTGAAAGCGAACTTGGGGCGCAGGAAGGCGCAGGCCCGGGCCCGGGCGGCGCAGGACGACGCATCCGACGACCAGATCGAGCAAAAGGACGAATAGAGGCATGGATTCGATTATCGTGACGGGCAATGGCCCGCTGAGCGGGCAGATCCCGATTGCCGGCGCCAAGAACGCCTGCCTCACGCTGATGCCGGCGACGCTGTTGAGCGAAGAACCGCTCACCCTGACCAATGCGCCGCGGCTGTCCGACATCAAGACGATGACAACGCTGCTGCAATCGCTCGGCGCCGAGGTGTCGCAGCTTCAGGATGGCCAGGTGATCGCGATGTCGAGCCACGATCTCGACAATCATACCGCGCATTACGATATCGTGCGCAAGATGCGCGCCTCGAACCTCGTGCTCGGCCCGATGCTGGCGCGGCTGGGGCAGGCGGTGGTGTCGCTGCCCGGCGGTTGCGCGATCGGTGCGCGGCCGATGGATCTGCATATCTCCGCGCTGGAGGCGCTGGGCGCCGAGATCGAGCTCAAGGACGGTTACCTGCACGCCAAGGCGCCTGGCGGGCTCAAGGGCACAGTGCACGAGCTGCGCTTTGCGAGCGTCGGCGCCACCGAGAACACGGTCATGGCGGCGACGCTGGCCAAGGGCACCACCGTGCTGAAAAACGCCGCCCGCGAGCCCGAGATCGTCGATTTGGTGCGCTGCCTTCGCAAGATGGGCGCGCAGATCGAGGGCGAGGGCACTGCAACCATCACCATCGAGGGCGTCGACCGGCTGCATGGCGCCACCCACCCGGTGGTGACCGACCGGATCGAGCTTGGCACCTATATGATCGCCCCGGCCATCGCCGGCGGCGAGGTCGAGTGCCTCGGCGGCAAGCTGGAGCTGGTGCAGGCCTTTGCCGAAAAGCTCGACGCCGCCGGCATCTCGGTGGAAGAGACCGACACCGGCCTCAAGGTCGCCCGCCGCAATGGCCGGGTCCGGGCGGTGGACGTGAAAACCGAGGTCTTTCCGGGCTTTCCAACCGATCTTCAGGCGCAGATGATGGCCTTGATGTGCACCGCCGAAGGATCTGCGGTGCTTGACGAGACCATCTTTGAAAACAGGTTCATGCATGCCCCGGAGCTGACCCGCATGGGCGCCGACATCGAGGTGCATGGCGGTCAGGCCCGGGTGAACGGGGTCGAGCGGCTCAAGGGGGCGCCGGTGATGGCCACCGATCTGCGCGCCTCGGTGTCGCTGATCCTGGCCGGACTGGCCGCCGAGGGCGAAACCCGGGTCAGCCGGGTCTACCACCTGGATCGGGGCTATGAAAACGTGGTGAACAAGCTGAGCGCCGTCGGCGCCAGGATCGAGAGGGTCAAGGAGGCATGAGCCAGGACGCAACCTTCGAAGAGGGCCGCGAGGCGCCGCTCTACCTGGCGGCGCTCGATCCCGACGATCTGCAAATCCTCTCGGCGCTGGCGCAGGATGCGGTGTTTCCGATCACCGAAATGCGCTGGCAGCCCAGGGCCCGCCGCTTTGCCCTGCTGGCCAACCGCTTCCGCTGGGAAGACCTGACCGCCGCCGAACGCCGGCAGCGGACCCCGGAGCGGGTGCAATCGCTGCTGGTGATCGACAATGTTCTCAAGGTGGCGAGCCAGGGCATCGACCGCAGTGACAGCGATCTGATCCTTTCGCTTCTCGCCGTCAGTTTCACCCCCGGTGAGGACGGCACCGGCGAGGTGCTGCTGACGCTGGCCGGCGATGGCGCCGTCCGGCTCGAGGTCGAGGCGCTGGAGGTCACCCTCAAGGATGTCACGCGGCCCTATACGGCGCCTTCGCGCAAGGTGCCCAAGCATCCGGAGTGATGCGCGCCTGCTTCAACCTGCCCGATCAACACCGGGGGTCCGGGGGCCACGCCCGCCAATGCCCCCACTCAATTCCCGCGCGCCAGCCCGGACGGAGCCGAAATGTCCGATAGTTTCGAGATTTTCCTCGCCTGTCCTCCGGGTCTGGAACCGCTGCTGCGTGACGAGGCCCGCGAGGCCGGGTTTGCCGCGCCGGCCTGCACCCCCGGCGGCGTCACCTTCCGCGGCGGCTGGCCCGAAGTCTGGCGCGCCAACCTCGTCCTGCGCGGCGCCAGCCGGGTGCTGGCCCGGATCGGCGAATTTCGCGCCCTGCATCTGGCGCAGCTCGACAAGCGCGCGCGCAAGATGGACTGGCGCGCGGTGTTGCGCGCCGATGTGCCGGTCAAGGTCGAGGCGACCTGCCGCAAATCGCGGATCTACCATGCCAAGGCCGCGACCCAGCGGGTCGAGGGCGCGCTGGAGGCGGCGGGCATTGCCCTCGGCGCCGAGGCCGAGCTGGTGCTTCGGGTGCGGATCGAGGACGATCTCTGCACCTTCAGCGTCGATACTTCCGGCGCGCTGCTGCACAAACGCGGGTTCAAGACCGGCACCGGCAAGGCGCCGATGCGCGAGACGCTGGCGGCGCTGTTCCTGCGCGGGGCGGGCTTTGATGGCAGTGCGCCGGTGGTCGATCCGATGTGCGGCTCGGGCACCTTCGTGATCGAGGCGGCGGAAATGGCCATGGGTCTCGCGCCCGGTCGCGGCCGCAGCTTTGCCTTCGAACGGCTCGCCAGTTTCGACGCCGACGCCTGGGCCGCGATGCGCGCGGCGGTCACGCCGCGCGAGACCCCGCTGGTCTTTCACGGCTCCGACCGCAATGAAGGCGCGATCGCCAACGCCCGTGAAAACGCTGCGCGCGCCGGCGTCGATCAGATCGCCCGGTTTCGCCATCACGCGATCAGCGACCTGAGCCCGCCCGACGGGCCGAAGGGGTTGGTCATTGCCAATCCGCCATATGGCGGCCGGATCGGCAACAAGAAGCTGCTCTACGGGCTGTACGGCAGTTTCGGGCAGGTGCTGAAACAGCGATTCGCCGGCTGGCATGTCGGCGTCGTGACCAGCGAGGCCGGCTTGGCGCGGGCCACCGGGCTCAAGCTCGAGCCCGGCCCGGTGGTCGATCACGGCGGCATTCGCGTGCGGCTTTATCAGGGCCGGATTGCCGGCTGACAATTTGTTAGGAGAAAGTGTTGTGACGAAAGTTCTGGCCATCGGGGCCTATACCGAAGAGGAAGGCGCGGCGCTGGCGGCGGCGTTCGAGTGTCACCCGTTGGCCGAGGAGCGCGAGATCGCCAACCTGCCGCACCCGCTGCGCGCGGAGATTACCGGTGTCGCCTACAAGGGCCATCAGGGATTCGGCGCCGCAGAGATGGCGCATCTGCCGAACCTGCGGCTCGTGGCGAATTACGGTGTGGGCTACGATTCGATCGACATCGAGGCCGCCAGCGCACGCGGCATCACGGTGACCAATACGCCGGATGTGCTCAATGACGATGTGGCCGATCTGGCCATCGCGCTCTGGCTGATGCAGGGGCGCGAGATGGAGCAGGCCTCGGCCTGGGCGCGGTCCGGGCGCTGGGCGCAGGAGGGCGAGTACCGCCGCAACCGCAAGCTCAGCGGTGCCCGCGTCGGCATCGTCGGCCTCGGCCGCATCGGGCGCGAGATCGCCGACCGGCTTGCTGCCTTCAAATGCGAGCTGCATTACCACGCGCGGTCGGAAAAGGAGACGCCGGGCTGGCGCTATTACGCCGATCCGGTGGCGCTGGCAGAGGCGGTGGATGTCCTTTTCATCGCGCTGGTCGGCGGGCCGGCGACCGAGGGGTATGTCTCGAAAGAGGTGATCGCGGCACTGGGGCCACGCGGCGTGATCATCAACATCTCGCGCGGCTCGACGATCGACGAGGCGGCGATGCTCGACGCGCTCGAGGCCGGAGAGCTGGCCGGAGCGGGGCTCGACGTGTTCCTGAACGAGCCGCAGATCGATCCGCGGTTCTACGCCCTGCCCAATGTGGTGATCCAGCCGCATCAGGGCTCCGGCTCGGTGGAAACCCGCGCCGCCATGGCCCGGCTTCAGCGCGACAACCTGGCGGCGCATCTTTCCGGCGCCGCTCTTCTGACGCCGGTGAACTGAGCAGCCCGGCGGCGTGTCCGCCGCCGGGGCCCGTCAGGCAAAGCGGCCGTTTTCGAAGATCTCCGGCACCAGTGCGCCGGGCGCCTGGATCACCTCGGCCGCCAGCGCCATGGCGCGGGTGGCGGCCGCTTCCAGATCATGCCCGGTGGCCAGCGAGGCCAGCAGGCCGGCGGCAAAGCTGTCGCCGGCGGCGGTGGTGTCGACCGGGGTGACCTTTTGCGGTTGCAGCGTGGCGCTGCCGCTGTCCTTGGTCCAGACCGTCAGCGGCCCGCCGCCATCCTTGACCGCGATCAGCTTTGCGCCGCCGTCGCGGTAGCGCCGGATCGTGTCTTCCGGCGTGGCATCGCCAAACAGCGCGGTTTCCTCGTCGAACGAGGGCAGCACCACATCGGCCACCGAGGCGCCGAGCGTGAGCCCGGCGCGCATCGCCTCTTCGCTGCCCCAGAGCTTGGGCCGCAGGTTAGTGTCGAAAGCCACCTGCGCGCCGCCGTCGCGGGCACGGCTCAGCACGTCACAGAAGGTCTGGCGCTGTTCGGGCGGCAGGATCGCCAGGGTGATGCCGGAAAAATGGATGATGTCGCGGCCGCTGGTGATTTCTTCCAGCCACTCCGGGTCTTCGGCCATCGCCCGGGCGGCGGATTGCCCGCGCCAGTAGGAAAAGCTGCGCTCGCCGTCCTGGAGCGAGATCATGTAGAGCCCGACGGTGCGATCCGCGAGCCGGCGCATGGCGCTGGTGTCGATGCCGTGGCTTTCCATATAGGCGGCCATCTCCTCGGAGATCGCGTCACTGCCGATGCAGGAGCCATAGCCCACGGTCCAGCTCTCGGGCAGCAATCTGCGGGCATACCATGCGGTGTTGAAGGTGTCGCCGGCAAAGCCCCGGCGGCATTTGCCATTCTCGACCGGGCCGATCTCGACCATGCATTCTCCGAGCGCTAGGAAATCGGGCATCAGCGCAGCCCTCCCTGTGCCGCATGGGCGCGGGGCAAGGCGGTCTGAGCTGCGCGTGGCGCGAGAGCTGGGGTGGTCACGGTATCGTCCTCATGTTGTGTGGCCCGGGGCCGGCCGGAACGTGGCCGGCGGCGAGCTGGTATGTTAATATGCGCTGGGCGGCGAAAGGTACAGAACCCAGGCAGTGCCCCGGGTCAGGCCTCCTCGGGCGGCAGCAGCTTGCCGGGGTTGAGGATGCCGCGCGGATCATAGGCCTGTTTCAGCGCCCGCATGTAACCCAGCGCCGCGCCGTGCTCGCGCGTCATATAGGCCTGTTTGCCGATGCCGATGCCATGTTCGCCCGACACCGTGCCGCCCAGCGACAGGGCCAGGTCATTGAGCTCGTTGACGAAGCCCTTGACCGTTTTCAGCTCGTCGGCGTCTTCCGGAGCGACCCGCACGCCGCAGTGAAAGTTGCCGTCGCCGACATGGCCGACGATGGTGCAGGTCAGGCCCAGATCGCGGGATTTGCGCTGCGCGGCGGTCACCGCCTCGGCGAGTTTCGAGATCGGGACACAGACATCGGTGGCCAGCGTCCGCTTGCCCGGCTCGAGCGCGGAATTGGCGTAATGCGCGCCGTGGCGCAGGGCCCAGAGCCGGGATCGGTCCTCGGGCCTGTCGGCCTTGGCAAAGCCGGTTGCGCCGAAATCCTCGGCGATTTCGGCGAAGGTCGCCGCCTGTTCGGCAACGCCGGCCGGGGTGCCGTGAAATTCGAGGAAGAGATGCGGCTTTTCCGGCAGGCCGGCATCGCCCGACAGGTTGAAACCGCGCACCATCATCTCGTCCACCAGCTCGATCCGTGCCATCGGCAGGCCGGACTGGATGGTCAGGATCACGCAGTTGACCGCATCCTCGACGCTTTCGAACCGGCAGGTGGCGGCGCTGATCGCTTCGGGCTGGCCATAAAGCCGCAGGGTGACCTCGGTGATCACGCCCAACGTGCCTTCGGATCCGACAATGAGATGGGTCAGGTCATAGCCGGTCGCGGATTTGCGTGCCTGGCTGCCGGTGCGGATGACGGTGCCGTCGGCCATCACCACCTCGAGCGCCAGCACCGCCTCGCGCATGGTACCGTATCGCACCGCCATAGTGCCGCTGGCGCGGGTCGCGGCCATGCCGCCGATCGAGGCATTGGCGCCGGGATCGATGGGAAAGAACAGCCCGGTGGCGCGCAGTTCGGTGTTGAGCGCCTCGCGGGTCAGGCCGGGCTGGACGGTGCAGTTGAGATCCTCGGCATTGACCGTCAGCACCCGGGTCATTCGGCCCATGTCGAGGCTGACGCCGCCCGCAATCGGCAGATGCTGGCCCTCGAGCGAGGAGGCGGCGGCAAAGGGCGTGACCGGGCAACGCGCCTCGTGGCAGATCGCCAGAATGCGCGAGACTTCCTCGGTGGTCTCGGGATAGGCCACGGCATCCGGTAGCGCACGCGCGAAATAGGCCTCGTTCTGCGCATGCAGCTCGCGGTGGCTGTCGGAGGTGGCGAGCCTGTCGCCCAGCAGCGCGCGCAGCGCCTCGATTGCAGCCTCATGTGCCATGCGATCTCTCCCTTGCCCGGCCTGATGTCTGGCTCCTGTCGTATCGCGCTTTTGGGAGCGGTACCATGGGGGCCGGGGCCTCGGTGATTGCCCTCGGGTCCGCGCTGTGCCATTCCAACGCTGACCCAGAGGCGGGACAACAGCCGGAGACAGCCATGAGTGACACGCGTGCCAACAAGCAATTCCGGTCGCAGGAGTGGTTCGACAACCCCAACAACCCGGGCATGACCGCACTCTACCTCGAGCGCTATCAGAACCAGGAATACACCCGCGAAGAGCTTCAGGGCGGCAAGCCGGTGATCGGCATCGCCAACACCGGCAGCGATCTGGCCCCCTGCAACAAGATCCACGTCTTCCTGATGGACCGGATCAAGGCCGGCATCCGCGCCGCCGGCGGCATCCCGATGGAATTTCCGGTGCATCCGATTCAGGAGACCGGCAAGCGGCCCACCGCCGCGCTGGACCGCAACCTTGCCTACCTGAGCCTTGTCGAGGTGCTGCACGGCTATCCGATTGACGGCGTGGTGCTGACCACCGGCTGCGACAAGACCACACCCGCCATGCTGATGGGCGCGGCGACGGTGGATCTGCCGGCAATCGCGCTCAATGGCGGTCCGATGCTGGATGGCTGGTGGAAGGGCGAGCGGGCCGGATCGGGCACCATCGTCTGGGAGAGCCGCCGTCTGCTGGCCGAAGGCAAGATCGATTACGAGGAGTTCATGAGCCGGGTCTGTTCCTCGGCGCCGTCGCTCGGGCATTGCAACACCATGGGCACCGCCTCGACCATGAACGCCATGGCCGAGGCGCTGGGCATGACCCTGACCGGCAGTTCCGCCATCCCCGCGCCGTTCCGCGAGCGCATGGCGATGGCCTATGAGACCGGCAAGCACATCGTGCGGATGACCTATGACGATCTGAAACCCTCCGACATCCTGACCCGCGCGGCCTTTGAGAACGCCATCATCGTCAATGGCGCCATCGGTGGCAGCACCAATGCGCCGCCGCATCTTCAGGCGATTGCCCGTCATGCCGGGGTGGCGCTGGATGTGACCGACTGGGAAACCATCGGCTTTGACGTACCGCTGCTGGTCAACATGCAGCCCGCCGGCGAATACCTGAGCGAGAGCTTTTTCCGCGCCGGCGGGGTGCCGGCGGTCATGGGCGAGCTGCTCAAGGCCGGAAAGCTGCACGAGGCCGCGATGACGGCGACCGGCAACACCATGGGCGTCAATCTCGCCGGTGTGGAAAGCGTCGATACGGATGTGATCCGGCCGTATGACCGGCCGCTGCGCGAGCAGGCCGGGTTCAAGGTGCTGTCGGGCAATCTGTTTGACTCGGCGCTGATGAAGACCAGCGTGATTTCCGAGGATTTCCGCCAGCGCTTCCTGTCCGAGCCCGGCCAGGAAGGCATCTACGAGGCGCGCGCCGTGGTCTTTGAAGGCCCCGAGGATTATCACGACCGGATCAACGATGCCGGGCTCGAGATCGACGAACGCAGCATTCTCTTTGTCCGCAATGTCGGCTGTGTCGGTTACCCCGGTTCGGCCGAGGTGGTGAACATGCAGCCGCCCGATGCGCTCTTGAAACAGGGGATCAACCATCTGCCCACCGTCGGCGACGGCCGGCAATCGGGCACATCCGAAAGCCCCTCGATCCTCAATGCCTCGCCCGAGGCCGTGGTGGGCGGCGGGCTGGCGCTCTTGCAGACCGGTGACCGGGTGCGGCTCGATCTCAATGCCTCGCGGATGGACGCGCTGGTTGACGAAGCCGGGTGGCAGGCGCGGCGCGATGCCTGGGAGGCGCCGGAGATCCGCAGCCAGACACCGTGGCAGGAAATCTATCGCCGGCACGTCGGGCAATTGGCCGAGGGCGGCTGTCTGGAGCTGGCGACGGCCTATCAGCGGATCAGGAAAGACCTGCCGCGCGACAATCACTGACGGTTCGGCCAGCCCGGCCGAGTGGGCTTGACGACTTCGGTCGCGCCGCAGGGGAGGGAGAGACCATGAAGAGCATCATCATCACCGGCGGGGGCGCCGGCATTGGCAAGGCCTGCGCCGAAACGTTCGCCGAGGCGGGCTGGCGGGTCGCGGTGATCGGGCGCCGGCCGGAGCCGCTGGAAGCGCTGGCCGACCGATACGACGGGGTGCTGGCGCTGCCCTGCGACGTGACCGAGGAGGCGGCGGTCGACGCGGCTTTCGACGCCGCGCAGGAGGCCTGGGGCCGGATCGACGTGCTGTTCAACAACGCCGGGGTTTCGGCGCTGGGGGCCACTATCGACGCCGTCCCGGTTGCCGACTGGCGACGCTGCATCGACATCAATGTCACGGGCAGCTTCATCTGCGCCCGCGCCGCCTTTGCCCGGATGAAGGCGCAGGATCCGCAGGGCGGCCGGATCATCAACAACGGTTCGGTTTCGGCATATGTGCCGCGCTGGGGCTCGGCACCCTATACTGCCTCGAAACATGCGATCACCGGGCTGACGCGGTCGATCTCGCTGGACGGGCGGCCCTACAACATCGCCTGCGGCCAGATCGACGTCGGCAATGCGCTGACCGAGATGGCCGAAAAGATGACCCGGGGCGTGCCCCAGGCCGATGGCGAAATCGCGGTGGAGCCGGTGATGGACGTGGCGCATGTGGCGGAGTCGGTGCTGCACATGGCCGGGCTGCCGCTGGCGGCGAATGTGCAATTCATGACGGTGATGGCCAGCGGCATGCCTTATATCGGACGGGGCTGAGGCGCGGCCCCTCCGTCGCAAGACATATGTGACCCGAAGACAAAGCTCCGGCCGGCCCGCGATTGGCGATGGCGGTGCGGGCGCCGGGGCAAAAGACCCATTTTCAGGCAAGAAGGATGATGTGAGATGAAACTCCTGCGATACGGCGAGATCGGCGCCGAAAAGACCGGCATGCTCGACGCCGAGGGCAATGTCCGCGATCTGAGCGCGCATCTGCCCGATCTGTCGGGCGCGGCGCTGGCCACCCTGGACGAGCTGCGCGGGATCGACCCGGCGCAGCTGCCGCTGGTCGCCGCGCCGGGGCGGGTCGGCGCCTGCCTGTCGTCGGTGCCGAACTTCTTTTGCGTCGGGCTGAACTATGCGCTGCACGCCAAGGAATCCGGTCTCGACGCGCCCAGCGAACCGGTTCTGTTTTCCAAGGCGACCTCGGCCCTGTCCGGTCCCTTCGACCCGGTGATCATCCCGCGCGGCTCGGAAAAGACCGATTGGGAGGTCGAACTGGGCGTCGTGATCGGCCGCGAGGCGCATTATGTCTCGGAGGAAACGGCGCTGGAGCATGTCGCGGGCTATTGTACCGTCAATGACGTGTCCGAGCGGGCCTATCAGATCGAACGGCTGGGTCAGTGGATCAAGGGCAAGTCGGCACCGAGCTTTGCCCCGATCGGCCCCTGGCTGGTGACCGCCGACGAAGTGCCCGATCCGCAGGCGCTGGATGTGAGCCTGGCGCTCAATGGCGAGACGGTGCAATCCTCGAACACCTCCGACATGATCTTTTCGGTGCGCGAGATCGTGTCTTACATGAGCCAGTTCATGAAGCTTCAGCCCGGCGACATCATTGCCACCGGCACCCCGGCCGGCGTCGGCATGGGGATGTCGCCGCAACGCTTCCTGCGGCCCGGCGACGTCATGGAGGTGACGGTCGCGGGGCTTGGCAGCCAGCGGCAAGAGGCGGTGGCCGCAGAATAACGGAAGGGGGCGCTCATCGGGCGCCCCTTTTTTATGATCGGGGCGGGCCGCGCCGCCGGCCCCGATCTTTGCTTGACGCATGGGCATGGCGGATGGGATCAAATCGCCAGACTCGACAGGCCTCCAGGCGGCGCGCAGTGTGATGGACCTGCGCGTCTTGTCTCTGCCAGCAAGAAAGACCCTGACATGACCACAGACATATATGACGCCCGCGCCTGCCAGCTTGGAGAGGGGCCGCTCTGGCACCCCGAGCGGCAGCAGCTCTTCTGGTTCGACATCCTCGGCAAGCGGCTGATGAGCCGCGATGGCGACACCGCCCTGGCCTGGGAGTTCGATGAATATGTCTCGGCTGCCGGCTGGATCGACCGCGACACCCTGATGATCGCCTCGCAGAGCGCGCTGCTGCGCTTCGACATCTCCAGCGGCGATCACGAGGTGATCCTGCCGCTCGAGGCCGACAACGGGGTGACCCGGTCGAACGACGGACGCGCCGACCCGGCCGGCGGTTTCTGGATCGGCACCATGGGGATCGAGGCCGAACCCGGGGCAGGGGCGATCTATCGCTACTACCGGGGCACGCTCGAGGTGCTCTTTCCCGAAATCAGCATTTCCAATTCGATCTGTTTCGCCCCCGACGGGCGTCATGCCTATTATGCCGACACCCCGACCCGCCAGATCATGGTGCAGGCGCTCGACCGCGAGGGATGGCCC
>NZ_CM146908.1:232500-440000 GCF_055755275.1 Marinovum sp. E3
CGGGAGTACTAGATGGCAGACACACTGCGGATGCTAACGTCCGTAGTGGAGAGGGAAACAACCCTGACCTACAGCTAAGGCCCCCAATTCATGGCTAAGTGGGAAAGCAGGTGGGACGACCAAAACAACCAGGAGGTTGGCTTAGAAGCAGCCATCCTTTAAAGATAGCGTAACAGCTCACTGGTCTAAACAAGTTGTCCTGCGGCGAAGATGTAACGGGGCTCAAGCCATGAGCCGAAGCTTAGGATGCCGTAAGGCATGGTAGCAGAGCGTAGTGTGACATAGGACCTCTCCTCTTTAGCGATCCTCGGATCGCCTTGGAGGAACGGGTTCTTTCTGTGAAGCCGGCGCGTGAGCGATCCGGTGGAGAGATCACTAGCGAGAATGATGACATGAGTAGCGACAAAGAGTGTGAGAGACACTCTCGCCGAAAGTCCAAGGGTTCCTGCTTAAAGCTAATCTGAGCAGGGTAAGCCGGCCCCTAAGGCGAGGCAGAAATGCGTAGCCGATGGGAACCACGTTAATATTCGTGGGCCAGGAGGATGTGACGGATCAAGAGGGTAGTTCATTCTTATCGGATTGAATGGGCTGCTTATTGGTCCCTGGAAATAGCCCTCCATCAGACCGTACCCTAAACCGACACAGGTGGACTGGTAGAGAATACCAAGGCGCTTGAGAGAACGATGTTGAAGGAACTCGGCAAAATACCTCCGTAAGTTCGCGAGAAGGAGGCCCGGTTCCTAGGCAACTAGGGGCTGGGGGCACAAACCAGGGGGTGGCGACTGTTTACTAAAAACACAGGGCTCTGCGAAGTCGCAAGACGACGTATAGGGTCTGACGCCTGCCCGGTGCCTGAAGGTTAAAAGGAGAGGTGAGAGCCTTGAATTGAAGCCCAGGTAAACGGCGGCCGTAACTATAACGGTCCTAAGGTAGCGAAATTCCTTGTCGGGTAAGTTCCGACCTGCACGAATGGCGTAACGACTTCCCCGCTGTCTCCAACATCGACTCAGCGAAATTGAATTGCCTGTCAAGATGCAGGCTTCCCGCGGTTAGACGGAAAGACCCCGTGCACCTTTACTACAGCTTCGCACTGGCATCAGGACTGCAATGTGCAGGATAGGTGGTGGGCTTTGAAGCGCGAACGCCAGTTTGCGTGGAGCCTCCCTTGAGATACCACCCTTTGCATTCTTGATGTCTAACCGCGGTCCGTTATCCGGATCCGGGACCCTGCGTGGCGGGTAGTTTGACTGGGGCGGTCGCCTCCTAAAGAGTAACGGAGGCGCGCGATGGTTGGCTCAGACCGGTCGGAAATCGGTCGTTGAGTGCAATGGCAGAAGCCAGCCTGACTGCAAGTCTGACAAGACGAGCAGAGACGAAAGTCGGTCATAGTGATCCGGTGGTCCCGAGTGGAAGGGCCATCGCTCAACGGATAAAAGGTACGCCGGGGATAACAGGCTGATACTGCCCAAGAGTCCATATCGACGGCAGTGTTTGGCACCTCGATGTCGGCTCATCTCATCCTGGGGCTGGAGCAGGTCCCAAGGGTACGGCTGTTCGCCGTTTAAAGAGGTACGTGAGCTGGGTTTAGAACGTCGTGAGACAGTTCGGTCCCTATCTGCCGTGGGTGTAGGATACTTGAGAGGAGTTGCCCCTAGTACGAGAGGACCGGGGTGAACGATCCACTGGTGGACCTGTTGTTGCGCCAGCAGCAGTGCAGGGTAGCTATGATCGGACAGGATAACCGCTGAAGGCATCTAAGCGGGAAGCCCCCCTCAAAACAAGGTATCCCTGAGGACCGTGGTAGACCACCACGTCGATAGGCCGGAGATGTAAGTGCAGTAATGCATTCAGTTGACCGGTACTAATGGTCCGATAGGCTTGATTTGATCCAGTAACAGACAGATTTGTCAAACTGGTCACGATCAAAGCAAACTACACACACATATATCAGTAACTTGACTTGGAATTTGCCTCTGTCTTACGGCCTTGAACGCATAACGCGCTCAAGTAGCCGAATAGGCGGTAGCGCAAAATACCGGGGCTTTCCCGGTTTGGTGATCACAGCACGAGCAAAACACCCGGTCCCATCCCGAACCCGGCCGTTAAGTGCCGTCGCGCCAATGGTACTGCGTCTCAAGACGTGGGAGAGTAGGTCATCGCCAAACCTGATAAGCCCCGATAATACGTATCTCTCAAAACGATGAAACACCCAGGCCTCAAACAGCCGTCAGGCGCGAGGCCGCACCGGCCTCAAGCAACCGCAAGGCAGCAGGCCAACAAAAGTGTCGCGGGGTGGAGCAGCCCGGTAGCTCGTCAGGCTCATAACCTGAAGGTCAGAGGTTCAAATCCTCTCCCCGCAACCAAATCTACACACAAAAATATACCGCCAAAACAGACCAGCCCTCTCAGGACTGTACTTCCTGGTATGGCCGGAGAGGCCTTTCGTCGGCGCAAACGTCTTTCAAGACGGAGAGCGCGTGACCATTCGGAAAAACTGTTCCAACCATAGCCCTGGCTTATTTGCGCAAATTCTGCGTTCGGTGTTTCTTCGGCGACAATAATCGCTCAACAGGAGACCCGAACATGACATCCCCCTTCCCCCTGATCCGCACCGGCCTGCTGGCGGCCTGCCTTGCCGGGCTGGCGCCCGTCGCCGCCCTGGCTGCCGAAGTTTCGGTGCGTCTCGGCCACGTCCTGCCCGAGAGCCACAGCTGGCATGTCGCGGCCACCGGTTTTGCCGAGGAGGTCGACCAGCGGACCGACGGCAGGGTTGCCATCGAGGTCTTCCCTTCGGGCCAGCTCGGCAGCGAAAAGGAAGTGATCGAAGGCATGCAGTTCGGCTCGGTCCAGGCCGGTCTGATCGGTTCGGGGTCGTTCCAGGGGATCGAGCCGCGGATGGGCATCATCGAAATGCCCTATGCCTGGGGCGCGCGCGATCAGGCCTTTGCGGCGCTTGACGGCGAACTGGGCGCCGAACTGGCCGGCATGCTCGACGCCAAGGGCATCAAGGTGCTCGGCTGGTGGGAAAACGGCTTCCGCAACATCACCAACAACGTCCGTCCGATCGAGACCCCCGAGGATCTCGCCGGCCTGAAAATCCGCGTCACCCCGGACAAGGTGCGCCTCGCCACCTTTGAAGGCCTGGGCGCCGAGCCTGCGCCGCTGTCCTTCGGCGAGCTGTATTCCGCGCTGCAACAGGGGTTGTTCGACGCCCAGGAAAACCCGCTGGCGATCATCTTTTCGGCCTCCTTCTTCGAGGTGCAGAAATATGTCTCGCTCTCCGAGCACATCTGGGGCGCGGCGACGCTGACCATGTCGAACGCCACCTGGAACAAGATCGCGCCCGAGGATCAGGAGATCGTCATGGAGGCGGCCACGTCCTGGGGCCTGCAACAGCGCGACATGGTCGCCGCCGCCAACGATGAACTGATCGCCCAGCTGAAAGACAAGGGCATGCAGTTCAACGAAGTCGACAAGGCTGCGTTCATCGACGCCGTGGCGCCGATCTGGGAAAGCCAGAAGGATGTCTATGGCGAAGAGCTGCTGAGCGTGCTCGACCAGTACCGGAAATGAGCCTGCGGCCCGAAATAACAGAAGTTGCATCGGTCGAGCCGGTGCAACTTTACGACTTTTCGCAGAAAGTGCTGTTTTCTCCGGCGGCGCGCGGCGAGGGCTTTCTCAAGCTGACCGTGACCACCGGCCGGAAGGGCGCGAAATCCACCGCCCACAGCCATCCCCGCGACGAGGTGACGCTGACGCTGAAAGGCGAGGCGATCCTGCGCGCCGGGGGCGAAACCTACCACATGACCGAAGGCACCGCGGTGCGCCTGCCGCCCGGGCTCGACCACACGGTCGAGGTGATCTCGGATGAATGGGTGGTTGTGGCCGCCTATTGCGACGAATGCACGCTCTGCCGCGGCCCCGAAGGATTTCTGAACCCATGACATTGAAAGACGGGTCGCTGCGCGCGGCCGGAACCATCGACCGCGCCGCGCGCTGGTCCGGCGCGGCACTGGTGGCGGGGTTCGCCGCGATGGTCGTCTATGTGGTGATCTCGCGCTACCTGTTTTCCTCGACACCGCGCTGGGCCGAAGAGCTGCCGCGGCTGGCACTGGTCTGGCTGACCTTTGTCGGCGCGATCTCGGGCTTCGTGCGTGGCTCGCATTTTCGCGCCGGGCTGCTCGACCTGATCGCCTTGCCACCGCTTCTGCGCCGCGGGCTGGCGATTCTGGCCTGGCTGGCCAGCGCTGTCTTTCTCGGGGTGTTCATCTGGACCGGCGCCCGGCTGACCGGAATAACCTGGAGCCATCAGACCACCGCGCTCTCACTGCCGGTCGGCCTGTTTTACCTGTCACTGCCGGTCTGCTGCGGGCTCGCGCTGCTGGGTCTGATCCTGAAAGGGGGGCGGGAATGAGCCTTGCGCTTGCACTTCTGCTGATTGTCTTTGCTGTTCTGGTGCTGCTGGATGCGCCGATCGCCGTGGCGCTTGGCCTGTCATCGATGTTCTACCTGCTGATTGCCGATGCCGCGCCGATGATCGTCGTGGCGCAGCGCGCGGTGGCGGGGATCAACAGTTTCACCCTGCTGGCGATCCCGCTGTTCTTGCTGGCCGGGCTGCTGATGGTCCACGGCGGGCTGGCGCCCAGGATCATCGCCTTTTGCGCGGCGCTGATCGGGCGGCGCACCGGCGGGCTGGCGATGGTGATGATCATCGCCTGCATGATGTTCGGCTCGCTTTCGGGCTCGGGCGTGGCCGATGTGGTCGCCATTGGCACGATGATGCTGCCGGCGATGCGCGATCAGGGCTATGCGCCGGGGTTCTCGGCGTCGGCGCTGGGCTGCGCCGGTTCGCTCGGCACGGTGATTCCGCCGTCGATCGTGCTGATCGTCTATGGCACTGCCACCAACAGCTCGATCGGCCAGCTCTTTGTCGCCGCCATCATCCCCGGCATCCTGCTTGGCCTCGGGCTGATGCTGGTGGCCTGGTGGATTTCGCGCCGCAATGGCTGGCAGGGCGGCGAGCCCTTTTCCTGGGGAGAGTTGGGCCGCGCCGCCAAGGGCTCGATCCTGGCCATGCTGGCGCCGATCATCATTGTCGGCGGCATCCGGCTGGGCATCTTCACCCCGACCGAGGCCGCCGGCATCGGCGTGGCCTATGCGCTGTTCATCGGCGTCTTTGTCTACCGTGCACTGACGCTGGCAACGCTGATGCGGCTGTTGCGGGAAACCACCGAGATGACCGGCGTGATCCTGCTGGTCATCGCCTCGGCCTCGGTTTTCGGCTGGATCCTCGCCGCCGAGCAGGTGCCGCAGATGGCCGTCGCCGGCATCACCCAGGCGACCGAAAGCGGCACTGTCGCGCTCTTGCTCATGATGCTGGTGTTGCTGGTTCTCGGCACTTTCATGGAAAGCATCGCGATCATCCTGATCCTGGCGCCGGTTTTCCTGCCGATCCTGGCGCATTACGGCATCGATCCGGTCTATTTCGGCATCCTGCTGACCATCAACCTCGCCATCGGCGCCAATACGCCCCCGCTCGGCATCGACCTGATGGCGGCCTGCCGTGTCGGGGAAATCCCGCTCAGCGCCTCGTTCCGATATCTTGTCCCGTTCCTCGGCGTGATGGTCGGCGTGCTGCTGCTGCTGGTGCTGTTTCCCGTTCTGATTACCGATCTCCCGGCGATCCTGTTCTGATCCCCGGCTCCTGAAAGAAAGAAGGTTCCCATGCCATTGCTCCCCGATACCCGCGTCGACCTTGATCGTTTCTGGTCGACCATCGAAGCCTCTGGCGCGATCGGCAAAGGCCGGCCCGGCGGGTTGTCGCGGCTGACGCTCAGCGACGACGACCGCAGCATGCGCGACCTGTTCCGCCGCTGGTGCGAAGAGGCGGGGCTGGCGGTCGAGGTGGATGAGGCGGGCAATATCTTTGGCCGCCGTGACGGCAGTGACAACGATCTGCCGCCGATCCTGATCGGCAGCCACCTTGACACCCAGATCAACGGCGGCCGCTTCGACGGTATTGCCGGCGTGCTGGCCGGGCTCGAGGTGATCCGCAGCCTGAACGACGCCGGCCATGTCACCAAACGACCGATTGTCGTGGTCGATTGGACCAACGAGGAAGGCGCGCGGTTTTCGCCGCCGATGGTGGCCTCGGGCTGTTTCATCGGCAAATACGACATCGACTGGGTGCATGACCTGGTGGGCGACGATGGCGCGCGCTTCGGCGATGAACTGGAGCGGATCGGGTACAAGGGCGACCGCACCTGCAAGGCCGGCGAGATCGACGCCTATTTCGAGCTGCATATCGAGCAGGGGCCGATCCTCGATGCCGAAAACCGCCAGGTCGGCGTCGTCACCGGCGGCTATCCGGTGCGCGGCATGCGGGCATCGTTCAGGGGCCAGACCTCGCACACCGGGCCGACGCCGATGGACCTGCGCAAGAATGCGCTGGCGGCGGGCGCCCGCTGGCTGACGGCGGTGGACGATATCGGCTGGGATTTCGCGGTGCATGACGGCAAGGCCACCGCCGCGCGGCTGACCGCTTGGCCGAACAAGCCGGGCATTCTGTCGGACACCGCCGAAGCGGTCTGCGACGTGCGCCACCCCGACCCGATCACCACCCGCGCGATGGCGGAAAAGATGCGCCGGGCGCTGTTTGAATCGGCCGCCCGCTGCGGCTGCGACGCGGTGATCGAAGACGAATGGGAATGGGGCGGCGACATCTTTGACGCCGAGATGATCGACGGCGTGCGCAACGAGGCGATCCGCATGGGCTTCAACTGGCGCGACATTCAGAGCCAGGCGGGTCATGACGCCTATTTCCTGGCCACCCATTGCCCGACGGCCATGATCTTTACCCCCTGCAAGAACGGCATCACCCACAACAACGAAGAGCATTGCGAGCCCGAGGATTTCCTCGCCGGGCTGAACATCCTGATGCATGCGGTCGTCAACCGGGCCGACCGATGAGCGTGATGATCGGACATGACGCGCTCGAGGCCGGGCTGGGATGGCCCGAGCTGATCGCGCAACTGCGGGACTGGTATCGCAGCGATGCGGTGACCGCGCCTGACCGGCAAGTGCTCTCCATCGCCCAGCCCGACGGCAGCGAGGCCTCTTTGCTGATCATGCCGGCCTGGGTGCCGGGGGCGCGCATCGGCGTCAAGGTTGTCAGCTTCTTTCCCGCCAATGCCGCCAAGGGCCGGCCGACGATCAACGCCGGCTATCTGCTGTTCGATGGCGAGACCGGCCAGATGAAGGCGGCGCTTGACGGCGATGCGCTGACCGCCCGGCGCACCGCCGCCGCCTCGGCGCTGGCCGCCGGCTATCTGGCGCGCCGGGATGCGGCGCATCTGCTGGTGGTCGGCACCGGCCAGCTCTCGCGCGCGGTGGCCGAGGCGCATTGCACCACCCGCAGCTATGACCGCGTGTCGATCTGGGGGCGCAGCCGCGACAAGGCGGCGGCGGTGGCGGCAGAGCTGGCCCAGGCTGGCCTGCCGGCCGAGGTGGCCGAGGATCTGGAGGCGACCTGCCGGGCGGCGGATGTGATCAGCACGGTCACCGCTTCGACCCGGCCGATCATCCGGGGCGACTGGCTGAAACCGGGCAGCCACCTCGACCTGATCGGCGCCTTCAAGGGCGACATGCGCGAAAGCGACGATCGGGCGATCGCGCAGGCGCAGGTCTTTGTCGATCTGCGCGCCGGGGCGATGCTGGCCGGCGATCTGTCACAACCGCTGGACGCGGGGCGGATCGAGCCCGGGCATATCCGCGCCGACCTTGCCGAGCTGTGCCAGCAGCGGCATCCCGGCCGCAGCGATGCGGCGGCGCGCACGGTGTTCAAATCCGCCGGCATGGCGCTTCAGGATCTGGCGGCGGCCGATCTGGCAGCCGGTCAGGCCATGTCGGGATAAAGCGCCAGAAGCTCCTGCACGATGGCCACGAACTTCTGCTCTGATGGGGAAAGCTTCTCCATCGGAGCATGCACCAGATAGACATCCGCGCCGATCGGCTCGTCCGAGATCTTGAGCGGCCAGAGGTCGCCGCGCCGCACATCCTCGTCCGAGGTCATCAGCGGCAGCAGGCCAATGCCCAGCCCGGCCACGATCATCCGGCGGATTTCCTCGATATTGGTGCTCAGCCCGTTGATCCTGTTGCCCAGTCGCATGCCCTCGCGCAGCACCGTCATCGGCTCCAGCCCCATGCCCTCAGTGGCGCAGGCGAACGAGATGAAGGGCTCGCGCTGAAGATCGCGAAGATTGACCGAGTCCTGGCCGAACAGCGGATGTTCGGCGCCGCAGAACACGCTGAATTCCTCGCGAAACAGCCGGATCGAGGGCAGGTTGACCAGCGGCCGGGCCAGAAGGCAAAAGCCCAGGGTCGCGCGGTTCTGCTGGATCGAGCGGACAATCGACTGGCTGTTCTTCACCTCGCTCTGGAACACCACCGACGGGTGACGCTGGTGATAGAGCCGCAGCATCTCGTCGAGCATCGGCGAGATCAGGTTTGACACGATCAGATAGCGAACCCGCCCGCGCTCTTCCTCTTCGGCGTCACGCCCCAGAAGGTTGATCCGCTCGGCGCTGTGAAAGATGTCGCGGCATTCCTGAAAGATCTTGTCGCCCCGCGTCGTCAGCTCGAAGTGGCGGCTGTCACGGAACACTAGCTGACATTCGAGCTGGGTTTCGAGCTTTTGCAGCGCATTGCTGACCGAAGGCTGGCTGAGTCCCAGGCGTTGGGCGGCCTTGGTGATGCTTTGTTCCTTGGCAATCACATAGAACATGCGGAGCAGGTTCCAGTTCAGGTCCGATTGCTGATCCATGCGGGGTCTTAACTTTCAGTTCTGTTCAGGGCCGGAGTGCCTGTTCTTGAGGCAACCGTAACATAAGGCGACTCTATTAATGCCATTCTTTCCGGCTATGAAGCCAGCCTGTAAGGAATGTGCAGGGTCGGCTAAGCTTGCCGAAGTTTTAATCAGAAAGCGAGAAGCATGAGCATTACCCGTCTTCACCCCGGCCCCCGCATGAGTCAGGTCGTGATCCACAACGACACCGTCTATCTGGCCGGCCAGGTCGGCACCGCCGGCGCCGATGTCGCGACCCAGACCCGCGATTGCCTGGCGGCCATCGATACCCTGCTGGACGAGGCCGGCAGCAACAAATCCATGCTGTTGCAGGTCATTATCTGGTTGGCCGACATGGGCGATTTCCAGGAAATGAACGCGGTTTACGACGCCTGGATCGATCCGGCCAACCCGGCGGCGCGCGCCTGTGGCGAGGCCAAGCTGGCGACGCCGGAGTACAAGGTGGAGTTCATCGTCACCGCCGCGCTCTGAGCGGTGCGAAAGGGGGGTTATGGTTGCCATAACCCCCGACTATTTGACCCTGACCGTGCCTGTGCGTCTTCTCTACGGGCAACCCCAAAGGTCAGGACAGGGCATGACGGCACAAGACGATCTCTCGGATGTGGAAACCGCGACACTCGGGCACTTTCTCGAGTCGGGTTTCATGGCCCCCGCGCTTCAGGCGCTGCTGCCCGAGCGCCGTATCTTCGGCCCGGCGCTGACGGTGCGGATGCCCGGTGACGATGGCTCGATCCTGGTCGAGGCGCTGTCGCGTGCCGAACCGGGGCAGGTGATCGTCATCGACCGCTGCGGCGACCTGCGCCATGCCTGCTGGGGCGCGGTCACCACTTGCGCCGCCAAGGCGCGCGGCGTGGTCGGCACGGTGATCGACGGCTTTGTCACCGACCGCTCGGCGATCCTCGCCGAGGATTTTCCGGTCTGGTGCCGTGGCCGTTCGCCGGTCACCACCAAACCGCGCCGTTTGGGCGGCGCCGTCAATGTCACCATCAACTGCGGCGGCGTCGCTGTGCGCCCCGGCGAGCTGGTGCTCGCCGACGAGAGCGGCGTTGTGGTCATCCCGCCCGGTGAGTCCGAGGCCCATATCCGCCGCGCCCGCCAGATGCAGGCCGAGGAACGCCTGCTCCTGGCGCGGCTGCGCGCCGGGGAAACCCTTGCCGATATCACCCGCGCCGCCTGATCCCGCCAGAGACCGGAAAACCGGCCGGCCTTCCCCCTCCCCATCAGCCAACCAACAGAGAGAGACATGACTGACATCTTCAAGACATCCCTGACCGGACTGGCGGCGCTGGCCGCCTGTACCGCCCTGACGCTTGGCACGCCGGCCAGCGCCGACAAGGCCAGCAACACGCTGAACGTCGCCTTTGCCGCCGAGCCCGAGCCGCTCGACACCTACAAGATCGCCGGCCGCCAGGGCCTGATCCTGGCGCGGCACATCTACGACGGCCTGCTCTACAAGAACCTCGACACCGGCGAGATCGTGCCCGCGCTGGCCGAATCCTGGGAATTCACCGGTCCGCTGACCATGGAATTCACCCTGCGTCAGGGCGTCAAGTTCCACAATGGCGCCGATTTCACCGCCGATGACGTGGTGACGACGCTGAACACCGTGATCACCCCGGAATACGGCACCCGCTATTCGATCTCGGTCGACTGGATCGAAAGCGTCGAGAAGCTGGCCGATTACAAGGTGCGCATCAACATGTCCAAGCCCTTTGCCGGCGCGGTCGAGATGCTGGCCGATGCGCTGCCGATCTATCCGCATGACTTCTTTGGCGAAAACGGATCAAGCGGCATGGCGGCCACGCCCATCGGCACCGGCCCCTACAAGCTGGTCAGCCAGGAGCCGGGCATTCGCTATCAGCTCGAGCGGTTCGAGGACCATTACGCAGGCAGCCCCAAGGCCGGCGCCACCATCGACGCGATCACCGTGCGCACCATCCCCGAGATGAACACCCAATATGCCGAGCTGATGTCGGGCGATCTTGACTGGATCTGGCGGATTCCACCGGATCAGGCGGCGCGGCTCGAGGGCCGGGTGCAGATCATCAGCGCGCCGATCATGCGCATCGGCTATGTCGGCTTTGCCCCCGAGGCGCTGGCCGGCGACAGCCCGATCGCCGACAAGAAGGTGCGACAGGCGCTGATCCACGCCACCAACCGCGGCGCGATTGTCGAGGCATTCGCCGGCGGCGCGTCGAAAGTGCTCAATACCCCCTGCAACCCGGCGCAATTCGGCTGCGAACAGGATGTCGCCGCCTATGACTTCGACCCGGAAAAGGCCAAGGCGTTGCTGGCCGAAGCGGGCTATGCGGACGGCTTCGAGATGGAGATGGTCTTTGCCGCCATGCCGCGCCCGACCGCCGAGGCCGTGGCCGCCGACCTGGCCAATGTCGGGGTGAAGCTGGAGCTGAACGAGCAGCAATATTCCTCCGGCATCGGCAAGTGGCGGGCCCGCGAGCTGCCGGCGTTCTTTTCGAACTGGGGCAGCTACGGCATCGGCGACACCGCCTTTATCCTGTCGAATTTCTTTGGCGGCGGCGCGGATGATCTTGTGCAGGACGCGCAGCTGGCCGAATGGCTGACCGAGGCCGATACCGCTTCGGATCGCGCGGTGCGGGCCGAGAATTATGCGATGGCGGTCAAGAAGATCGCGGAAGAGGCCTATTGGATGCCGATGTACAACTTCAACGTCAATTATGGCCTGTCCAACGATCTGAACTTCACCCCGCACCCGGATGAGTTCGCCCGTTGGTGGATGGCAAGCTGGAAATAGGCTGACCTCACTAACGACCTGTGCCGGGCGGAGCGCTTCCCGCCGCCCGGCACGCCATGAACGGAAAGACCCCATGCTCAGCTTCCTCTCCCGGCGTCTCTTTGTCGCCTTTTGCGTCTGCGTCACGGTTTCGGCGCTCAGTTTCGCGCTGATGTTCCTCTCGGGCGATCCGGCGATCGCCATCGCCGGCGCCGGTGGCCGCGCCGAGGATGCCGAGGCGATCCGCATCGCCTATGGCTTCGACCGGCCGCTGATCGTGCAATATCTCGACTGGATCGGCAGCGCGGTGACCGGCGATCTGGGGCAGAGCATCTATTTCAATCTGCCGGTGACCGAGATCATCGGCAACCGCGTCGGGGTGACGCTGACGCTGGGATTCATCTCGTTCCTGGTCGCACTGGCGGTGGCGGTGCCACTGGGCATCGCCGCGGCACTGCGCCCCAATGGCTGGATCGACCGCATTGCGCTGATCATCGCCGTGTCGGGGCAGGCGATCCCCAGCTTCTGGCTCGGGCTGATGGCGATCGTGGTCTTTGGCGTCCGGTACGGCATGGTGCCGATCTCGGGTGCCGAAAGCTGGCAGGGTTTCATCCTGCCGGTCATCGTGCTGAGCTATTACGCCGTGCCGGAACTGATGCGGATCACCCGCTCCGGGATGATCGACGTGCTGGCCACCGATTACGTGCGGGCGGCGCGGGCCAAGGGGCTGCCGATGCATCTGGTGATCTCGCGCCACGCGCTGCGCAATGCAGTGCTGCCGTTGGTGTCGCTGGCGGCGGTTCAGCTCGGGCAGCTTCTGTCCGGCTCGATCGTGATCGAAAGCGTCTTTGCACTCAATGGGCTGGGACGGCTCGCCTGGGAATCGCTGTTGCGCAGCGATCTGCCGGTGGTGCAGGCGATCATTCTGGTGCTGTCGCTGCTCTATGTCCTGCTGACCACCTGCGCCGACATTCTGAACGCGGTGCTCGATCCGCGGCTGAGGGGAGCGACCTGAGATGACCGAAGCAACCATGGAAACCACGCGCCCCTCGGCCTGGCGCAAGATGCTCGGCAACACCGGGGTGATGATCGGCGGCACGCTGCTGGCGGTGATTGTCGCGATTGCGGTGTTGGCCCCGGTTCTGGCGCCGCATGACCCGCTGGCGCAGGATCTGACCCGCCGCCTGCTGCCGCCGTTCTGGCATGACCGCGCGGTGCCCGAGCACATCCTCGGCACCGATCACCTGGGCCGCGATTACCTGTCGCGGATGATCCATGGCGCCCGGGTGTCGCTGGGTGTCGGGCTGGGCGTGATCCTTGTGTCGGGCGCCATCGGCATCACCCTGGGGTTGCTGGCCGGCTATTTCGGCGGCTGGATCGACATGGTGATTAGTTTTGCCATCACCACCCGGCTCTCTCTGCCCATCGTGCTGGTGGCGCTGGCGGCGGTGGCGCTGGGCGGGGCCTCGCTGACCACCCTGATCACGGTGCTGGGCCTGCTGCTCTGGGACCGCTTCGCCGTGGTGACGCGGGCGGCGGCGCAGGGCCTGCGGCATCAGGAGTTCATCATGGGCCTGCGCGCTATCGGCGCCTGCCGCGCGCGCATCCTGTTTCTCGAGATCCTGCCCAACATGCGGGCCACGATCCTGGTCGTGGTCTCGCTCGAGGTGGCCAATGTGATCCTGCTCGAAGCGGCGCTGTCCTTTCTCGGACTGGGGGTGCGGCCGCCAACGCCGTCCTGGGGACTGATGATCGCCGAGGGCCGCGACAATATCCTGTTCGACCCCTGGCTGATCGCGCTGCCGGGCTCGGCGCTCTGCCTGCTGGTGCTGGCGGTCAACCTGTTTGGTGACGGGCTGCGCGACATCACGGGGCCGGCACGGAAATGACTGACATGATGCTCGATATCCGCGACCTTCGGGTCTCCCTTCCGACCGAGCGGGGCCTGCTGAACGCCGTGCGCGGCGTCGATCTGCAAATCGCGCGGGGTCAGACGCTCTGTCTTGTCGGGGAATCCGGCTGCGGCAAATCGCTGACCGCCACGTCGATCATGGGGCTTCTGACGCGTCAGGCGCAGATCACCACCGACCGGTTCGAAATGGCCGGGCAGGATCTGACCCGCAAACCGGCCGCCGGGCTGGCCCGGATGCGCGGCCGCGACGTGGCGATGATCTTTCAGGATCCGACCAGCGCGCTGAACCCGACGCTGACCGTCGGGCGGCAGTTGACCGAAGGGGTGATGCGCAGCGAAAAGCTGAGCCGCAGGGCGGCCGAGGCCCGCGCCGTAGAGATGCTCGAGCGGGTGGGCATTTCCAATCCCGCGGCGCGGCTGGCGCAATATCCGCACGGCTTTTCCGGCGGCCAGCGCCAGCGCATCATGATCGCCTCGGCGCTGATGGGCCGCCCGAAACTGCTGATCGCGGATGAGCCGACCACCGCGCTCGACGTCACCATCCAGGCCCAGATCCTTCAGTTACTAGGCGAGTTGCAGGCCGATCTCGGGCTGTCGATCCTGCTGATCACCCATGATCTCGGGGTGGTGGCGGCCATCGCCGATGATGTGGCGGTGATGTATGCCGGGCGGATCGTCGAACGCGCCCCGGCCCGCGATCTCTTTGTCCGTCCGCGCCATCCCTACACCCGCGGTCTGCTGGCCGCGATCCCGGTGCCGGGGGTCACGCCGCGCGGCAGCGCCTTGCCGGCGATCCCGGGGCGGGTTCCCGGGCTGATCGGCACGCTGCGGGGCTGCGCCTTCCGCGACCGCTGCGCCCAGGCGGCGCCGGATTGCGCGGCCGATCCGGTGCCGCGCCACGGGATCGGTGCGGGCCGCTTTGTCGAATGTGTCAACCCCGAGGAGGCCAGCACATGACCGCCCCGATGATCCGCCTGCACAACATCCGCAAGGCCTATCGCCTGCGGCGCGGCATGTTCGCCCCGGTCGAAGAGCTGGTGGCGGTCAACGATCTGTCGCTTGAGGTGGCCGAAGGCGAGACCCTGGGGCTGGTCGGCGAATCCGGCTGCGGCAAGAGCACGGCGGTCAGCATCATGCTGGGCCTGCAATCGCCCGACAGCGGCGCGGTCGAGATCGCCGGGCAGAAGATCGGCGCCATGCCGGTGGCCGAACGCGTCCGTCTGATCCAGCCGGTGTTTCAGAATCCTAACGCCTCGCTTAACCCGGTCAAGCGCATCCAGAGCCTGATCGGCCAGCCGCTGCGACTGCACGGTGGCGGCAACGAAGCGGCCGAGGTGGCGCGGATGTTCGATCTCGTCGGCCTGCCGTCGCGGCTGGCCGATTCCTATCCCTCGGAATTGTCGGGTGGCCAGCGCCAGCGGGTGGCCATCGCCCGCGCGCTGATCCTGAATCCGCGAGTTCTGATCTGTGACGAGCCGACCTCGGCGCTGGATGTCTCGGTCCAGGCGCAGATCATCAACCTCTTGCTGTCGCTCAAGCAGGAGCTGGGCCTGACCATGGTCTTTGTCAGTCACAACCTCGCCGTGGTCGAGCATCTGGCCGACCGGGTGGCCGTCATGTACCTCGGGCAGAAGATCGAAGAGGCCGCCACCGACGCCCTGTTCGACCGGCCACGGCATCCCTATTCGCGGGCCTTGCTGGCGGCGACGTTGCTGCCCGATCCCGCGCTTGGCATGCCCGAGCAGAAGCTTGGCGCCGCGGCGGCGGACCCCTTTGCGGCGCAGCGGGGCTGCCTCTTCGCGCCGCGCTGTCCCGAGGTGCAGAGCAGCTGCGCCGGCACGCCACAGCACCTGCGGCAGCTGGCCGAAAGCGCGGTGCGCTGCGACCAGGCGGTCTGACGGCCGCTGGGGTCAGGCGGCATCCGCCGCGATGCGCTGGATTGCCCGGAAGCCTTCGAAGCGGGGATGGCCGTCGTGCAGCGTGGGGCCGGTGCCGGCGCGGGCATGGGCCACGCGGAACTGCGGGCTGCGGGTCCAGGCGGTGAAATGCGCCTCGGACTGCCAGAGCGTATGCGAGGCATAGAGAATCCTGCCCGCCTCTTCGGGGCCTTTCAGCATGTGGAATTCGACGAAACCCTCCATCTCATGCAGCCTGCTGTCGCGGCTCAGCCAGAGCTCTTCGAAATCGGCGGCGTTTTCCAGCGGCACGGTAAAGCGGTTCATGGCAAGGAACATCTGTGGTCTCCTGTTTAGGGTCAGGATTCATAACCAATAGATGACAATAGCTGCGAGGGCTATGGCAGAGAGGAATACCTTTGGACAGCGGTCATAGCGGGTCGCGACGCGCCTCCAGTCCTTGAGCCTTCCGAACATGATCTCGATGCGGTTGCGCCGCTTGTATCGGCGCTTGTCGTATTTGACCGGGGTCTTGCGTTGCTTTCGACCTGGGATGCAGGCGCGTATCCCTTTGTCTTTCAACGCTTCCCGGAACCAGTCGGCATCGTAGCCGCGATCCCCGAGCAGCCAATTGACTTTTGGAAGGCCGCTGAGCAATGCCCGCGCGCCGATGTAATCGCTGACCTGACCGGCGGTGACGAACAGGTCGAGCGGGCGCCCCTGACTGTCGCAGATGGCGTGCAGTTTGGTGTTCATGCCGCCCTTGGTGCGACCGATCAGGCGACCACGCCCCCTTTTTTCACGCCCAGGCTGGACGCCGTGCGATGTGCCTTCAGGTAGGTCGCATCGATCATCACTGTATTCTTCTCGCCGTGCAGGGCGGCCAGACCCGCCATCATCCGCGCGAAGATGCCTTTCTCGCTCCAACGCTTCCATCGGCTGTAGAGCGTCTTGTGCGGGCCGTAGGCGGCAGGAGCGTCACGCCAGCGCAAGCCATTACGATTGATAAAGATTATGCCGCTCAACACACGCTTGTCGTCAACGCGCGGCTTTCCGTGCGATTTCGGAAAGAAGGGCTTCAGACGCGCCATCTGCGCGTCGGTCAGCCAGAAAAGATCGCTCATGTCACAGCTCCGTTTTAAGAGCCGTGAATCACGCGGTGCGGCCGAAATCAATGCATCCTGAGCCTAAGTCATTCGGCGGCAAGCGTCGCGAGGTGCGGCAGGACAAAGGGCGTGCCCGGCGGGGGAATCTGCCCGACATTCAGGGCACAGCCATAGGCGCGGTTCAGGATGTCGCTGGTCATGACGTCGCCGGGCGTGCCCTGGGCATGACAGGCGCCGGCGGCCAGCAGGATCACCTTGTCGGCGCAGATGGCGGTCAGATTGAGGTCATGCATGACGGCAACCACGCCGCCGCCGGCGCTGGCAAAGTCGCGGGCGATGCGCATGACCTGAAGTTGATGGGCGATGTCGAGGGAGGACACCGGTTCATCGAGAAACAGCCAGCGCGGCACCCCGTCCGCCACCGGCTCCCAGACCTGGGCGAGCACGCGGGCGAGTTGCACCCGCTGCTGTTCGCCGCCCGAAAGCTCCTGGTAGCTCCGGTCGGCATAGGCGCCGAGATCGACCCGGCCCAGCGCCGCCCGAATGCGTTCTGATTGCGCGCCCGAGGTGCCGCGATGCAGACCGATCTGCACCACTTCGGCCACGGTGAAGGGAAAGGCCAGGGTGCTGGCCTGCGGCAACACCCCCCTGAGGGCGGCGAGCTCTCGCGGGGAGAGCCGGGCGATGTCCTGCCCGCCGAGAGCGATGCGCCCGGCAAACGGCAGATCGCCGGTGATCGCCCGCAGGCAGGTGGTCTTGCCCGAGCCGTTCGGGCCGACGATGCAGGTGATCTGGCCAGGGCGGGCGGTCAGGGTCAGCCCGTCGAGGATGGTTTTGCCTCCGAGGGAGACGCGGAGATTTTGCACGTCGAGCATGTCAGAGGTCCACCACGCCGCGTTGCCGCAGCAGGATCCAGAGGAAGACCGGCGCGCCGAGCACGGCAGTGACGATACCGATCGGCAATTCGGCCGGCGTGATGATCACTCGCGCGATCATGTCGGCGCCGACCAGCAGCGCCGCGCCCAGCAGCGCCGAGTTCAGCAGCAGCGCCCGGTGGTCCGGTCCGGTGGCCAGCCGCAGCAGATGCGGCACCACGATGCCGACAAAGCCGATCCCGCCAGAGATGGCGACGGCGGCGCCGCTGGCGGCGGCGACGCAGAGGATGGCGGCGTTCTTCATCCGCTGCACCGGAATGCCGATGTGATGCGCCGTGGCCTCGCCAAGCGCCAGGCCGTTCAACCCGCGCCCCAGGCAGAGCGCCCCGGCGATGGCGGTCAGGATGATCGGCGCAGCGGCTGTCAGCTTGGCCCAGTTGGCGCCGGCGAGCGAGCCCATGTTCCAGAAGGTGAGGTCGCGCAGCTGCTGGTCGTCGGCCTTGTAGATCAGCACGCCGGCCAGCGCCCCGGCCAGGGCGGTCAGGGCGATCCCGGCGAGCAACATGGTGGCGACCGAGGTGCGCCCGGCGCGGGTCGAGACGCGGTAGAGCAGGATCGTGGTGGCCCAGCTTGCGACAAAGGCGGCGCAGGGCACCAGATAGGCGCCGGTCAGCGCGCGCAGCGCTGCGGGCAGCAGGCCGCCCAGAACGATCGCCAGAATCGCGCCCAGCATGCCGCCGGCGGTGACGCCGACAATGCCGGGATCGGCCAGCGGATTGCGGAACAGCCCCTGCATGACGGCGCCGGAAGTGGCCAGCGCCGCTCCCACCAGAAGCCCCATCGCCAGCCGTGGCAGGCGAATGTCCAAGAGCACGACGGATTCGGTGCGGCTCAGCGCATCGCCGCGCAGGCCCTTGGCCAGCACATCGCCCAGCGAGAGGCCGGTCGCCCCCACGGTCAGGCTTGCCAGTGAGACCAGAACCACCAGCAGGGCCAGCAGCAGATGCAGTCGCCGCGCCCGGTCCAGTCGGCGGGGCGGGCGGGTGCCGGGCAGAACGTCGGACAGCGCCACCATTGTGTCAGCCTCCGTAGAGCAGGGTGTTGAGCTCGGTCACCGCCTCGGCCGTGCGCGGGCCGAAGCCGAGCAGTTTCAGCCCGTCGATCTTGATCAGAGTCCGGGTGTCGGCGGCAGGGGTGATCGCCAGCGCCGGCAGCGAGAACAGCACATCGGCGGTGGTGCCATGATCGCCGCCGCGTTCCATCATCAGGATCACGTCGGGCGCGGCCACCGCCGCGGCCTCGTCGGTAAGTTGCTTGTAGCCGTCAAACCCTTCGGCGGCATTCACGCCGCCGGCCAGTCGGATCACCGCATCGGCGCCGGTTTCGGCGCCGCCAACCGTCAGCTTGCCTCCTGCGGCGCTGAGCACGAAGAGCACCCTCTTGCGCGGGTCAGGATTTGCGTCGGCCCGGGCCTTGGCGGCCGCCAGCGCCGTGGTGACCTCCTGCGCCAGTGTCTCGGCCTTGCCGGGCACCCCGAGCGCGTCGCCTATGGTGTGGATCTTGGCGGCGATGGCGGCGCCATCGAATCCGCCGGTAACCTCGACAAAATCGATGTCGGCGGCGCGCAACACATCGAGGGTCTCGGGCGGGCCGGCGCCCTCGGCCGAGAGGATCAGCGACGGCCCGACCGACAGCACGGCTTCCGGCGACAGGGCGCGCATATAGCCCACGTCGGGCAGGGCGCGCGCCGCTTCGGGCCAGGTCGAGGTGCTGTCGCGTGCCAGCAACCGGTGGCCCTGGTCCAGCGCATAGACGATTTCGGTCATGTCGCCGCCGATCGCCAGCACCCCGGCCGGCGGCAGGGGCTCGGCGGCCGGCTGATCTGCGCTGGCCGACCCGGACGCGAAGACACCGGAGGCCGCCACCCAGAGCGCCATCACGGCGCCAAAGCTCTGCCGTTTCATTCTGCCGCCTCCGTGGCCCGCGTTTCCAGCCCGGCGACGATCTCGCGCCACTGCGGGCGGCTGTCATTGGTCTCTTTCGACACCGGGAACGCCTGAAAGATCACTGTGCCCTCGGCATCGAAGGCCTCGACCGACAGTGCCGTGCCGCGCCGGGTGGGTTTCTCGACCGCATAGACCTCGGCGATGTGATCGCGGCGCAGGTGCATGTCGAAGCCGGGATCGAGGATGTTCAGCCAGGGGCCGGTTTCCTGAAGCCGTTTGACCGGGCCACTGTGAATCTGGATGCATCCGCGATTTCCGACAAAGAACATGAAGTCGATGCCACTGTCGCGCAGTCCTGTGAACATCTCGTCCACCGCGCCGGGGGGCAGGGGCCGCACAAAGGGGTTGCCCGGCATGCGATAGGCGCCAAGCCGGTTCATCTTGAGCTTGGCGCAGAGCCGCAGGAACTGATGCGTGTCGGTCAGCCGGGCCCATTCCTCGAACAGGATCTCGCGTTTCTCGGGCCGGGTCTTCGGCGCTTCGGCCGGTTTGCGGGCGGCCACCTCCAGCGCGTCGGATTGCGCCTCCAGCGCCAGCGCGGCCTTGATCCTCTCCCAGGCCGCCAGATCGGATGCCGGGCGCAGATGGATCTTGTGCACCGCCTCGCCGGCCGCGTCGAACACCTGCAACGACCGCCGTGTCCCGCCCGCCGTCTGTTTCTCGACCGCAAAGGCGCTCACCCACCAGGCGGGAAAGATCCGCAGGTCGATCTCTTCGGCCAGCACCATCGCCGCATGTTCGCCAGACCGGTAGTTGCTGTAACAGCCCACCTTTTCATGCACGCAAGAGGCATTGCGCGTCAGCGCCATAACCTCGCCCAAGGCCTCGGCGGCGGGGATCAGCCGGTCGGGGTGGGCGGCGATCCTGGTGGCGCCGTGGCCGACCCGAGCGGCAACAAGCTGGGCCTCGGCAATGCCCAGCCTCTCGGCCAGATCCCGTTCTCGCATCTTGGAATTTTCGGCAATGGCCGCGCGGATTTCGGCCGCGCCCGGCGTCTCTTGAGCCATCAGGTCCCTCACTTCGTGTCGACAAGGTTGCAACGCGTGGCTGGGCGCTCGGGAGAGATCGCTGGCGGGCATCTTTTTCTTGACTGTTTTAGTAGGTTAACTTAACTGCCGCAACCATGTTTTGCGCCGCCGCCCCGTGGCCGCTGCGCCCGCCAGCTCCCACGCCAGCGCCTCATCCCGAAAACACCTCACTACATAAAGGGGACAGTCATGTTCATGACTCCGCTTCGCAGCTCGACCGCGCTGGTCACACTGCTTTCTCTGGCCGCGCCCGTCGCGGCGCAGGCCCAGGACACCCCCGGCGCCGGGTTCCTCGGAACGCTGTTTCTGACCTTCGGCAAACGCGACATCGCCGTCGGCTCGGCGGTGGCGCAGACCGTCGTCGATCAGGACGAGATCGAGGACCGACAGGCAGGCACCATCGCGCAACTGATCGATTCCGTACCCGGCGTGACCCTGGTCAACGGCAACACGCCGCAGGGCTCGGGCATCAACATCCGCGGCTTCGGCGCCAACAACACCTATGGCACCGATCAGAAGGTGGCGATCCAGATCGACGGCACTTCGGTCGGTTCGGAAGAGCTGTATCGCATCGGCACCCAGCTCTTTACCGATCCGCTGCTCTATCGCGAGGCCACCGTCCTGCGCGGCACCATCGGCAGTTTCGCCTATGGCTCCGGCATCGTCGGCGGCGTGGTCAAGCTGGACACCAAGAACGCCTCGGATTTCACCGGCGGCGAACATGGGCTCGCGGTCGGGCAGACGGCGGAATACAGTTCCAACGGTGAAGGTGTCAGCAGCTCGACCACGCTGGCTTGGCAGCCGAACGATCAGGCCGAATTCCTGCTCAACTTCTCCTATCGCAGCTATGACGACTATCTCGACGGTGATGGCGACGTGGTTGGCAATACCGCCTTCACCACCCCGTCCGGGCTGGCCAAGGCCCGGTTCACCTTTGGCGAGATGGGCGATCAGAGCCTGACCTTTTCGGTCTCGCGCACCGTGGCGGATGACAAGGACGTGCCGTATGATCAGTTTGCCACCACCGGCGGCAGTTTCGGCAATGTCGACCGGCTGACCGATACCACCCAGGCCAGCGTGGAATATGGCTACAATCCGCTGGGCAATGACCTCGTCGATTTCACCGCCAACCTGTCTTATGCCGATCAGAAGATCGAATATGACTATGTGCCGGGGTCTTCGCCACTGGAAGGCACGCCGAGCTTCCCTTTCCTTGTGGGCACGGTGAATGCCGATCAGCGGTATGAGACGACCAAGCTGAAACTGGCCAATACCGCGCGGTTCGGCACCGGCGGGATCGGCCACAGCCTGGAAACCGGCGTCGAGGTGCAGGAACGCCGGCGCAAGGACAATGAGGCCGCAAGCGCACCGGGCGGCACCGATGACCGTCTGGCGGTCTTTGCGATCGACGAGATGCGTCTCGGCCGATTTACCGTCACTCCGGCGCTGCGGTTCGAGAGCGCGCGGGTCACCCCCGCCAATGACAGTTTCGACAGCTACGAGAATGATGCGCTCATGGGCGGTCTGGCGCTGGCCTATGAATTCGACAACGGCTTTGCTGTCTTTGGCAGCGCGGCCTATACCGAAGGCCTGCCGATCATCGACGATCTTGGCGACACCGCGGCCGCCATCGACAAGATGACCACCAGCGAAAAGTCAGAGACCTACGAGCTTGGTGCCTCTTTCGGCGGCGCCGATGTCTTTGCCGCGGGTGATACGCTGGCGATGCGGGGCAATCTCTACCGGACCGAGCTCTGGGACATCACCAGCTACGCCTCGCTCGAGCGGGTCAATGTCCAGGGCTTCGAGCTCGAGGCCTCGTACGGGCTGCAAAACGGGCTGTATGTCGATCTCAATGCGCATGTCGGCCATGGCGAAGAGACCGACACCGCCGGTGATACCGAGCGCTGGCGCATCCAGGCCGCCGACACCGTCAACCTGACGGTGGGCAAGCGTTGGAATGACCGCCTGGATCTGAGCTGGGAAGTGGTGCATGGCACCGACCGCCGCGATTCCACCGTCGAGGCGCTGCCCGATGCCACGGTGCACAACCTGCGTGCCACTTTCCGGCCAGAGCAGGGGGTGTTCCAGGAGACCGAGTTTCGGGTCGGGCTGGAGAATGCCTTCGATCTCGACTACGTCGGCCATCTTTCGTCGCCCGAGCGAAAGGCCCCGGGCCGAACCTTCAAGTTCGGCGTGACCAAGGTGTTCTGACACCGCTCGGGCCCGGCGCCCTGCCGCATTTTCCTGATTGTTTCAGTCGGATTTCGGGTTGCAGCCGCGCCGCGCAATCCGTTAACACCGCTGCACACCCGCGAAGCCAAGCCGACCCGCCAGCCACGCGATTGCACCCAGAACAGGAGCGATCCATGCGCATGACCCTTTTCGGCGGCCTCATCGGTGCCGCGCTTGCCGTGCCGGCGCTGGCCGGCGATGTTACTGTCGAGACCGCCACCGGCCCGGCCCCCGTGCCCAGCCACCCCGAAACCATCGCCGTTTTCGACATTGCCGCCGTCGACACGCTTGTCGCGCTGGGCCAGGAGATCGACGGCCTGCCCGACAAGGTCTTTCTCGACCATCTCAAGCCCGCCGCCGAGAGCGCCGAGGTGGTCGGCACCTTGTTCGAACCGGATTACGAAGCGCTGGCGGTGATGCAGCCTGACCTGATCGTCGCCGGCGGCCGCTCCTCCGCGCAGGTCGAAAACCTGGCGCAGATCGCGCCGACCATCGACATGACGATTTGGGGCGACGACCTGCTCGAACAGGTCGGTGCCCGGATCGCCGCCTATGGCACGATATTCGGCGTCGAAGACCGCGCCGCCAGGCTGACCGAGACGCTCGAAGCCCGGCTGCAAGAGGCCCGCGCAGCGGTGGACGGCAAGGGATCGGCGCTGATTCTGCTGACCAACGGCGGCAAGATCTCGGCTTATGGCGCCGGCGGCCGCTTTGGTTGGCTGCACAGCGCGCTCGACCTGCCGGAAGCGGCCGAGAACGTCGAGGCCGAAACTCATGGCGAAGCGGTCTCGTTCGAATTCGTCGCCGACATCGACCCCGAATGGATTCTGGTGATCGACCGGGGCGCCGCGATCGGCGCCGAAGGCGAAGCGGCGGCGGCCACGCTCGACAATCCGCTGATTGCCCGCACCAGGGCGGCGCAGGACGGCCAAATCGTCCATCTCGACGCCGCCTCGCTTTACATCGCCTCGGGCGGTGCCGGTGCGGTGATGCAGGTGCTGGACGAAGTCATTGCGGCCTTCGGCCGCGCGGACAGCTGATCCTTGCGCCGGATTTGGCCTCTGGCATGGGCCGTGCTGGCCGGGTTGAGCCTGCTCAGCCTGATGATCGGCGCGGCCTCGCTGTCCGACGGGGACGGGGGCTGGCTGTTGATGGTCAGCCGCATTCCGCGCACGGCGGCGGCGCTTCTGGCCGGCGCCGGGCTGGCTCTGGCCGGCGTGGTGGTGCAGCAGGTGGTGCAGAACCGCCTGGTGGAACCGGCGCTGACCGGCACGCCGGAGGCGGCGATGCTGGGGCTGCTGGCGGTGACGCTGATCGCCCCGGGCATGGCAGTGGCCGGCAAGATGCTGATCGCTGCCGGGGCCGCGTTGGCCGGCATGGCCGGGTTCATCGCCCTGGCCGAACGGGTGCCGCGGGCCGATCCGATGATGCTGCCCATCGTCGGCATGATCTATGGCGGCATCCTGGGGGCCATTGTGGTCTGGGCGGCCTGGATGACCGACCTGATGCAATACCTCGGCACCTGGCAACTGGGCGAATTCTCGGGCGTGATGATCGGGCGCTATGAATGGCTCTGGGCGGTGGCGCTGCTGGCGGGGCTGCTGTACGCGGTGGCCGACCGGATCACCATCCTGGGGCTGGGCGAGGCACAGGCGCGCTCTCTGGGGCTGAATTACACCCAGACCCGGGGGCTGGGGCTGGTGATCGTCTCGACCCTGACGGCGCTGGTGCTGGTGACGGTCGGCGCCTTTCCCTTTGTCGGGCTGGTGGCGCCGAACCTGGTGTCGCGCTGGCGCGGCGACAACCTGCGCACCAACCTGCCGCTGATCGCGCTGGGCGGCGGCGGGCTCGTTCTGGCGGCGGATGTCATCGGCCGGGTGATCCGCTATCCCTTCGAAATCCCCGCCGCCACGGTCTTTGGCGTCTTTGGCGCCGGGGTATTCCTTTGGCTGCTCTACGCCGCCCCGAGGCGCGCCCATGGCTGAGCGACATCTGCCGCTGCTCGCTTTGGCGCTCTGCGCGCTTAGCGCGGCCTTCCTGGGGTGGCATCTGCGCGCGCCTTTCGGGTTCATCCTGGAATTGCGCGCCACCAAGCTGGCGGCGCTGATCTGTGTCGGCGCGGCCACTGGTGCCGCAACGGTCCTGTTTCAGACCGTGGCGATGAACCGTCTGCTGACGCCGGGGATTGTCGGCTTCGATGCGCTTTTCGTGCTGCTTCAGACGCTTCTGGTGGTCGCCCTCGGCGGCGTCGGCGCGGCGCAGATCCCGGGGGCCTGGCGATTTGTCCTCGAGGCGGTGTTCCTGATGGCCGCGGCGGCGGCGCTCTTTGGCCTGCTGTTGCGCCGGGATGCCTCGGATGTGACGCGGATGATCCTGACCGGCGTGGTGCTCGGCGTGCTGCTGCGCGGGCTGGCCTCGATGGTGCAACGGATGATGGACCCGTCGGAATTCTCGGTGGTGCAACAGGCGATGTTCGCCAGCTTCGGCCGGGTCGACGGCGGACAGCTGGCCGCCGCCACCGGGCTGCTGGCGGCGGCTCTGCTGGCGGCGTTGCGACTGGCGCCGGCGCTGGATGTGGCCGGGCTGGGGCGCGCCGCGGCACGCGCGCTCGGGCTCGACCATGACCGGGTGGTGCTGGTTTCGCTGATGTTGGTGGCGGCGATGATCTCGGTCTCGACCGCGCTGGTCGGGCCGATCACCTTTCTCGGGTTGCTGGCCGCCAGCCTCGCCCGGCACCTGACCGACAGCCATCGCCACGCCGTGCTGATCCCGGCGGCGGCGCTGATCGGGGCGCTGATCCTGGTGACCGGGCAATTCCTCTTCGAACGGCTCATGGGCAGCCAGTCGGCGCTGGCGGTGGTGGTCGAATTTTTTGGCGGGCTGCTGTTTCTCGGGCTCGTGCTGCGCAGGGGGCGCCAATGATCGAGGTTGACGGGCTGAATTATGAGGTGGCTGGCACCGCCATCCTGCACCAGGTTGGCCTGGCGCTGGAACCCGGCGGCATCACCGCGCTGATCGGGCCGAACGGGGCGGGAAAATCCTCGCTGCTGCATTGCATGGCGGGGCTGAACCGGCCCGTGGCAGGGCGGGTGCGGATCGACGGGCTCGACCCGTTCACCGCCCCGGGAGAAGAGCGGGCGCGGGCGGTGGCGCTGTTGCAGCAATCGCCGGTGGTGGTCAGCCGGTTGAAGGTGCGCGATCTGGTGGCCTTTGGCCGCTGGCCGCATCACCGCGGCCGCTCCGGCGCGCGCGATGCCGCGCTGGTCGAGGCGGCGCTGGCGGCGTTTTCCTTGCAGGGTCTCGCCGAACGCCCCTTGGAAACTCTCTCCGGCGGCCAGCGCCAGCGCGCCTTCATCGCCATGACCTATGCCCAGGACACGCCCTGGATGCTGCTTGACGAGCCGCTGAATGCGCTCGACCCGCGCCATGCCCGCGACCTGATGGCGCGGCTCCACGGGCTGACGCGCGCCAGCGGGCGCAGCATCGTGATCGTGCTCCATGACATCAACGCCGCCGCCGGGTGGGCCGACCGGATTGTCGCGATGAAGGACGGCCGGGTGGTGGCGCATGACGCAAGCGCCGCGCTGCTCACCTCGCAGACGCTGGCGGATGTGTTCGACACGCCCTTCGAGGTGCTGTCGCACAGGGGGCGCGCGGTGGTTGTGGCGCGTTAGGCCGCCCCCTCAGCGCCCCTGTATCCTGATCGAAAAGCTCCGCCGCGCGCCTGCGGGCGGCCGGGGAAAGGGGGCGGCATTGCGCACCACCGCCAGCGCCGCGCGGTCGAAAGCCGCCGTGCCCGAGCTGCGCGCGATCGAGATCGCCGACAAAGCGCCGCCCGGGGAAATCGAAAAGGCCACCACCGCCGCGCCCCGGGCCCGCCCCTCGGGCCGGCCGGCGCGCGCGATCCGGCGCATCACCAGGCCCGGGTAAGTGCTGGCGGCCGCCGTACCGGCGCTCTGCGCCGCGCCGCCACTGCCGCTGGACCGGGCGCGGGCGGTCGCGGTGCCGGCGTTGGTGCCGGCGCGGGTCTCCTGCCTGGCTCCGGCCGGCGCGGACTTGGCCTGTCTGGGTGCCGGTTGGGCTTGGGATTTGCGCGCTTGAGAGGTCGGCTCGGGCCGGGCCGTCCGGTGTCTTTGCTCGAACGCGGCGCTGCGCTGCGCCGGCCGGGGCGAACGGGCGAGCGTTGCGGTGTCGGGCGTCTCGCCGCTTACGACTTCGCGGGGGCGGGTTGGGGCTAGGCCGGGCGCCGGCGCCGCCTTGAGCGGGGAAATGCCCGGCACCTGCGGCGCGGGCAGGACATCGGGGCGCTCTGCCGTCACGGGCGCAACCTCTGGCGCCGCGTGCGCCATCGTATCCCGCGCCGTCTGGGCCGAGAGCGCCCCGGCGGCCATATCGGCAAAGGCATTGCCCAGGCGCACCTCGGCGGCACCGCCGCTGCCTTCGGTCATGGTCTCATCGGGGGCGGCCAGCGCCAAGGCGATGGCGGCATGGGCGAGGCCCGCAAACGACAGCGCCGCGAGCTTGGCCGTGCGTGACGACGCGATCATGACGCCAGACCCCGTTCGGTGACCAGCACCACCCGCGCTGCCCCGGCGGCGCGCAGCGCGCGGCCGATGCGCAGCAGATCGGTGGCTGGCAGGTCGCGGTCCGGCACAAGGCGCACCAGCGCCCGGCTCTCGGGCGGTTGCGCGTCAAAGAATGCCTCGGGCGAGGCGGTCTCGGCCCCGCGCCAGGTGAGCCGGCCATCGGCATGGATCACCAGCGCGTCGGCCGGGGCGGTGCCGGCAAGATCGGCGGTGCGCACCAGCGTCAACTGCTTGTCCAGCGGCCGCGCCAGGGTGCCGGCGACGAGAAAGAAGATCAGCATGAGAAAGACGATGTTGATCAGTGCAATGGTCGGTTCGCCTTTGTTGCGTGGGCGCGGTTTGCGGATCATGACGTCTCCAGTACCGTGACAGTGAGGCCCGGCACCTGGCGCAGGGTGGCCAGAAGGTCGGACAGGCGCTGCGCCGTTACCGCGCCGGTCAGGGCCACGATGACCGGCAATGCGCCATCGGCCCGCTGCTGCGCCTTCAACGCGGCGGGCAGGCCGACCAAGGTACGCTCGGCCCCATTCAGGCTGAGCCGCTCCGGCGACAGCCGCAGGAACACTGGTCGGCTGGTGTTGTCGGCCCCGCCGCCGGTGCCGCCGGCAGCCAGCTCGAGTTCGGCAAAGCGGGTGAATGTCGAGGACAGCATGAAGAACAGCAGCAACAGGAAGATCACGTCGATCAGCGAGGTCATCGACAGCCTGCGCCGCCGCCGGAGCCTACGCATGGGCAGGCGCGACCCGGGTTTCGGGGGCGAGGATGCTGTGCAGCGCCTGTTGCGCAAAGACCCGCTCGCGGTCCATCCGCGATTCGAACCAGCTCAGGATCAGCGCCGTCGGCATTGCCACCGCCAGCCCCACCGCTGTGGTCAGCAGCGCCACCCAGATGCCACCGGCAAGGATCGACGGATCGACCTGCGCGCCGGCCTCTTGCAGCGCCTGAAAGGCCGAGATCATCCCCAGAACGGTGCCGAACAACCCCAGAAGCGGCGCCAGCTGCGCCACGCTGTCGAGCAGGCGAAAGCCGCTTTCGAGCCGGGCGAAACGTGCCTCTGCCTCGGCCTCCAGCCGGTGCGGATCGGATTGTTCCGAGAGCGCCATGTCGATCACCGGCCGCAGATAGCTGCGCGACCGCCCGAGATGGTCCCGCGCCGCGCCACGCTCGCCCGCGTCCCAGGCGGCGACCGCCAGTTTCAGGGCGCGGTGGCTGCCCACCCGGGCGGCGGCGAACTGCCAGAGCTTGTAGAGCACGACGGCGCAGACCAGCACCGACAGCGCCGCCAGCAGCAGAACCACCGGGCCGCCGAGCTCGGCGATCCGCGTGACGGCCTGTTGCAGCGCGGCGATCATCCCAGCACCTCGACGTCGGCGCGGCTGCGCAGTTCGAGCCCCTCGCTACAGGCCGTCGGGCTCAGCCCGTCGCCGGAGCAGGTTTCGGCGCCGTTGAACAGAACCTGGCCCAGCGCCGCGCAGTCCAGATCGGGCACCACGAATTGCCGCACCCTTGGCCGGGCCGCCGGAAGTTCGCCGAAATCGAACAGGGTCAGCCGCTCGACCCGACCCTGATCGTCGAACAGCACCGCTTCGAACACCGCCTGGCGGATGTCGCCGGCGTGGCCGTTCTGGATCAGAAAGCTCATCCGGCAGGCGGCATCGACCGGCGCCACGGCATTGAGCTCGATGGTGACATGGGCGCCCAGATCGGCTTCGGCTTCGGCGGCGGCCGGCCCGGCGAGCGGGACGAGGGCGGCCCAGACAGCCAGGGCGCGCGGTACAAGGCGGATCATGGCCTTCGCTCCTGAGATTGTTTCACTTGGAACGTCTGGCTCGGGCGCCCGGCACCGGTGGCTGACTTGGCCGGTGTGGTACCAGCTTGCGCCGCGCTCGGCAATACCAGACTAAAACACTATGGTTTGGCCGCCGTGGGCCGCAGCGCGGCAAAACACCGGCCGCCTGGCTCAGGGAAGGTGGAAGACCTCTTCCATCGGTGCCCACCATTCACCCTCTGACCGGCTGTCGAGCGGGCTTTGCATCGGGCCGCAGATCTTCCACCAATCGCGGGTGACAGGATCGGCGGCGATGGCGGCGGAATCGGCTTCGAAATCAGTGCCGGTATACTCCCAATAGCTGAACATCAGCATTTCCGGCTCGCGCAGGAAGATCGAGTAATTGGTGATGTTGGACTGCCGCAACCGTGCCAGCACATCCGGCCAGACCTCGGCATGAAGGCGTTTGTACTCCGCTGTGTGCTCCGGCTTCAGTCCGATGACCTGTCCCATGCGTTTCATTGAATTTCTCCCTCTTGATCAAGCGCGTAGATGCGGCGCGCGGTATCGCCGAACAGCGCCTCGCGTTCGGCCAAGGTCAGCTCTGCCGCCATTTCCTGCGCCGCCGCGTGCCATTTGGCATAGGTGCCGGCCAGCTCCAGCACCGGCCAGTCGCTGCCCCACATCACCCGCTCGGGCCCGAAACAGGCGAACACATGATCGAACACCGGGCGCAACCTTGGAGCGGACCAGCCGGGACCGAATTCATTGGCCAACCCCGAGAGCTTGCAGCTGACCTGCGGATGGCGGGCAAGGGCCTGAATGCCGGCGCGCCAGTTGTCGCCGGGATCGCTGCCGGCAAAGCGCGGCTTGGCGCAATGATCGATGATCAGCGGCAGCTCCGGCAGGGCGCGGGCGAGCCTGTCGATCACCGCAAGGTGGCGCGGCGTGATCAGCGCGTCCATGCGCAGCCCGGCTTCGGCCACCTGGCGCAACCCGGTCAGCACGTCATCACGCAGAATCCAGTCGGTTTCGGGGATGTCCTGAAGCATCGGCCGGATGCCCCGCAGCCGCGGATGCGCCAGGCGGTCGATCTGGCGCGGCACATCCCCGGTCAGATCGAGCCATCCGACCACGCCGCGGATCAGCGGCGTCGTGTCGGAGAGCGACAGCAGGAATTCGGTCTCTTCCAGCGTCGGGGCGGCCTGAACGGCCACCGTTCCGGTCACCCCGGCGGCCTGGGCCAGCGGCGCGAGATCGGGCGGCAGGAGGTCGCGGCGGATCGCGGCCACGCTGTCATCCATCCACGAATAGTCGCCGCGCGCGATGCGCCAGAAATGCTGGTGGGCGTCAATGGTCACGGAATTTCCTTGCATGCTGCATTGTTCTAAATAATAACAAACCAAATCGGGAGACTCGTCAATGGCAATTCCAACCGTCCTGCAATTCGGCACCAGCCGCTTTCTTCAGGCGCATGCCGATCTGTTCCTTGCCGAGGCCATGCCAGAGGCGCGCCCCGTCGTGGTGGTGCAATCGAGCGGCGATCCGGCGCGCGCCGGGCGGGTCGCGGCGCTGGCACAGGGCTATGACGTCAGGATCCGCGGCTTGCAGGACGGCAAGCCATTGGACGAAACCCGGCGGGTCACCTCGGTGGCGCGCGGCCTGTCGCTCGGCCCGGATCTGGACGAAGTGGCGCGCCTGGTGGCGGGGGATGTGGAAATGATCCTGTCGAACACCGCCGATGCGGGTTTTGCGCCGCAACCGGCCGATGCGGGGGCGCGGTTCGACATGGCGATGTCGTATCCCGCCAAGCTGGCGCATCTGTTGCGCGGCCGGTTCGAGGCTGGCGGCGCACCGGTGCAGATCATGCCGACCGAGCTGGTGCGCAACAATGGCAGGGTCCTGCGCGATCTCGTGCTGGCCGCCGCCGGCGCCATGCCGGCGGGCTATCGCGACTGGCTGCGTGACGAGGTCGTCTGGGTCAATTCGCTGGTCGACCGCATCGTTTCCGAGCCGCTGCATCCGGCGGGGGCGGTTGCCGAACCCTATGCGCTCTGGGCGATCGAGGGGCAGCCGCGCCTGCGGCTGCCCTGCACCCATCCGGCGATACGGGAGGTGCCCGATCTGGGGCCGATCGAGCGCCGCAAGCTCTTCGTGCTCAACCTCGGGCACAGCTGGATCGTGGCCGACTGGCTGGCGCGCGGGCGGGCCGGTGCCACCCATGTGCGCGACGTGATGGCGGATGCCGATTGGGCCGGGCGTTTGCGCGACCTTTATGCGCAGGAGGTGCTGCCCGGCTTTGCCGCGGCGGGGGAGGGCGAGGGCGTGGCCGAATATGTGGCGACCACGCTGGAGCGCTTTGCCAACCCCTATCTCGATCACTGTCTCGAAGACATCGCCCAGAACCATGCCGAGAAGCTCGCGCGTCGGATCGGCGCCTTTCTCGATTGGGCTGAGGCCAACGGCGACACTGGCGCCAAACCGCAGCTGCGCGCTGCCCTGGAGGGGAAATGACCATGAAGACACGACGCATCGGCACCACGGATCTTTCGGTCACCGAGGTCGCTTTCGGCTGCGCCAGTATCGGCAATCTCTATCGCGAAACCAGCGAAGCCGAGGCCGAAGCGGTGTTGTCGCGCGCTTGGGAGGCGGGCATCCGCTATTTCGACACCGCGCCGCATTACGGCCGCGGCCTGTCCGAGATGCGTCTGGGGCGGTTCCTGAAATCCCGCCCCGAGGCTGTCGTGTCCACCAAGGTCGGGCGCATCCTGTCGCCCGCCGGATCGACGATTGCCGAGGCCGACGGCTATGTGAGCCCGGCCCAGAACGACGTGCGCTACGATTACTCCGGCGACGGGCTCGAAGAGAGCTTCGAGCAGAGTTGCGAACGGCTCGGGCGCACGGAGATAGATATTCTCTATGTGCATGATATCGGGGAATATACCCATGGCGCCGAAGGTAATCGCCCGCACCGCGAGGCGTTTCTTGACACCGGCTATGCGCGGCTCGTTCGGCTTCGCGAGCAAGGGCGGATCAAGGCCTTTGGCCTTGGCGTCAATGAATGCGAGGTCTGCCTCGACCTGATGCGCAATGCCGGGCCGATCGACGTGATCCTGCTGGCCGGCCGGCTGACGCTGCTGGACCGATCCGCCGAGGCAGAGCTGGTGCCCGCCTGCACAGCGGCGGGGACAAGCCTGGTGCTCGGCGGTATCTTCAATTCCGGCATTCTGGCGACCGGCCCGGTCGAAGGCGCGACCTATGATTACGGCCCGGCCCCCGAAGAGGTGCTGAACCAAGTGGCCGAGTTGCAGGCCAGGTCCGAGGCGCTGGGCGTGCCGCTGGCGACGGCGGCGTTGCATTTCGCCATGCAGCATCCGGCGGCGGCTTCGGTGCTGCTTGGCACCGCGAAACCGGCCTCGCTGACCCGCAATCTCGACGCGCTTGCGACACCAACGCCGCGCGGCCTGCAAGCGCTCTTTGGCTGAGCGCGCTCAGCCCAGGTCGTGGTGTCGCAGCGAGGACAGCAAGGTTGTCTTCGAGGTCCGCAGGTGGCGCAGGGCGGCGTCGCGCGCGGCCTCGGCATCGCGGGCCTCGAGCGCGTCGATGATCGCCAGGTGCTCATCGATGGCGGCGGCATTGCGGTGTTTCTCTTCGGTCTTGTCCCACATGTAATGGTAGTGAAAAATCAGCGAGATCACCTTTTGGAACTCGGCGATAAAGCGATTTCTGACCACTGAATTGATGGTCTGGTGAAACCGTTCGTCAAGCTTGGAGAATTCGTGGAAATCGCGGTCGATGGCCTGTTTCAGGGCGAGGTGGTCGGCGCGCAGCTGCGCCAGCCTGGCCCAGACCGGATGGTCCACCGGCGCCTCGACGACCTGGCTCACGGCGTTCTGTTCCAGCACCGAGCGGAAGTCTGACAGCTCGATGGCGAAATCCTTGGTAAAGCCCAGCAGCATCCAGCCGCCCTGCGGCCGGCGCGAGACCAGGCCAAAGCGGCTGAGCCCGGCAAGAAATTCCTTGAGATCGTATTGTGGCACCTCGAAGGTGCGCGACAGTTCCGCCACCGACAGCGGCGTATTCGCCGGCACGTCAAAGCGCAGCACCCAATCGAGAAAGCGCTGTTCGAGATCGCTGGGGTCGGCCGCGGCCTCGGGCACCGCGATCCGGTCTTCGGCGCGGGGCTGGCGCAGCAGATGTTTGTCGCGGCCCTGCCAGGAAATCAGGCCGAGCTCTTCCAGCCGCGTCAGGCAGCGCCGGATCACCGTGCGGCTGACGCCGGCAATCTCGGCCAGACGGGTTTCCGAGGGAATCGGCGCCTTGGGCGGCAGGGTCTCGCAATAGGTGAGGATCCGGTTGTAGGCCTCCCGATACCTGGTGTCGCTGCGCGCCATGTCACTGCCTTTCCTCGCGTCCGCCCCGGGGCGGTTCTTGTATTTGTACGATATTATAAAAAACAGTTGACGGAATCAAGAGAGGCTTGTTTATGTACTAAATAATTAAATGCAAGACAGCGAGAAGGGGAGGCGCATGTCTGACGCAACCAAACCCGCGGATCGGCGCGCTGCGACGCCGCTGGCGGCCCTGATGCCGGATGCGGCCAAGATCCACCGGCTCTCGGCGGTTCTGACGCTGCTGCTTCTGGTGGCCGGGTTTTCGCTGGCCAGCCAGGCATTCTTTTCGGTCAACAACGGGCTGACCATCCTGTTGCAGACCTCTGTCATCGGCCTGCTTGGCATCGGCATGACCATGGTGATCATCACCGGCGGCATCGACCTCTCGGTCGGCTCGGTTCTGGCGCTCTCCGGGGTCGGCACGGCGATGGCGATCAAGGCCGGGCTGCCGGTGGCGCCGGCGATGGCCCTTGGCGTTCTGATCGGCGCCGGCTGTGGCGCGGTCAACGGTCTGGTTGTCACCCGGATGAAGATCCCGCCGTTCGTGGCGACGCTGGGCATGATGCTGATGGCGCGGGGTCTGGCCCTGCAACTGACCGGCGCGGCGCCGATTTCCCAGCTTGGCGAGGCCTTTGGCCGGCTGGGCAACGGGGCGCTCTTTCGCATGGTCGAGATGCAGTCCAACGGGTTTCCCAAGGTGATCTTTCCCGGCATTCCCTATCCGGCGATCCTGCTGCTGCTGGTGGCAATGGGCGCGGCCTACATGTTGCGGCGCCGCCGCATCGGCCGCCACATCTATGCCACCGGTTCCAACGAAGAGGCGGCGCGGCTTTCCGGCGTGCGCGTCGATCAGACCAAACTCTATGCCTATGTGATGTCGGGCGCGCTGGCCGGGCTGGCGGGCAATGTGCTGATGTCGCGTCTGGTCACGGCGCAGCCCAGCGAAGGCGTGATGTACGAGCTTGACGCCATCGCCGCGGCGGTGATCGGCGGCGCCTCGCTCTCGGGCGGTGTCGGTACCGTCTCGGGCACGATGATCGGCGCCTTCATCATCGGCATCCTGCGCAACGGGCTGAACATGGCCGGCGTCTCGGCCTTCATCCAGCAGATCGTCATCGGTGCGGTGGTGATCGGCGCGGTCTGGATCGACCAGATGCGCAACCGGCGCTGACAGAGGTTCTGTCCGGTGCCGGCCATGGCCGGACCGGGCGTCCAATAAGACCAAGACCCAAAATCTCAACTGAGGAGGAATGAGATGAAGACCTACAAGCTTGGAATGCTGGCGTCGGTGATGGCGCTTTCGGCCGGGATGGCCACGGCCGGCGAGATCGCGGTGATCGTCAAGACCACCAGCTCGAACTTCTGGCAGAACGTCAACAAGGGCGCGGAAGCCGCGATCGCGGCCCAGTCCGAACACAGCTTCAGCTTTGATGGCCCGGCCACCGAAAGCGCCGTCGCCGATCAGGTCAACCTCGTCGAGAACGCGATCAATCGCGGCGTTTCCGGCATCGTGCTGGCACCGTCCGACCCCGAAGCGCTGGCTCCGGTGGTCAAGCGTGCCTATGAGAGCGGCATTCCGGTGGTGATCATCGACAGCGCCCTGACCGACGGCGCGAAAGGCACCTATCAGGCGTTCCTGTCCACCGACAATTGCGCCGCCGGCGAAGAGGTGGCCAAGCGGATGATCGACGAGGCCGGCACCGAGGGCAAGGTTGCCGTGATGTCCTATGTCGCCGGTGTCGGATCGGAAATCGGCCGCGTCGGCTGTTTCTCGGACTATCTGACCGCCAATTCGGATCTGGAAATCGTCGGCCCTTATTATTCGCAGAGCCAGATGGCGCAGGCGCTGAACCAGACCACCGATATCCTTGCCTCAAACCCCGATCTTGTCGGCATCTTCGGCGCCAACGAGCCCACCGCCGTGGGCATGGGCCGCGCCATCATGCAGGCGGGCAAGGCCGGTCAGCTGGTCGCGCTGGGCTTTGACGGCAACGAAGACCTGCAACAGTTCGTCCGCGAGGGGCTGATGGAGGCGACGGCGGTTCAGGGCTCTTTCGCGATGGGCGAAAAGGGCGTGAACGCGATCATCGACATCCTCGGCGGTGAAAAGGTCGAGCCCTTCATCAACACCGGTGTGGTGCTGGTGGATCAGGAGAACATCGACTCCGACCAGGCGAAAAACGTGCTCTACTGAGCCGAAATCGCGGCGGGCGCGCCAGGTTGCGCGCCCGTCGATCAGACAGCAGCAGACCCCCGGCAGAAAGGCGCCCCATGTCACAGCCCCCCCTCGTAGAGATGATCGGTATCGAGAAGCACTTCGGTGGCGTCCGGGCCGTCGATCACGTCTCGCTTGATCTGTTTCCCGGCGAGGTGGTCGGCGTGCTGGGCCACAACGGCGCCGGCAAATCCTGCCTGATGCGCATCCTGGCCGGCGCGATGATCCCCAATGCCGGCGAAATCCGCGTCAACGGCAGCCCGGTGAGCTTTGCCGATCCCAACGACGCCCGCGAAGCCGGAATCGAGACGATCTATCAGACGCTGGCGCTGGCCGATCACCTGGATGCGCCGTCGAACCTGTTTCTCGGCCGCGAGCTCAAGACCCGTTTAGGCAATCTCGACGATGCCCGCATGCTGGCGGAATCGCGCAAGGTGCTGGCCCGGCTCAACCCGAATTTCAAGAACCTGCAAGACCCGGTCTCGTCGCTTTCGGGCGGCCAGCGGCAGGTGATCGCCATTGCCCGGGCGATCTATTTCGACACCCGTGTTCTGATCATGGACGAGCCCACCGCCGCGCTCGGCCCGTCGGAGACCGCGATGGTCGCCAATCTGATCCGGCAATTGCAGTCCGAGGGCATCGGCATCCTGCTGGTCAGCCACGACATGCACGATGTCTTTGACCTCTGCGACCGGGTGGTGGTGATGAACAAGGGCCGGCTAGTCGGCGCCCACCGCATCGACGAGGTGACCAAGGACGATGTGCTCAGCCTGATCGTCAAGGGCGAACTGCCGGCCGACTGGACGGCGCGCAATCTGGAGGCGGCGCAATGAAGGACGTGATGCAAGAGACAATGGCCTGCGGCACCTGTGTCGAGCCGGGCACTTTCGCGCTGCAAGAACGTGCCAAGCCGCGCGAGGCGCCAGAAGGTCACCGACTGGTGGATATCGCCGCCATCGGCATCTGCGGCACCGATTACCACATCTTCGAGGGCAAACACCCGTTTCTGAACTACCCGCGCGTGATCGGCCACGAGCTCTCCGGGCATCTGGCCGACGGGCCGGACGCCGGCAGGCTGGTGGTGGTGAATCCCTATCTGTCCTGCGGCACCTGCCGGGCCTGCCGACGTGGCAAACCCAATTGTTGCAGCGATATCGCGGTGCTAGGGGTGCACGCCGATGGCGGCATGTGCGCCCGGATCGTTGTGCCGGAACAGAACCTCTATCCCGCCGAAGGGCTGACACCGGAGCAGGCGGCGATGGTCGAGTTCCTTGCCATCGGTGCCCATGCGGTGGCGCGCTCAGGGTGCGGGGCGGGCGACCGGGTGATGGTGACCGGCGCGGGGCCGATCGGGCTTGGCACCGCGCTTTTTGCCCGGATCGCGGGGGCCGAGGTGCATCTGATGGATCTGAGCGCCCAGCGGCTTGCCAAGGCCGCCGATCTCTTCGGCTTTGCCGACACCCATCAGCCGGGCGAGGATATCCTGTCGGGCGATCTGGCCGAGGGGTTCGATCTGGTGTTCGACGCCACCGGCAATGCCAAGGCGATCGAGGCGGGCTTTCCACTGGTGGCGCATGGCGGCAGCACCGTGCTGGTCAGCGTGGTCAAGGAAAGCATCACCTTCGCCGACGCCGAGTTTCACAAGCGCGAATCCCGCATCATCGGAAGCCGCAATGCGCTGAAAGAGGATTTCGACCGGGTGATGGCGGCGATCCGCAGCGGCGCGGTGCCGACCGAGGCCATCGCCTCGGCCATCGTGCCGCTCAAGGATCTGCCCGCGCGGTTCGCGAAGCTCGCGCATGACCATGATCACCTGATAAAGGTCATCGTGACGCCGTGAAGGATACAGAAATGACCGACCAGCCCTTTGCGCTTTGTCTGCACGCCGGCGACAACGTTCTTGTCGCCCTGCGCGCCGTGCCGGCGGGCACCCGGTTGCCCGGCGATGTGACCGCGCAAGAGGCGGTTCCGGCGGGCCACAAGATCGCGCTGCGCGACCTGCGGCGCGGCGAGAATATCCTGAAATACGGCCAGATCATCGGCGCGGCGAGCGCTGACATTTCCGCTGGCGCGCATGTTCATGTGCACAACCTCGGCATGGGGGCGCACAAACAGGATCACGCCTTCGGCACCGCCGCGCAGCCCCTGCCGAAAGCGGAGGCGGCGGCCGAATTCCAGGGCTTTCACCGCCCCTCCGGCCGGGTCGGCACACGCAATTACATCGGCATCCTCACCTCGGTGAACTGCGCCGGTTCGGTGGCGCGGTTCATTGCCGAAGGCGCGGCCGCGGCGGACATTCTGGCCGAATTCCCCAATGTCGACGGCATCGTGCCCATCGTGCATGGCACCGGCTGCGGCATGGCCGGCAAGGGCGAGGGCTATGAGACGCTGTTCCGCACCCTTGCGGGCTATGGCCACAGCGCCAATTTCGGCGCCATCCTGATGATCGGGCTGGGCTGCGAGGTCATGCAGATCCCCGATCTGATCGACCGCAAGGCGCTCAAAGACAGCGCGCGGTTCCGCTACATGACGATCCAGCAACAGGGCGGCACCCGCGCCACCGTCGACAAGGGCGTGGCGATCCTGCGCGAGCTGGCGGCCGAGGCCGACAAGGCCCGCCGCGCCCCGGCCCCGGCCCGCCACCTGGTTCTGGGCATGCAATGCGGCGGCTCGGACGGCTATTCCGGCATCACCGCCAATCCGGCGCTGGGCGTGGCCTCGGATCTTCTGGTGCGCCATGGCGGCACCTCGATCCTGTCGGAAACTTCCGAGATCTACGGCGCCGAACACCTGCTGACCCGCCGCGCCGTGGATGCGCCGACCGGCCGCAAGCTGATCGACCTGATCGACTGGTGGGAAGATTACACCGCCCGCAACTTTGGCGAGATGGACAACAACCCCTCGCCCGGCAACAAGCGCGGCGGGCTGACCACCATTCTCGAGAAATCGCTGGGCGCGGTGGCCAAGGGCGGAAGCGCGCCGCTCTCGGGTGTGTACAAATACGCCGAACCGATCGATCAGCCCGGCTTCGTCTTCATGGACAGCCCCGGATATGATCCCTGTTCGGTCACCGGGCAGATCGCTTCGGGCGCCAATCTGGTCGCCTTTACCACAGGCCGCGGCAGCGTCTCGGGCTATCAGCCGGTGCCGGCGATCAAGATCGCCTCGAATCCCGATCTCTGGCGGCGGATGGAGCCAGACATGGACGTGAACTGCGGTGACATCCTCTCCGGCACCAGCCTCGAGGCTAAGGGGCAGGAGATTTTCGATCTGCTGCTTCAGGTGGCCTCCGGCAGCCAGACCAAGAGCGAGGCGCAGGGCTTTGGCGCGGTGGAATTCGTGCCCTGGCAAATCGGCGCCGTGATGTGACGGCGCGCAAGGGAGACAAGATATGACAAGCGATCTGACAGGCCAGCGCGTGCTGGTGACGGCCGCCGCCCAGGGCATCGGCCGCGCCACCGCCCAAGCCTTTGCCCGCGCCGGCGCGCGGGTGCTGGCCACCGATATCAACGCGCCCGGCCTAGCCGGGCTCGATGGCTGCGAGACCGCGCGGCTCGACGTTCTGGATGCGGAATGCGTCGCCGAGGTCTGCGCCCGGGCCGGAGCGGTCGATGTGCTGTTCAACGCCGCCGGCGTGGTGCACAGCGGCACGGTGCTGGACTGTTCCGAGGCCGAGCTCGACTTTGCCTATGACCTCAACGTCAAATCGATGGTGCGGATGGTGCAGGCGGTGCTGCCGGGCATGCTCGAGCGCAAGTCGGGCACGATCCTCAACGTCTCGTCGGTGGCCTCGTCGGTCCAGGGCGTGCCCAACCGTTTTGTCTATTCCACCACCAAGGCGGCGGTGCTCGGCCTGACCAAGGCGATTGCCGCCGATCACGTGGCGCAGGGCATCCGCTGCAATGCGATCTGCCCCGGCACGGTGCAATCGCCGTCGCTCGACGACCGGCTTGCGGCGGGCGGCGACTACGAGGCCGCCCGCGCCGCCTTTGTCGCGCGGCAGCCGATGGGGCGCATCGCCGCGCCGGAAGAGATCGCCGATCTTGCGGTCTACCTGGCCGGCGCCACGTTCACCACCGGCCAGGCCTGTTGCATCGACGGCGGCTGGACCCTCTGATTTTCCTCAAGAAAGACGACAAATGAAACTGCTTCGCCATGGCGCTCCGGGCGCCGAAAAACCCGGCCTGATGCACAGCGACGGCACCATCCGCGACCTCAGCGGCCTGATCGACGATCTCGCCGGCGCGGCGCTGTCGCCCGAGAGCCTGGCCAGGCTTGCCGCAGTCGATGCCGGCGGGCTGCCCGAAGTCGCGGGCAATCCCCGGCTCGGGCCGCCGGTGGCGGGCACCGGAAAATTCATCTGCATCGGGCTGAACTATGCCGATCACGCCGCCGAAAGCGGCATGGAGGTGCCGCCCGAGCCGGTGATCTTCATGAAGGCGACCTCGGCGATCTGCGGCCCGAACGACCCGATCATCCTTCCGCGTGGCTCGGAAAAGACCGACTGGGAGGTCGAGCTTGCGGTGATCATCGGCAAGGCAGCGAAATATGTCAGCGAGGCCGAGGCGCTGGACCATGTGGCCGGCTACGCAATCACCAACGACGTTTCGGAACGGGCCTTCCAGGCCGAACGCGCCGGTCAGTGGACCAAGGGCAAGAGCTGCGACAACTTCGGCCAGATCGGCCCCTGGCTGGTCACCCGGGACGAGGTCTCCGATCCGCAGAACCTCGCCATGTGGCTCACCGTGAACGGTGAGACGATGCAGGACGGCTCCTCCAAAACGATGGTCTATGGCGTCGCGCATCTTGTGCATTATCTCAGCCAGTTCATGACGTTGCACCCCGGCGACGTGATCTCGACCGGCACCCCGCCGGGCGTCGGGCTGGGGATGAAGCCGCCGCGCTACCTCAAGGCCGGCGACGTGGTGGAGCTTGGCATCGCCGGGCTGGGCCAGCAGCGCCAGGACGTGATCGCCGACTGAGCCCGCCGAGGGGGACGGCACCGCCCCCCTCGATCCGGCCCGTCGCCTTGACCGGCTCCCGCCCGCCCGGCGCCGGCATCCGCTTTGTGGCTTTGCACCTGCCTCGTTATGCTCTAAGGCGACGGTCCGGGCCCCCCCGGACCGACACCCGACGCGCCCGGCTTCCGAGCCGGCGGCTGCGTGTCATGCTGCTTCCAGACGCTTGACCCGGCGGCGGATGCGGTCACACTCCGGCCGGGGTGCCACAGAGTCAGGCCATACAGGCAGGAGCGCAATGACCGTACCAACGACCCGCATGCAGGACCACCAGGCCTTTCTCGGGGGAAACCACGACTTTCAGGCCGATATCGAGCTGATTGCCGGCAGCGAAACCGTGAGCGTCATTCTCGAAACCGTGCGCCTGGCGACCGGCATGCGCTTTGCCGCCGTCTCGCGGGTGACCGCGGATCGCTGGGTCGCCTGCCGCACCTCCGACGATATCTCGTTCAATCTGGCCAGCGGTGATGAGATCGCCATCGGCAGCACCTTTTGCCAGACCGCGCGCGACACCGGCGAACCGGTGGTCTTTGACGACGTCAACACCGACGAGGCCTTCGTGGATCATCCGATTGCCCGGCAATTCAATATCGTGAGTTATGTCTCGATCCCGATCTACCGCGACGATGGCAGCTTCTTCGGCACGCTCTGCGGCATCGACATCGTGCCGCGCCGGGTCAAGCGGCCCAGAGTGCAGGCGATGTTCCGGATGTTCGCCGATCTCATCGGCCGCAGCCTCGATACCGAAATGCGGCTCGAGGCGCAGGAACAGCTGGTCGAACATGAACGCCGACTGGCCGCCGCGCGCGAGGAATTCGTCGCCATCCTCGGCCATGACCTGCGCAATCCGGTGACCGCCTTTGGCGCCGGCCTGCGGCAGCTGCGCGGCGAGGCCCTCTCGGACCGGGCGGAACAGACCGTCGCGCTGATGCGGGCGGCGGTGCTGCGGATGGAAGATCTTATCGGCAACATGCTGATCCACGCCAAACAGCGGCTCGGCGGCGGGATTTCGGTCTCGGTGGTCGCGGATGCGCCGATCCGCCAGGCGATCAGCCAGGTGGTGGAAGAGGTGCGCATCGCCCATCCCGCGCATGAGGTGAGCCTCGATCTCGAGATCGACCGTCCGGTGAGCTGCGATGCGCCGCGGGTGGCGCAGGCGGTGTCGAACCTGCTGGCGAATGCGGTGCAGCACGGGCGCGAGGGTGGCCCGATCCGGGTTGCGGCCTTCTGCGACGATGCGGGCATGACCATCGCGGTCACCAACGCCGGCCCGGCGGTCTCGGACGATTTCGCCCAGAAACTATTCGAGCCCTTCCGCCGCGCTGCCGGGTCCGGCGGCGATGGTCTCGGACTTGGGCTCTACATAGCTTCGGCCATCGCCACGGCGCATAACGGCCATCTCGAGGTCAAGAGCGGCGAAGGAGAGGTCACCTTCTCCTTTCGTCTGCCGCTCTTCGCCTGAGCGTCAGCCACCGGCTGATCACGTATTCCGATTGAAAATACCGCGGACCGGAGGGTCGCCCCCGGTCCGCGGCCGGCGATCCGCGGCGGTCAGCCCCGGACCATGCCGACAATGTCATAGGCCCGCTCGAGGATCGGCGCCGCGATGGCCCGCGCACGGCCGGCGCCATGCGCCAGGATACGGTCGATCTCGCCGACATCGCCCATCAGCCGCGACATCTCGGTCGAGATCGGCGAGAGCTTGGCCACCGCCAGATCGGCCAGCATCGGCTTGAACTCCGAGAATTGCCGCCCGCCGGCCTCGGCCAGCACCTCTGCCACCGTCTGGTTGTTCAGCGCGGCATAGATATTGACGAGGTTGCGCGCCTCGGGCCGGTCCTCGAGCCCCTCGGCCTCCGAGGGCAGCGCCTCGGGATCGGTCTTGGCCTTGCGGATCTTCTTGGCGATCATGTCGGCATCATCGGTCAGGTTGATCCGCGAGGCGTCCGAGGGATCGCTTTTTGACATCTTCTTCGACCCGTCGCGCAGCGACATCACCCGCGTCGCGGTGCCCTCGATCACCGGTTCGGTGATCGGAAAGAAATCGACGCCGAAATCGTTGTTGAACTTGATCGCAATGTCGCGGGTCAGCTCGATATGCTGCTTCTGGTCTTCGCCCACCGGCACATGGGTCGCGTGATAGGTCAGGATATCGGCCGCCATCAGCGCCGGATAGGCGAACAGGCCCAGCGAGGCATTTTCCTGGTTCTTGCCGGCCTTGTCCTTCCATTGCGTCATGCGCTTCATCCAGCCCATGCGTGCCACGCAGTTGAAGATCCAGGCAAGCTCGGCATGGGCCGAGACCTGGGACTGGTTGAACAGCACCGACTTGTCGGGGTCGACGCCCGAGGCGATGAAGCCCGCCGCCAGCTCGCGGGTGGCGCGGCGCAGGTCGGCCGGATCCTGCCAGACGGTGATCGCATGCATGTCGACCATGCAGAAGATCGATTGAACGCCGCTGTCCTGGCTGTCGGCAAAGCGCTTGAGCGCGCCGAGATAATTGCCGAGATGCAGGTTGCCCGAGGGCTGGATGCCCGAAAAGACGCGCGGGGTGAAGGCAGATGGGGTTTGGACGCCCTCTGTCATGGGATTTCTCCGTCTGGATTTTCGATCGTTCAGCGCTTACCCATGGCATCCGAGGCCGTCAAGCCGAAGGCCCGGAGCCACAGCAGGAGCGCCCATGTCCGATCCGTTCAACCATCCGCCGGTCAACCCGTTGCCGCCGGCCATCACCGGGCTGTTCCTGGTGATCGCCGGGATCGAGCTGGCCTTTCAGGCCGGCACCCAGGGCTTTGTCGGTGGGCCGCAGGCGGTGGGCTGGCGGCTGAACGCGATGCAGAACTTCGCCTTTTCCGGCGATATCTTCGACTGGATGCTGGCCAATGGCATCTACCCGCCCGAGCAGCTTCTGCGCTTTGTCAGCTATCCCTTCATCCAGGCCAATTTCACCCATGCGCTGTTTGTCGGCGTGATGCTGCTGGCGCTGGGCAAATGGGTCGGCGAGGTGATGGGTGGGGCGCGGGTGATCGCGCTGTTTTTCTTTGCCTCGGTGGTCGGGGCGGCAGCCTATGGCCTGCTGCTCGACGATCCGGTGCCGTTGATCGGCGGCTTTCCGGGTGTCTACGGCATTATCGGTGGCTTTACCCTGCTGCTCTGGCGGCGACTGGGCGAAGAGGGCGCGCCGCAGGCGCGGGCGTTTTTCCTGATCGGCGCGCTGCTGCTCATCCGGCTGGTGTTCGGCCTGCTTTACGGCACCGATGCCACCTGGGCGGCCGATTTCGCGGGCTTTGCCGCAGGTTTTCTGCTGGCCGGGGTGCTGGCGCCGGGCGGCTGGCGCGCCGTTCTGGCGCGGATCCGGCGATAGGGCTCAGACCTCGGGCGTGGCCGATGTGTTCTTGGGCGACGGCGCCGCCGCGACTTCGCCCGGAACCTCCCCTTCGAAGACGTCGAGCATGACCAGCAGGATCGCCAGCATCGGGATCGCCACGATGGCTCCGATCGGCCCCCAGAGCCAGAGCCAGACCACCAGAGAGACAAAGATCAGCAGCGGGTTTATCGCGATGTTCTTGCCGACCAGCGCCGGCGTGACGAACTGCGCCTCGATCAGGTTGAACAGCAGATAGAGCACCGGCGGCAGGATCACCATGATGCCGTCGAAGGCCAGCAGCCCGGCGAGGCTGAGTCCGAGAACCATCCCGATCGGACCGATATAGAGGATGTAGTTCAGCATTGCCGCCGCCAGCCCCCAGATCACCGGGCCAGGCAGGCCGATCAGCGCCAGCGCGCTGCCAACCGCCGCGCCAAGGCCGAAATTGATCGTGGTGATCGTCAGGAAATAGCGCGAGACGACGCGTTCGGCGCGGGTGAGGCGGCGCATGATCTCGGGCGTTTCCGCCGAAGAGCCGATCTTGCGCGACATGTAGACATAGATGTTCTTGCGGGTGAACAAAAAGAAGAACAGCGCCCCGACAAAGATCAGGAATTGCGCCAGGAACACCGGCGCCAGCAGGATGGCGCTGGTCAGATTGGGCATCACCGGGTCACCTTCGGCGTCGGTCTGGCCGTTGCCGTCACCGCCGAGGGCCTGTTCGACCTCGCGGTTGACGTCCTCGAGGCCGCGGATCAGCCCGCGGAGCTCCTCGATGAAGCTGCGCAGTTCGAGCCGGATGCGCGGCACCTCTTCGGCGACGCGCCAGACCACGGGTTCCACCAGGATAACAAGCAACCCGATGCCGCAGACCCCCGCAAACAGCACCAAGGCCGAGGCCAGCCCGCTTGACAGCCCGAGCTTTTCAAGCCCGTCGGTCACCGGCGCCAGCATGACGCCGGTAATTGTCGCGAGCGTCAGCGGCGCAAAAATGTCTGCCCCCGCCTTGAGCGTCGCGAACACAAGGATCGCGGCGATGACGATGACGGCGGACCGCAGGATCGGGTCGGGATTTTTGTATCGATGAGCCACAGGTCAGCAACCCTGTGAACCCGGGCCGGGTTCCCGCCAGTGGGCGATATTGTTGCCGGGCTTGCGGGTCTGCGTCGCTGCCGCGACGGGCGCGGTCGCGGCCGATGTCAGATCAGCGGGCGGGTGATCTGCTCGCGGTCGGGTTCGAGCTGCGCCAGTTCGCAGAGCGCGTCGTATTTCCGGACCGTCAGCATCCCGTTCTGCCAGGACGCCAGGCCACGTTCGCGCAGGCGGGTGAGCATCTTGTTGGTATGCACTAGCGACAGCCCCAGCGCATCGGCGAGATCATGTTGTTTGTAGGGCAGGGGCAGCCGGTTTTTTCGGACGAGGCCCTGCGCACTGCCCCGGTCGTAAAGCCGGACAAAGGCCCGCGCGATGCGCTCGAGGCCATTCATCCGGCCAATGACCGCCAGGCTCTCGCCCAGGAGATGCTCTTCGACCGCGGCGACCCAGGTCAGGTCAAAGGCCCGGTCCGGGTGGTCCGCGAACAAAGACCACAACGCCTTGCGGTCAAAGACGCAGAGCCGCATCTGTGTCGTCGCCTCGACCGAATGCTGCATTTCGGACATCACGCCCGCCTGCAAGCCAAGGAAATCTCCGGGGAAAACGAAATTGATCACCTGACGTTCGCCGCCCGACAACGTCTTGTAGCGCAGGCCCATGCCTTCGAGCACGGTAAACAGCTGCGGGCTGTTCGACCCTTCCATCATCAACGTCGCGCCGCCCTCGATGGCCAGCTCGCCGGATTTGAACTCCTGCATGAAGGCCAGTTCTTTCTCGGTCAGAGGATCGAAAATCGGCCACTTTCGCAGCGGGCAGCTTCGGCAAGGCGTGGTCATGGCAAGAAACCTTGTCTTGGTATGTCATATTTTAATGCAAGGGTTGGGCGAAGGAATCAATATGCTTTCATGAGCAGAGGGGAATCGATGAAAGACAGCGTTGAGCCAAGCGGCCTCGCGCACCAGGATGCCGCGCCGGTGATCCTGGTTCTCGAGCGGGATCCGCTCATTGCAGAGGATATCATCGGATCGCTTGGCGCTGTGTGTGATTGCCGGGTTGTTCATGCCAGCCAGCTGGAGGAGTTTTTGGCCAAGCTGGTGGAAGAAGCCCATGTTCTGGCTGCCTTTCTTGAGATGCGCTTGTCCAAGGTGGTGGAAAGTGGTCTTGACCAGACCCTTGCCCAAAAGGGAGCCGGCATTGTTCTGACCGTAGGGGAGGACGATCAGAAACAGGCGCAGGAGAAGGGCTGGGGCATGTTGGTCCGGCCCTTCTCCGATCAGATGATCGGCGAGGCATTGCGCTCGGTCGTGCAGCCGGAGGCCGGTCAGGTCAGCATTCCCTGAGCCTGCATCGGATGAAAGGGCGCAGCCTGTGAGCACCGCTCTCGCGGTCGGTGACGATATCCAAGAGCATCGTCGCCAGCATGTTCGTGACCGGATGCGGCAATTCTTCGAGCAACATCGGACCGGGTCCGGTCTTTTTCGTCCTGGGCGAGCGCGCGATTTTCTGTGTCCGTCCGAACACCGTGCGCGTGCGGAAATTCGGCGCAGGGGGCTGTGACTGGGAACTTGCCGGGCCGTCAGGCGTTGGTCCGGGAACCCGAGAGGTGGGCCTGCGGACCAAAAGCATCGCCTGCCTTCCACATCACCGAGACCAGCGGAGACGGAAGATGAGCTCACCCGACACCAACCTGAAAAAACAAAAACGCCGCCACAGGGGGCCGCTGATCGGCATGGCCGTCGTGGCGGTCTTTGCCATCGGCCTGATCCTGTTCTGGATCGGCGAGGTCTTTGTCACCGCACCCGGCCCCGAGAGCGAGCCGGCGGAGGCCGCCACCGAGCAGGTTTCGCCGACCGAGCTTGAGACAGGCACCGTCGACGTGCCGCCCGAGGCCCCGGTCGAAGAGGTCGCCCCCGGCGATACCGACGTCGAAGTCGAACAATAAGCCTGACGGGCCCCCGCCGCGAACCGGCGGGGGCTTTGCCTACAAGGTCCAGGCCGCCCAGGAAATCGTGCCCAGCACCAGAACCGCCAAGATCGGCCAGAGGATGCGGTGCCAGGGAAAGGCTGCCTGGTCCGCCTGCGGCGTGTCCAGCACTGCCCGGGCAGTGTCTTGGCCCGGCTTTTGCGCCACCACCTTCGGGGCTGCCGGGCGTCTGCTGTCCAGATAGATCACATTTTGGAGGTGCGGCGCGCCGGCCGGGTCTTTCTGCGGCTGTCCCATGGGCTGGCATTCCTTCGCATGACGGCGCCGTTCACTGAGTCGTGAACACCGCCGCGACCATAAAGTTCCCGAAATTCGACAGTCTGGAAGTAAATGATTTTTCGGCAGATTTTCACATCCGCCGGGAACTCGCCTGTAACGCCGGCGTTTACATTTCAGTACGCAAAGCGAACAGGAGGACATTATGAACTGGGACCAAATCGAAGGCAATTGGAAGCAATTCAAAGGTCAGGCTCAAGCCAAATGGGGTGACCTCACCGACGACGAATTGCAGCGCGCCAAGGGCAACCGGCAGGAGATGGCCGGCATCATCCAGGAGAAATACGGCAAGACCCGCGAAGAAGCCGAGCGGGAAGTCGATGCCTGGGCCAGTACGCTCTGAGGCCGCGGAATGTCGATGACAGACAAGGTGCGCGCAGATGCGCGCACCGCCCTGTTCGACGTGTTGAGCGACACCGGCACCGGCATGCTCGGCGTCAAGAATGCCGATCCGCACATGCAGCCGATGACCCATCACGCCGACCGTGACACGGCCGAGCTTTGGTTCATCACTTCTTCCGACACCGATCTGGTGCGGGCCATGGGGCGGGGCGCCGAGGCGCACTACTGCCTGACCAAGGGAGACGGCACGTTTTACGCCTGCCTGTCCGGCCGGTTCGAACCCAGCGTCGACACCGCCAGGCTGGATGATGTCTGGACTGCTGCGGCCGCCGCTTGGTTCGATGCGGGGCGCGACGGGTTCGACGTGAGGCTTCTGCGCCTCGCGCTCAGGGACGCCGCGATCTGGACCGCAACCGACAGCGCCGTGACCTTCGGGCTCGAAATCGCCCGGGCTAGGTTCGACGCCGACAAAAAACCCGATCTCGGCGCTCGCCGGATCGTCACCTTCGCGGACGCATAACGCCTCGGGCCCATGCCACCGCACGCGGCCCGGCCGCCGGTCTCCAGAAGTGTCGGACCCGCACAGAAACCGGGAGCCCACATCATGACCCAGACCGACAAGACCCAAGACAACCCCGATCCACAAGCATCGCCGCCGATGGCGGACAGCGCCTCCGACGTGTCGCTCGGGCGCGGTGAATTCGCGCGCGGCCCGCGATGGGCGCTGGTGGCCATTGGCGTCGCCAGCATCATCGCCGGGATCGCGGCGATCCTGTTGCCGTTCTTCGCCTCGCTCGCGGCCGTCCTGACCGTTGGCTGGTGCCTGGTTTTTTCCGGGGCGGTCGGCCTTTTCGCCGCGTTCCGCCGGCACGAGACCTGGGAAATGGCCAGCACCTTTGCGCTCTCGGTTCTCGCCATCGGCGTCGGCATCCTGATGATCCTTCAGCCCTTTGTCGGCATTGTCGCGCTGGCCACGCTGATCATCGCCTGGCTGGGTGCCAGCGGGGTGCTGCGGCTCTGGTACGGTCTCAAGCGCCGCCGCGAACCCGGCGCCATCTGGATGATGCTCTCGGGGCTTGCCGCCTTTGCCGTGGCCCTGCTTCTGTGGTTCGGTTTCCCGTTTAACGCGATCTGGCTGCCCGGCGTGGTGCTGGGATTCGACCTCATGCTCTGGGGCGCGCTGCTGATCGTGCTGTCGCGCAAGCCGGCAAGGGCCAGCGGCGCCGACCGCGGCGGCACGACGGAACAAAGCTCATGAAACCGTGTTGAGACGTGAGACGGCCGTGAGGCCAGGCAACCAAGGGAGGCAGCCATGCATGCCATTATTTATCTCGTCGGACTGATCGTCATCGTGCTTGCGATCGTGAATTTTGTTCTGTGACCCCTGCCGAAAGGATTTATCATGAGTACCCAAAACTTTGACGGCACAACCACAACGCGCAAAAGCGACCCGGAAACGGCCCGGACCGAGACCGACGCCCTGCGCAAGGATGCGCAAGAGACCGCCCGCGACATGAGCGAAACCGTCGTCGGCGAGGCCCATGCCCGGGCCGATGCCGCCAAGGAGGGCGTGGCCGATGAAATCTCGTCCGTGTCCCGGGCGCTGCGCAAGGCCTCGGACGAGCTGCGCGACGGCTCGGCGCAAGAGCGCACCTTCGGCGCCGCCGCCTCCTCGATGGCCGATTTCGCCGACACCGTGCGCGACAAGGATCTCGGCCAGATGGTGGATGATCTGGGCGATTTCGCCCGGCGCAATCCGGTGGCCTTTCTCGGTGGTGCGGCGCTTCTGGGCTTTGCCGGCGTGCGCATGGCCAAGGCATCGCGCCGTGCCCGGCTGAGCGACGAGGCCAGCGGGCGCGCCGGCGATGGCCAGCCCTCTTATGGCGGCGGCCAGGGCGTGGCCTCGGCCAGCGCCCACCCCAGCATGACACGCACCGGGAAAGGAGAGACATCATGACCAAGTCACCGAATGAAAGCACCTCCAGCCTGCTCGGCGATGCAATGGCCCATGTCAGCGCCCTGGTGCGCGGCGAGGTCGATCTGGCCCGCGCCGAGATCGACCAGAACCTGCGCCGGGCGGGCACCGCCATCGGCTTGCTGGTGGCCGCGCTTGTGGTGGCGCTGACCGCGCTCAACGTGCTTGTCGGCGCCATTGTCGCCGGGCTGGCCGAAGCCGGGATGGATCCTGGATGGGCCGCCTTTGCCGTGGGCGTCGTTCTGGTGATCGTCGCCTATGGCTTCGTCCAGAAGGGCCTGAATGATCTGAAACTGAGCAGCATCGCTCCGAGCCGCGCCGCGGCCAACGTGCAGCGCGATGTCGAAGCCGTCAAAGGAGCCGCAAATGCCAAATGACACCCGCACCCCCGATCAGATCGAACGAGACATCGAACGCGAGCGTTCCGATCTGGCCAGTACCGTCGATGCCCTGCAAGACAAGTTTTCGCCCGAGGCGGTGATTTCCGAGATCGCCAATGGCGTCCGGCGTCATGGTGGCGAGTTCGGCGATGCCGTCGGCCGCTCGGCCAAGCAGAATCCGCTGGCGTTGGCCGTTACCGGCGTTGGCTTGGCCTGGCTGATCTTTGGCCGGTCGCACGACGACCCGGCCGAGGACGTCCGCCGCAACGGTGTCACCCATCACAGCAGCAATCATGACCGTCGCGTGCCTGGCTACGCCGCCGGGCCGATGCGCGAATTCGCCGGGCGCGACCGCTATGCCGGGGCCGGATATAGCACCACGACCGAGCGCGAAGCGCGTTACGGCTCGACCTATGCCGGCTATCCCGAATGGGCGCGTCACGATCTCGACGAGGGTTGGGACGACGAGGATGATGACCGTTCGCTGACCGACCGCGCCACCGACACCGCCAGCGCCGCCGGCGAGACCGTTCGCGACGGCGCCGCCAGCGTCGCCTCGGGCGCAAGCTCCACCGCCGAGGCCGTGGGCTCGGGCGCCAGCGCCGCAGGGTCTGCCGTGGCCGGGGGCGCGCGCAGCGCCGCCGATGGCGTCAGCCGCGCCGCACGCGGCACCGCCGACCGTGTGGGCCGCGCCCGCGAGCGGCTTGCCCGTGGCACCGAAGACCTGAGCGACGCCGCCCGCGAGCGGATCGTCACCGCCCGGGCGCGCGCGCTCGACATGGCGCACAAGGCCGATGAAGCGGCGCGGCGCAACTATGCCCGCGGCCGCGACGCCACGGCGGATTTCGTCGAGGAGCAGCCGCTGGTGGCCGGTGCCATCGCGCTGGCCGTCGGCGCCGCGTTGGCCGGCGCCCTGCCGCGCACCAAGCGCGAGGACGAGCTGGTGGGGCAGACCCGCGACGAGCTTTTCGACGAGGCCGAGCGCATTTTCCGGGAAGAGCGCGACAAGGCCGAGCGTGTCGCCCGCGCCGCAATGTCCGAGGCCGAAAGCATCGCCGAAGAGAAACGCGATGCCGCCGACAATGCCGCGCCGGGCGACAAAACCGCTGTCGAGGCCGCGGCCGACGAGATGCGCGACGCCGGTCAACGGGTTGCCGATGCCGCCAGAGACAAGGCGGGCGAAGAAAACCTCGGCAAGCCGAAAGGCTGAGCGATGTCGGATATTCCCGGCCGCCATGCCACCCGGCCGCGCGACATTCCGTTGCGCGGCTGGAAAATGATCTTTCTGCGCGCTTGGCGCAAGATGAACGAGGACCACGTCGGCCTGATCGCGGCCGGCGTGGCCTTTTACGGTCTGCTGGCGCTGTTTCCTGCGATCACCGCTCTGATGGCGATTTCCGGCCTGCTCTTCGATCCGCAGCAATTCACCGGCGAACTCGAGACCGTGACGGCCTTTATGCCGGAAACCGTGGCCGAGATCGTGCTCGGCCAGGCCATCGAGGTGGCCGGAAGCCAGGAAGGCGGCCTCGGTCTTGCCGCGCTGTTCGGGATCGGCGTCGCGCTCTATTCCGCGTCGAAAGGCGTGGCGAGCCTGATCGAAGGCATGAACGTGGCCTACAACCAGCCCGAGACCCGGGGCATCGTCAGCCTCACGCTGATCAAGCTGGCGCTGACGCTGGGGCTTCTGGTCGGGCTGATCGCGGGCTTGGGCGCGGCGCTCGTCCTGCCCGGCATTCTTTCCATTCTGGCGCTGGGGCCACTGACCGAGATGCTGATCGGCCTGACCCGCTGGGTGATCCTGCTGGCAATGACGATCGGCGGCATTCTTGTTGTCTATCGCACCGCGCCCGATCGGGCGCCGGCGCAATGGATCTGGCTCTGGCCCGGCGCGGTGCTGGCCTGCGTCACCTGGATTGCGGCGTCGTTCGGCTTTTCGGTCTATGTCGAGAACTTCGGCAGCTACAACGAAAGCTTTGGAGCCCTCGCCGGGGTGATCGTGCTGCTGATGTGGCTGTGGATCTCGGCCTATGTCCTGCTGGTCGGCGCCGAGGTCAATGCCGAGGCCGAGGCCCAGGTCCGGCCCGACAGCACCACCGGCCCCGGCATGCCGCTTGGTATGCGTGGCGCGGTCAAGGCCGACGAACTGGCCGGCGGAACCGAACCGAAGGCGCGCGACGCCTGACAGCCTTTGCTATGCGCGATGCGAAGCCGCCGGGGTGTGCCACACCCCGGCGGTTTTGTTTCCGATGTCGGCTAAGATGCCCCCGGCGGCCCTGCCGCAATAGAAAAAGCCCGCCGTGGGGCGGGCTTTTCCGAACCGGGTGAACGGTTTGCTCAACCTTCGTAGTCGGGCATTGCCTTGAGCTCTTCCTCGGTCATCGAGATATAGACGCGGATGTCACCGCCGCCTTCGGTACGCAGGATGTCGATCTGCGACAGTTCCAGCTGCACCGGCTTTTCGCCAATGCCGAGGAAGCCGCCAACATCAACGATCACCGAGCTCACTTCGCCGCTGTCGGACAGGATGATTTCCGAAACTTCGCCGATGTGATCGTCGGTGCTGTCATAGGCCGGCGCCCCGGTCAGGTTCTCGGAGGTCAGCTCTTCCAGCGGTGCCGTGGCATAGCCTTCGCGCTCGATCAGCCCCGCACCATAGCTCAGAGGTCCGCCGGCGGGATCAACCGGCTCGGCGCCATCTTGGAGGTCGGTGGTCACCTCGGCGTCGGTTTCGGTGGCGACCGTCGCGGGCTGTTCGCCCTCGGCGGCGTCCATCGCGCCGTCAACTTCGGTCTCGACTGCGTCCATGGCACCTTCCATGGCTTCGCCGGTCTCCTCCATCGCGCCTTCAACTGCGGCGCCAGTCTCTTCCATCGCGCCTTCGACCGCGGCGCCGGTCTCTTCCATGGCGGTATCCGCGTCCATCATGGCATCGCCCATTCCGCCCGTATAGGCCGGCGCCTCTTCAAGCGCGGCGACCGGGGCGTTCAGCACCAGGAAGAAGTCGGTTTCGTCCTCGGCCGTGGCATCATCCGAGACGAAGCGGACGGACCCCATGTCGACGGCGACACGGTTTTCGCCAATGCCAAGAAAACCGCCGATGTCGACGAGCACGGAGTCGATCTGGCCATCGCGGGTCAGCACGATGTCGTGGATTTCGCCGATGTCGTCCCAATCATCCTGAAGGCCGTCGACCGCGTCGGTGTCGGTCTCTGCGCGATACACGCGCATGCCGATGAAGTCGGAGGCATGGATTGCGTTCGGGTCTGCTTCGGTACGGAACATGCCGTCAGCATCCTGCGCCATGACCGCGCCGCTGGTCGCTGCAACAAGCGCAGTGGAAATCAAAAGCCGTTTCATGTCTAGGTCTCCTTGTTAACCCACAAATAGCGCTCATGCGCGCCTGTTGAGACAACGTGCGTCCAGCCTCCGGGTTCCCGCAGGCGCCTAAATCTTGCCGGAAATTTCGGCGGAAAAATGCCGAGACCCACGCACAACGGCTCCAGTTTTTATTGATTTTGTCCAGGCACTTGCCCTCGGGGCGCCGCAGGTTGCGGCATCGAGGTCCGGGGCAGGAATGTCTGCCCGGCTTCGGCCAGAGCACGCTCAGAGCAGCCGGCCACCGATCAGCCAGCCCAACCCGGCATAAGGCAGCAGGGCAAGCAGAAAAAACAGGCCGTCGCGGGTCAGCAGTGACAGTGCGAGAAAGCTCACCCCGATGGCGGCGACAGAGGAGGAAAACGGAATGAACTCGAGGAAGGGCATCATCATGCCGGACAGCAGGCTCAGTATCACGGGCAGGTAAATCAACGGCCGGTGAAACAGCACCGACAGTCGGTTGTGGCTGTGCCGGTCGATCCAGGAAATCACCGGCCGCGCCGACCGCAGGGCCTTGTCCAGGGATTTGCCGTCAACTGTCTGGCGCAACAGCCGACGTGGCAGCCAGACCTCCTCGACGCTCATGAGAAGCTGAAAGGAAATGATCGCAATCGCCACGCCGGCGACCATCGAAACGCCCGGAATACCCGACAGCGGCGTCGCGCAGAGCAGGGCGGGCACGAGCAGCAGGGGCACAAGGCTGCGATGGCCCACCGCATCGACGATTTCATCCACCGACACCTTGTCGCGATCGCTGACCGAGGAAATGCTGTCGGCCAATTCGCCGAGCGTTCTGGGCTGTTGTGATGTCAAGGACAGGTACCTCCTGCCTCGCCAACCGGATGTCTGTGGCATTGTTCCCGCTGTGGCAGGAAAGCCGCATCGGGGCAGCGCCCGGACCTGTGTCTATCCGCGATGGAACCGCAGGGCACCACCGATGGTTAAGCCCCCGAACCAGAATAGGAACAATGACCCGGACGTCCGAATATGCCTGAGAATGACAACAACACAGAGGATTGGGTGCAGAACCAGATCGACAGCAATCTCAAGCGGATCTATCGCCAACCCTCTGAGGGCAAATTGCCCGACCGCATGGCCCAGCTTCTGGACCAATTGCGGGAAAAAGAGGCCGCCCGAAGCTAAAGCGGCCGGCCCTGACAGGCCTTATCCGGTCAAGAACGCCCCGACCTTCCCGGCCTTGCCGGGGAGATGATGCCGCTTGGCCGCGCGCGGCGTTCATCCCCAAGAGCACATTTCAATCTGCCCACAGTCACTTAACTGTGCGGAATGTCCCGGAACCTACCGACTGGTTTGGTGGTTGATTATCCACTTGGTAAAGAGTGATGAAAGGAGGCGTCCATGTTGTATTGGGCACTCATCTTCCTGATCGTGGCGCTTGTTGCCGGTCTGCTGGGGTTTGGCGGCATCGCATCGGCCTCGGCCGGGATTGCGCAGATACTGTTTTTTGTTTTCCTCGTTCTCTTTCTCGTGGCGGTCGTGCTGCGCATCATGCGGGGGCGCGCACCCTGAGACGTGACGGCCAGAAGATCAACGAGATGCAAGATGTGAAAAAGGCGTCCCGATGGAAATCGGGGCGCCTTTGAAGTGCGAGGTATTATGCTTTCAACGTCTGGGTACTGGAGAAGAACATCGCCTGGCTGACGGCCGATTGCACCTGCTCCTCGGTATAGGGCTTGGCAATAAGGAAGGCGGGTTCTGGCCGTTCGCCCGTCAGAAGTCGCTCGGGGAAGGCGGTGATGAAGACCACCGGCACCTCGCCCAGCTCTGACAGGATGTGATTGACGGCATCGATCCCCGAGGAATTGTCGGCCAGCTGAATATCGGCCAGCACCATGTCGGGCCGGTCACGATGCGCCAGGGCGACGGCTTCGTCACGGGTGCGGGCATTGCCGGTCACCACATGGCCCATGCTTTCGACGATGGCCGAGATATCCATCGCGATGATCGCCTCATCCTCGATCACCAGGATGCGGCCGCGGATCGCGCCCGACATTTCCCTGCGCGCGATGACCACCAGATCGCCGGCTTCCTGTTCCGGCACGTCAAGGATGGCGGAGATTTCGGGGATGGTGAATCCCTCGATCGAATTCAGCAGCAGCGCCTCGCGGGTGTTGGCCGTCAGCCCTGACAGCCGCCACTGGGCGCGCGCCTCGGGCGAGCTTTCTTCGTCCAGCTCTTCCACCGGAGAGCCGGAGGAGGCCCAGATGCCATGAAAGGCCCTGAACAAAGCCACCTTGGGGTGTTGCGTGTCGCTCAGAACGCTGTCATCAGTCAGAAGCGCCTCGAGTGTCGCAGCGGCATAATGATCGCCCGTCTGCTGATTGCCGGTCAGCGCCCGTGCATAGCGGCGCAGGTAGGGCAACTCGGTCGCGATCTGTCCGGTCACATCAGTCTGTGTGTGGCTTTCAGTCATGTGGTCCTCGAAAAATTTGATGAGCTGGGAACAAAAACGCATAACTCGGTGTTAAGTTCCAGCCTAGGTGCGAAGAAGCATCCACGCGGCGTTGATTAACCTGAAGGGCATGATGGCAAACAACAGTAAGACAACCAAGCTTGATCGGCAAATCGATGAAAATCTTCGGCGGGTCTATTCCGATCTGTCCGAAGAGCCGCTGCCCGATCGTTTCTCACAGCTTCTTGAAAAACTGCGCCAGCAGGAAGAGGCGAAAACCGGCTCGCAGCAGCCCAAGGATGACGCGTGACCCAACCGAAAGACCCGAGAGACGAGCTCGTAGAGCATCTGCCTGCCATGCGGGCCTTTGCCATGAGTCTGACGCGCAACAGCGCGGCGGCGGACGATCTGGTGCAGGATGCCGTGGTCAAGGCCTGGTCGAATTTTGACAAGTTCAAGACCGGCACCAACCTGCGTGCCTGGCTGTTTACCATCCTGCGCAACACCTATTACTCGCTGTATCGCAAGCGCAAGCGCGAGGTCGAGGATCCCGATGGCATCATGGCCGGAAAGCTATCGGAAAAGCCCGCCCATGACGGTCATCTTGCGATGGCGGATTTCCGCGCCGCCTTTGCCAAGCTCAGCGATGAACAGCGCGAGGTGCTGGTGTTGGTGGGCGCCGAGGGCTTTTCCTACGAAGACGCCGCCGAAATGTGCGGCTGTGCCGTCGGCACCATCAAAAGCCGGACAAACCGCGCCCGCAAGCGGCTGGCCGAGCTGATGGAACTCGACGATGAGGAAGATTTCGAGATTACCGATGCGGCCACTCTGGCCGTCGTGACCGGGAAACCGGCTGCATGAGCGAAACCACCTCGGCGACCCGGCGCCGTTTGCACAGGCCGGGACTGGCGCTTCAGCTCGCGTTTGTTCTGAGCCTGGCAATCCTGCCGCTCGGGTTGATCTCGGTGTATCAGACCTACAAGCTCATCGAAGAGCGCCAGAGCCTGTCCGGCTCGGCGCTTCTGGAAGAGACCCAGCAGGCCGTCGCCGTGGCGCGCAACGTGATCAGCGCCGCCGCCAGCACAGCCGAGACCCTCAGCATCACCATCCCGGCGGTGCGCGACACCCAGGAAACCTGCGATGCGGTGCTGGCGCGGGTCGTGGCGCAGAACCGCGATTTCGTCTTCGCCGGCTATGTCGACAGCGAGCTTGGCCTCGTGTGCAATTCGGACAACAGTCTCGATGTCACCGGTCTCGACGCGCTCGAGGACGAGATCCTGCGCCCCGAGCCGGGGCTTTTCGTGCGGTCGTTCGGGTTCCTGGCCGGGCGCGCGACGCTCAACGTGACCGTGCCGGTGATGGAAGCCGGCGTCTTTCGCGGTGTGGCCTGGGTGTCGGTGCCGCTGGTCGATCTCAACGCCGCGCTCAAACGCGCCGCGCCTGACGTCGAGCTGGTGCTGTTTCAGCCCGGCGGCGATGTGCTGGCGACCGAAAACTTCACCGACGACCGGCGCAGCGTGCTGCCCAGCGACCGGGCGCTCGACACCATGGCGATGCGCGGCCGGCACACTTTTCGCGGCTACAACCGCGCCGGGGCTTTGCGCGACTTCGCGGTCGCGCCGATCGTCGAGGATGAGGTCTTTGTGATGGGCAGCTGGGCGCCGCGCCACCGGGGCCTGCTGGTGACCAGCTACGCCGAGACCTTGGCGCTCTATTTTCCGATCTTCATCTGGGTGATCGCCATCGCGGTGGCCTATGTCGGCGTCCACCGTCTGGTGATCCGGCACATCCGCCGGCTGCGGTCGTGGATGCGGCTCTATGCCCAGGGGCAGACCGATTTTGCCAATGCCCGGCTCGACAACCCGCCGCTCGAAGTGGAATACGTCGCCGAAGCTTTCCGCGCGATGACCGAACGGCTGGGCGAGCAGGACCGCCGCCGGCAAGAGGATCTCGAGGAAAAGACCGTGCTGCTGCGCGAGGTGCACCACCGGGTCAAGAACAACCTCCAGCTCATCGCCTCGATGATGAACATGCAGATCCGCGCTACGACCAACCCCGGCGCCAAGCACCTGCTGCGCCGGGTGCAGGACCGGGTGATGGCGCTTTCGGCGATCCACCGCTATCTCTACATGGCGCGCAAGCTGTCGATGGTGCGGGCCGACAAGCTGCTCGAGGACATCATCGAACAGCAGGTCGCGCTGGGTTCGCTCGAAGAGGCCGGCCACAGCATTGCGGTCTCGACCAAGCTCGACCCGGTTGAAATCACCCCCGATCAATCGGTGCCGCTGTCGCTGATGGTGGCCGAGGCGGCGATCAACGCGGTCAAGCATTGCGATGTCGACAAGGACACCGACGGCGCCTGGATCAACATCGCCTTGCAGGAGGCCAGCCCCGGCGTCATCGGTCTGAGCGTGGTGAATTCGCGGCTCAAGCCCGAAGGCGAGCCGTCCCGGCCCGAGGGCACCGGCCTCGGCTCGAAGCTGATCGAGACCTTCGTGATCCAGCTCAACGGCAAGCTCGAGACCGTCGAAGAGGACAACCGCTTCGAGCTGCATGTCACCTTTCCGCTGGCCTGGCCCAAGGAAGGCGACGACGACGATGACAACTGAGCCGCGAAATCTCTTCCCGTGAAGGGAACCTGTCGGCGGATCGCTGCGTTCGTCCGACAAGTGAATTCACGGGAAGGGACGCATCATGACAGAGATCACCGGAATTGGCGGGTTCATCCTGCTTGTGCTGGATGTCTGGGCCATCGTTTCGGTTGTCGGTTCGACGGCCTCGACCGGCAAGAAGGTGCTCTGGGTGCTGCTGATCCTGATCCTGCCGCTTCTGGGCTTTATCATCTGGCTGATCGCCGGCCCCAGATCGGCGCGCCCGTGACCAGGGCCCCGGCCGCGCCGGCCCGGCCGCTGAGAGAGTGAGGCAGCATGACGGATCTGCAATGTGACGTGGCAATCATCGGCGCTGGCACCGCCGGGCTGGCCGCGCAGCGCAGCGCCAGCAAGTTGGGCGCCAGCACTTTGCTGATCGACCCGGAGTTCAGGGGCACGACCTGCGCCGCGACCGGCTGCATGCCGTCGAAACTGCTGATCGCGGCCGGCGACGCGGCCCATGCGGTGCGCGACGCCGGGGCCTTCGGCATCGCGGCCAATCCCGAGGTGGACGGCCGCGCCGTGATGCGCCGGCTGAACAAGGTGCGCGCGCGGTTTGTCCAAGGCGTGAAGGACAGCATTTCCGACTTGCCGGAGGCGGTCAGGATCACGGCGCGGGCGCGGTTCGACGGACCCGACCGGCTCTTGCTCGACGATGGCCGCAGCTTGGCGGCCAAATCCGTGGTGATCGCCACTGGCGCTACGCCCGCGCTCCCCGAGCCTTTCCGCGCGGTGTCGGACAACATCCTCACCAACGAGACGATCTTCGACCTCGAAGACCTGCCACGGTCGGTTGCGGTGCTCGGCGCAGGGCCGATCGGCGTCGAACTGGCGCAGGCGCTGGGCCGCCTCGGGGTCGAGGTCGCGGTATTCGACATCGGCGACACCTTGGCCGGGATGCAGGACAGCCAGGTCGGCGAGACCCTGCGCGAGTTGCTGGCCGAAGAGCTGCCGCTGCATCTGAACACCGAAGCCGAGGTCGCGCCGGCCGACGATGGTGTCCGGCTGACATGGGATGGCCAGAGCCGCACCTTCGAGAAGCTGCTTCTGGCGGTGGGGCGTCCCCCCAATTTCGACGGGCTCGATCTCGGGAACGCCGGGATCGCGCTCGACGATCACGGCGCGCCGGAGTTCGACCGCCAGACCCTGCGCTGCGGCACGTCGTCGATCTTCATCGCCGGCGATGCCAACAGCGACCGGCCGCTGCTGCACGAGGCCGCGCATGAGGGCCATATCGCCGGCCGAAACGCCGCAAGCTGCCCCGACGTTGCGGAATTTTCCCGCATGGTGCCCTTTGCCCTGACCTTCACCCGTCCCGAGGCGGCCGAGGTCGGCACCATTCCCGACCCCGACGATGCCAGCTTTGTCGGCGCCTCCGCGCCCTATGACGACCAGGGCAAGGCGCGGGTCGAACATCGGCTCGGCGGGCTCTGCCGGCTCTATGCCCGGCATGCGGACGGCAAGCTCACCGGCGCCAGCCTCTGCGCGCCCGACGCCGGCCATCTGGCGCATATCTTCGCCTTGGCAATCGGCCGCGGGCTGACGGCGACCGACTTGCTGAACATGCCCTATTACCATCCGACACTCGAGGAAGGTTTGAAGTCGGCCCTGCGGACGCTCTGCAAGGAAACCGGGCAGGACCAGCCCAACACCCGCGAAGACGACGCCGTCCGGGGCCTCTGAGGCAGGAACCTTCGTCCACCTGAACGGTTGTCCCAGGCAAGGAGGGACAGTCGCGCATGTCAGATTTTCGCAAGACCAGGATCACCCGCCCCATCCACCGCCGGGCCAGGACGGCTCTGCCGCAGATGTCAGAGACCGAGGCGGAGGCGCTCAATGCCGGTGAGGTCTGGTGGGAAGCCGAGCTGTTCTCGGGCAATCCCGATTACGACAAGCTGCATGCGGTGGCTGAGCCCAGGCTCAGCGACGAAGAGCGCGCCTTTCTCGAGGGGCCCTGCGAAGAGCTTTGCGCGATGATCGACGACTGGGACATCAACCAGCGCGACGCCGATCTGCCGCCGGAGGTCTGGGAGTTCCTGCGCAAGCAGAAATTCTTTGGCATGATCATCGAGAAGAAACACGGCGGCCTCGGCTTTTCCGCCTACGCCCATTCCGAGGTGGTCCGCTATATCGCCACCCGCTCGGTTGCCGCGGCCGTCACCGTCATGGTGCCCAATTCGCTGGGCCCCGGCGAGCTGTTGCACATGTTCGGCACCGAGGCGCAGAAGGATCACTGGCTGCCGCGCCTCGCCGACGGTCGCGAGCTGCCCGCCTTTGGCCTGACCAGCGCCGAGGCCGGTTCCGACGCCTCCGCCATGCGCGACGAGGGCATTGTCGAGAAAGGCATGTGGCAGGGTGAAGAGGTGCTGGGCATCCGGCTCAACTGGTCCAAGCGCTATATCACCCTGTCGCCGAAGTGCACCGTTCTCGGGCTGGCCTTCAAGCTGCGTGATCCCCAGGGGCATCTGGGCGGCATGGAAGAGGTCGGCATCACCTGCGCGCTGGTGCCCGCCGATCTGCCCGGGGTCGAGACCGGGCGGCGCCATATTCCGTCCTCGACCATGTTCCTCAACGGGCCGACCACCGGCAAGGACGTCTTCGTCCCGCTCGATCACATCATCGGCGGCCAGGAATATGCCGGCCGCGGCTGGATGATGCTGATGTCGGCGCTGGCCGCGGGACGGGGCATTTCGTTGCCCTCGATGGGCTGTGCCGCGATCGGTTTTTCCGCCCATACCACCGGTGCCTATGCCCGTGTCCGCGAGCAGTTCAACCTGCCGATCGGCAAATTCGGCGGCATCCAGGCGCGACTGGCGCAGCTTGCCGCCGACGCCTACCTGATGGATGGCGCACGGCGACTGACCTGCGCCGGGCTGGACGAGGGCAGGGCGCTTTCGGTGATCTCGGCGATCATGAAGGCGCATGCGACCTTCCGCATGCGCGAGGCGGTGAACGATGCGATGGACGTGCATTCCGGCAAGGCGGTGATCGACGGGCCGACGAATTACCTGCTGCCGCTCTATCGCGCGGTGCCGATCGGCATCACCGTCGAAGGCGCCAATATCGTCACCCGCTCGCTGATCATCTTTGGCCAGGGCGCGATCCGGGCGCATCCGCATCTGCTGGATGAGATGCAGGCCTTGCAGATAGAAGACGAGGACGAGAGCCTCGAAGCCTTCGACAAGGCGTTCTGGTCGCATGTCGGCCATGCGCTGAAGACTGTCGGCCGCAGCCTGTCGCGCGCCTGGAGCGGCGGAAGGCTGGCCTCGGCCCCGCGCAAGGCCGGGGCCGCGACGCCGATCTATCGCCAGCTGTCGCGCTGGGCGGCGTCTTATGCGCTGGTGGCCGATCTCTGCTTTCTGACCCTGGGCGGCGAACTCAAGCGGCGCGAGATGATCTCGGCCCGGATGGGCGACATCCTGTCGGAAATGTACCTGCTCTCCGGGGCGCTCAAACGCTGGCAGGACGAGGGGCAGCAGAAGGCCGATCTGCCGGTGCTGGAATATGCCGCCGCGCGCAGCTTTGCCGGCATGCGTCGGGCGCTTGACGAGGTGCTGGCCAATCTGCCCGCCCGCTGGGCCGGCTGGCTTGGCCGTGCGCTCACCCTTCCCGGCGGCAGCGCACGCGGCCCCGACGACCGGCTGACGGTGCGCGTCGCCAATCTCCTGCTCGAACCCTCGGCGGCCCGTGACCGTATCACCGGGCGGCTGCATGGCGGTTGCGATCGCAATGGCGTCGGCGCGCTCAACGCCGCCTTTGCCGCCGTGATCGACGCTGCGCCGCTGATGAAGCGCCTGCGCGAAAGCGGCCACAGCCCCGACAGCGCGCTTGATGCCGGGATCATTTCCGAAGCCGACCGCACACGCATTTCAGATATGGAGGACAAGGTGTCTCAGACAATCGCCGTTGACGATTTCTCGCCCAAGGACCTCGCCAGCTATTACCCCGGGCTGGAGGCCAGCGACAGCGAAAGGATGGCCGCACAATGACCCGACCTGTCTATCTCGTCGATGGCGCCCGCACGCCCTTCCTCAAGGCCCGCGGCAAGCCCGGCCCCTTCACCCCGGTCGATCTCGCGGTGCAGGCCGGCCGGCCGCTGCTGGCGCGCCAGCCATTTGACCGCAAGAGCTTTGATCTCGTCATCCTCGGCTGTGTCAATGTCATCGCCGACGAGATGAACCCGGCCCGCGTTGCCGCCCTCCGGCTGGGGTTGGGCGACGCGATGGTGGCCTTTACCGTGCAGATCAATTGCGGCTCGGGCATGCAATCGATCGATACCGCCTTTCGCTACATCCGCGAGGGCAAACATGACATGATCCTCGCCGGCGGAACCGAGGCGCTGAGCCATGCGCCGCTGGTTCTGCGGCAGAGCGCGGTGGAATGGTTCGGCCAGATGTCGCAGGCCAAGGGGCCCATCGAGCAGGCCAAGGCGATGACCGGTCTGCGCCCCGAATTCTTCAAGCCCGTGGTCGGGCTGGAACGCGGGCTGACCGACCCGATCACCGATCTCAACATGGGTCAGACCGCGGAGGTGCTGGCGCATCGTTTCGGCATCACCCGCCAGACCGCCGACGCCTATGCGATGGAAAGCCACCACCGGCTGGCCCGGGCGCAGCGCGAAGGCTGGCTCGAGGACGAGGTCATGCCCGCCTTTACCCGCGACGGCGTGGCGCATGAACATGATGACGGCGTGCGGCCCGACAGCGACATGGAGGGGCTGGCCAAGCCCGGCCCGGCCTTCGAACGGCCGTATGGCAAGGTCACGGCGGGCAATTCCAGCCAGATCACCGATGGCGCCTCCTGGGTCATCGTCGCCTCGGAAGAGGCGGTCGAGAGACATGGGCTGACACCGCTGGCCCGCATCGTCGACAGCGAATGGGCGGCGCTCGACCCCTCGGCGATGGGGCTTGGGCCGGTGCTCTGTTCGACCGCGCTGGCGCGGCGGCACGACCTCGGCGCTCAAGATATCGACCTCTGGGAGCTGAACGAAGCCTTTGCGGCGCAGGTGCTGTCCTGCCTCGCGGCGTGGAAGGATGCGGAGTTCTGCCGCGAGGTGCTCGGGCTCGACGGCGCCTTCGGCGCGCCCGACCGCGACGATCTGAATATCGATGGCGGCGCGATCTCGCTGGGCCATCCCGTGGGCACCAGCGGCAACCGGATCGTGCTGCACCTTGCCAATGCCATGAAACGGCGCGGCGACACATCCGGCATCGCCACCGAATGCATCGGCGGCGGTCTGGGCGGCGCCATGTTGCTGGAGGCTGTGTGATGACCGGACCTGTGCTTTCCTTTCTCGGCGAAACCCATTGCGAGCTTGGCCCCGCTGCCGATGCCTCCGGGCACCCCTGGCGGCATGGCGAGGCCGACGGCATCCACTGGCTGGTGCTCGATTGCGAGGGCAGTTCGGTCAACACCGTCTCGGAGCAGGTGCTGACCGGGCTCGATGCCGCGCTGGATCAGATCGGCACGCCGCGGGCACTGGTGATCCGCTCGGCCAAGCCGGCGGGTTTTGCCGCCGGCGCGGATATCGACAGTTTCAACGACATGCGCGATCAGGGCGCGGCGGCGCTCCTGCAACAGGGCCATGCCGTGCTTGACCGGCTGAAGGCGCTGGACTGTCCGACCATCGCAATCGTCCACGGCGCGGCGCTGGGCGCGGGGTTCGAGATCGCGCTCGCCTGTGACCACCGGATTGCCATCGACGGCGCGAAATTCGGCTTTCCCGAGGTCAACCTCGGCCTGCATCCCGGGCTGGGCGGCAGTTTCCGCCTGACCCGGCTGATCGACCCGACCGAGGCGATGACGCTGATGCTCACCGGCAAGAGCGCGCATACCGCCAAGGCCGAGCGGCTTGGCATCGTCGACGCCGTGACCGAAGAGCGCCATGCCGCCGCCGCCGTCGCGGCCATCGCCGAGGGTGAGAACGACCGCCCCGAGCCGGGTCTGAAATCCCGCGCCTTCCGCATCGAAGCGGCGCGCAGCTATGCCGCCGGCCGGATGCGCAGCGAAACCGAGAAAAAGGCGCCACGGGCGCATTATCCAGCGCCCTATGCGCTGATCGACATCTGGGAGAAATACGGCGACGACCGTGACCGGATGCAAAAGGCCGAGATCGAGAGCTTCGCCGATCTGCTCGACAGCGAGACCTCGCGCAACCTGCGGCGGGTGTTCTTCCTGCGGCAACGGCTCAAGGCCGAGACGCGGGGCGCTGACGGCATTTCCCATGTGCATGTGATCGGCGCCGGCGCCATGGGCGCGGAAATCGCCGCCTGGGCCGCCATTCAGGGCAAGCAGGTGACCCTTGGCGACGTCAAGCTCGCGCCGCTGGGCCAGGCCGTGAAGGCCGCCGCCCAGACCTGCCGCGACAAGCACCTGAGCAGCGGCGAGACGCGCGACGCGCTCGACCGGCTGATGCCGGATCCGCGCGGCTACGGTCTGGCCCGGGCCGACCTGGTGATCGAGGCCGCGCCGGAGGATGCCGATCTGAAAGCCGGGATCTATCGCGACGTCGGCAAAAAGCTGAAAGACGGGGCCATCCTTGCCAGCAACACCTCGAGCCTGCGGCTCGAGACGCTCAAGGACGGTGTCGCCGATCCGACGCGCTTTGCCGGGCTGCATTTCTTCAACCCGGTGTCCAGGATGCAACTGGTCGAGGTGGTCCGCCTTGAGGCCACCGATGACGCCGTGCTGCGCCGTCTGGCGGCGTTCTGCGGTGCCATCGACCGGTTGCCGGTGCGGGTCGCCGATGCCCCCGGCTTTCTCGTCAATCGCGCGCTGACGCCTTATCTGATGGAGGCGATGGTGCTGATGGACGAAGGCATCGACAAGGAGGTGATCGACCGCGCCGCGCTCGATTTCGGCATGCCGATGGGGCCGGTGGCACTGGCCGATCAGGTCGGGTTGGACATCGGGCTGCATGTGGCGACAAGCCTGTCCGAGACCCTCGACAAGCCGATGCCGCCGATCAGCCAGCGCCTGCGCGACAAGGTCGAGGCGGGCGAGACCGGCAAGAAGGCGGGCAAGGGCTTTTACGACTGGTCCGATGGCACGCCGCATCCGCAGGCCGAGGACGCCCCGCCCGAGGATCTGACCGACCGGCTGATCCTGCCGATGCTCGATGCCTGCGTCGCCTGCCTGCGAAAGGGGGTGGCCCGCAGCGCCGACGAGGTGGATGGGGCGATGATCTTTGCCACCGGATTTGCGCCGTTCCGCGGCGGGCCGATGCACTATGCCCGCACCCGCGGCCACACCGAGATCGCCGACCGTCTCGACACCCTGGCCGAGCGTCACGGGCCGCGGTTTGCCCCCGACCGGGGCTGGCGTGAGATGTGATGCAGCGATTGCACGACGCCGAGGCCGCCGCCCGCGAGATCGTCGCCAGGACCGGCGGCGAGATCCGGCTGGCGCTGCCTCTGGGGCTGGGCAAGCCGGTGCGGCTGGTCAACGCGCTGGTCAAGCTGGCCTGTGACGACCCGTCGATCCGGCTGGCCATCTTCACCGCGCTGACACTGGAGCCGCCCGATCCCGGTTCGGGGATGAAGGCGCGGTTTCTGGGGCCGGCAAAGGACCGGCTGTTTGGCGCCTATCCGGCGCTGCTTTATGCCGAGCTGCTGCGCCGCGATGCGCTGCCCGACAATATCACGGTGAACGAATTCTTTCTGCTGGCCGGCCGCTGGCTCGGCGTGGCGCCGATGCAGCAGGCCTATATTTCGGCCAATTACACCCATGCCCGCGACGTGCTGATCGCGCAAGAGCCCAATGTACTGGCCCAGCTCGTATCGGAACAGGACGGTGCTTTCAGCCTGTCGGGCAATACCGATATTTCCGCCGATCTCTTTGCCATGCGCGCCGAGGGCAAGCTCGATTTCGTCGCCGTGGGCGAGGTGCACCCCGATCTGCCCTTCATGCAGGGGCCCGGCGCGGTGCTGACGCCGGAGGCCTTTCACCTCACCCTCGTGCCCGAACCTTACGAGCTGTTCTCGGCGGTCAAACGCCCGGTCGATGCGGCCGCCCATGCCATCGGCCTGCATGTGTCGCGGCTGATCGCCGATGGCGGCACCTTGCAGATCGGCATCGGCGCGATCGGCGATGCGGTGGCCCATGCGCTGCTTCTGCGCCACAGTGGCGCGGCGCCGCCAATCCAGCGCGCCGCGCCCTTCAATCTGCCTGCGCCCGGCGGCCCGTTCGAAGAGGGCCTGCACGGCGTGACCGAGATGCTGGTCGGCGGGTTGCTGGCGTTGTTCGAGGCGGGCGTCGTCCGGCGCGAAGTCGACGGCCATGCGATTGCCGCCGGCTTCTTTGTCGATACCCGCGATTTCTATCGCCGCCTGCGCGAGATGCCGCGCGAGGAACGTGCCCGCATTGCCATGACGCCGGTGAGTTTCACCAACGCGCTTTACGGCAACGAGGCCGAGAAGCGCACCGCACGGGTCAAGGCGCGCTTTGTCAACGGGGCGATGCAGGTCTCGGTGATGGGCGACGTGATGTCCGACACGGTGGAAAACGGCCAGGTGGTGAGCGGCGTCGGCGGCCAGTTCAACTTTGTCGAACAGGCCTTTGCGCTGCACGATGCGCGGTCGATCATCACCCTGCCGGCGACGCGCTGGTCCGAAGGCAAGCGTCACAGCAACATCCGCTGGTCGGTCGCCACCACCACCGTGCCGCGCCATATGCGCGATGTGGTGGTGACGGAATACGGCATCGCCGATCTGCGTGGCAGGTCGGATGCCGAAACCATTGCCGCGCTGATCGCCATCGCCGACAGCGCCTTTCAGGACGAATTGATCGACCGGGCGCAGAAGGCGGGCAAGTTGCCCAAGGGGTTCACCCTGCCGCAGAGCGCGCGCAACAATTGGCCCGAGGCCGTAGAGACTTGGCTCGCCCCGCATCGCGCCGAACTGCCCGATTTTCCCTTCGGCAGCGATTTCGACGAGATCGAGCGGCTGCTCTTGCCGGCGCTGGAAGAGCTGTCGCGCCACGCGCCGACGCTGCGCGGCAAGGCGCGGCTGCTGCGGGACGCGCTGCGCCTGCCGCCGCACCCGCGCGAGCAAGAGGCGCTGGCGCGGATGGGCTTTGACAGCCGCTATGCGGGGGGTGAGGCGCTCGCGCTCTCTGGCGCGTTGCGCCGGGTCGTTACCTGATCCAGGCGTTCATCGCGCCATAGTGCCCGCCAACCGGCCCGCGCGGCACGGTCAGCCCGATCAGCAGCAGCCCGGCGGCAAAGCAGGTCAGATAGGCCAGTACCGATCCGCCGGTGACCAGCGGTGCAAAGATCAGCACCACACCGATGATCACGTTCAGAAAGCGCGCCATCCGCACTACCGAGGCCAGCGAGGTCACCGACACGGTGAGCGCCAGCGCGCCGCAAATGTGCACGGCGGCGGCGACCGGGCTGTCCCAGGTCAGGTAGAGCGGCGACAGCATCAGCCAGAGCGCCACGCCAATCGAGGCCAGCAGCGACCACGGCAGGGTGATACCGCCGCTCAGCATGTCGCGCAGGATCACGCCGGGCTTGCGCTCGAAAGCCTGCCGGTCGATCTCGCCGGTGCCTTCGTCGGTGTCGCCGGTAAAGAACACCAGCAACCAGGGCCGCCCGGCGCGGTGGCGGCGGATCAGGAATTGCACCGTGGCGACGATCTCGTCGATGGCATAGGGGATTTGCAGCAGCATCGCGGCGGCCGCGATCAGCGCCAGCGTCGAATAGGTGCCGATCACGATCGGCTGGATCACGATAAAGAAGATCGATACCGCGCCCAGCGGCACGATCATCACGCCGAACAGCACCGTCAGCCAGGGCATGGTACGCCAGCGCCTCGCCGAGCCGATCACGCCGACGAGGATCTCGAGCGCATAGGTCAGCGCGCCGAGGCCGGCGTCGGGCACCGGCCAGGCCTCGGAGACCTCCGAGGTGATGATCTGCTCGGTGCCGTTCTTGTCGGGCAGGGTTCCGTCAAAGAACGGCTCCCAGACGCCATCAATGCTTTCGAGCTGATAGGCCGTCAGGTAGCGCGAGATCAGCAGGCCGACGACGGCCAGCAGGATCACCGGCAGCCGCTGAAACCAGTCCGAGGGCGAATAATCCCAGCCCTTGGGGATCACCGGCCCGGTCTGGGCGGCGGCAGGCGAGACGCCGGGCGCGGGCGGCAGGCCAAGCGCAAAGCCCACCGCCAGCATGCCGGTGAGCGTTGCATTGACATAGGCCGCCCCGTTTTCGGCCCAGAAGATCAGCGGCGCAAACATGATCCAGCAGCCTACGGCCGCGGCGGCAAACCGCGCGTGCGGCAATTGCCACGACATCGACAGCAGCGCGCAAAGGCTCAGCGCCAGCCCGGCCAGCACGTCGCTCCAGGCCAGCCAGCTTTCGCCGTAGCCCAGCAGCGGCGGCGAGGTCAGCAGCCACAGCCCCAGGCCGAAATTCGCCCAATGCGCCCAAAGGCTGTCGTGGTGGCGGGCACGGTATTCGCGTTCATGTGTGGCGCGCAGGTCTTCGGCCTCGGCATTGGCCTCTTCGGCCGAGCGCAGCCAGACCGGCGGCGTGATGCCATTGGCCTTGTACCAGCCCATCGGATCGTCCTGGAGCGCGGCCACGATATGGCGCAGCCCGTCGCGGATGCGGTGTTTCGGCTCCCAGTCCAGCAGCTCCTTGGCCTTGGAGATGTCGAGCGCGTAGTGATCCGACGACAGCTCGATCATGAAAGGCCGGATGAAAGGCTTCTCGCCTTCGTCGAGGGCATCGGGGATCGGCTCTTCCGCCGCCACCTCGGCCCGGGCGGCCACCCGGGCCACCGGCGCCGGGACGCGCAGGGTCTGCCAATCCTCCTCGCCGTGGATCAGCTGGCCGAGTTCCTCTTGCAGCTTGGCATAGCTCATCGCATCCGGCTCGCCCGCCAGCACAACTTCGAGGCCCTCGATCCGGTCGCGCCGGTCGATCGCGCTGGCAAAGAGCTCCAGCATGTCCTCGAGGTGGATAAACGCCTGCCCGGCTTGCAGATCGCCGGAATAGACATGCGATTTCAGATCCCGTTCATAGATCCGCGCGATTTGCTGGCTGAGCGTCGGCACCGCCGTCTTGTCATCATAAAGCCCGGCCATGTGCAAAAGCAGCACCGACATCTCCGGGTTGGTCCTGGGCGCGAGTTCGCGGATCACATCTTCGGTTTCGGCCTTGGATTTCGGATAGGCCCAGCCCGGTGCCAGCGGCGTGTCCTCGTTGATGCGCTCGCCGGGGTGGCCGGGCCGGTGCACCAGCATGGTGCCGGCATAGATGAAATGCGCCACATCCAGACCTTCGAGCCCCTTGAGAAGGTTGCGCGTGCCCTCGACGTTGACCTTGTCGTACATCGGGCTCTCGCGGCCGGAAAAGTCGAAATAGGCGGCGAGGTGGATCACCGCCGCCAGCGTGCCGCCGCTGGCCTCGCGCACCTGATCGAGCGCATGGGCAACCGAGGACTCATCGGTGATGTCGAGGCCGAAGATACGCCCGTCTTCGGCATTCTCCGGCAGGTCGACGCCAAGCACGGTGTAGCTGGCGGAAAGTTTCTCGCTGAGGGCGCGGCCGATGCGGCCCGCGGCACCGGTGATCAGAACTGTCGGTTTGTCTTGCGCTGTCACGTGTCACCCCTTGTCTCACTGTTTGGCCGGCAGTTTTGGCCGCGTGCCCAAAGCCGCCGGGGCACGCGCCTCTCGGGGTCCAACGCGAAGCCCGGCGCGCAGTTCCCGCCGACGGCCACGACACCAGGGAACCGGCGCGGCGCGCGGCGCGTTGGCCCGGTGAAAGGAGAGTGCCATGGACAGTCTGATGCTGATTTCAACGATCCTGACGGTCGCGCTCTTGACCGGCGCCGTCACGGTTCCGGCCGCCGTGCGCCAGTCCGGCCGCAAGTAAGACCGCCCGAGTGAAGATCGCCGGGAGACCACACCCGGAGAGCGCCACGGCAAAGGCAGGCCGCCGTGCGTCGGTCTCCGGGTTCCCTGTGTTCCAGCAACCCCGAGATTTCAGGAGGCCACATGACCTTTCAACACAAGATCAGCGCATCGCGCGGCAAGGGAAGCCCCGAGGTGATCGGCTTTCGTGAGCCCGACACCGGCAGTTGCCAATACATCTGCGTCGATCCTGCCACCGGCGCGGCCGCCGCAATCGACATTGTGCAGGAGTTCGATCCGGCAAACGCCAGCACACGTTTCGACAGCGCCGAATGGGTGCTGGCACAGGTCAAGGAGCGCGGCCTCGCGCTGGACTGGGTGCTCGACACCCATCCGCATGCCGATCACTTCATGGCGTCGCACTGGCTCGGAAACCGGACCGGCGGCACCACCGCGATCGGCGACAAGGTGCATGATGTCGCCGACATTTGGGCCGAGCTCTACAACCTGCGCGACGCCTTTCACCCCGAACGGGATTTCGGCCGGCTGTTCGCCGATGGCGAGCGGTTCAAGCTGGGCGAGCTCGAGGGGCGGGTGCTGCTGTCGACCGGCCATACCGCCGGCTCGGTCAGCTACGTGATCGGCGATGCGATCTTTGCGCATGACACCTTCATGCAGCCCGACGCCGGCACGGCACGCTGCGATTTTCCCGGCGGATCGGCCTCGGATCTCTATGACACGCTGATGCGCCTGCTGGATCATCCCGACGATCACCGCATCTTCATCGGCCATGATTATGGCACCGACACGCGTGATGACCCGGCCTGGGAAAGCACGGTCCGGGAGCAGCGCGACAGCAACATCCACATCGGCGGCGGGGTGTCGAAGGCCGCGTTCATCGAGACCCGCGAAGCGCGCGATGCCACGCTCGACCTGCCCGATCGCATGTTGCATGCGCTTCAGGTCAACCTGCGCGGTGGCCGACTTCCCAAGGCGGAAGACGACGGCAACGCCTATTTCAAGATTCCCGCAAACCGCCTTTGAGCCACAGGAGACCCGGATGTCAGAGATCGAGAACTGGAGCCCGCAAAGGGTGTTCGAGGCCCTCAATGCAGGCGAGATCGTGCTGATCGATGTTCGGACCCCGGCCGAATACATAATGGAACATGTCGAGGGCGCGCTGCTGATGCCGATGCCCTTCTTTCGCGCCGATGCCCTACCGACGCAGGACGGCAAGCGGATCGTGCTGCATTGCGGCTCGGGCAAGCGCAGCGGCAAGGTCGGCCAGGACGCGATGGCGTCGGGGATCACCCCGCTGGCCCATATGGAAGGCGGCTTCGGTGCCTGGAAATCGGCCGGTCTGCCGCATGTCGGAACCGATCTGGCCACGGGCGCGCCCAAGCGGATGGGCGGGGCCTGACCCCTCGCGCCGGTGCGGGCCCGGCCCGAGAATGAGGAACCTTTCGGGCCGGGCCGCGTTGGAATTGAAGAGGGTCGAAGGGCCGAAGCCTCAAGGGAGACAGTCAAGTGAACAATATCATTTATATCGTGGGTCTGGTCGTCATCGTTCTGGCTATCGTGGGTTTCGTTCTCTGAACCAGACGATGTGACGATGACGCAGGGGCGCGGGTCATCCCCGGCGCCATCAGGTGGCCAGGGGTCTGGCGCCTGAGCGTCATCCCACGTGTTGTTTGCAAGACCGCGTCAGACCTGCGCCGCCGCATCGTAGCGGCGGCAAGTGGCGGAGGGCTTGTGGTGTGTTTGAGGAAGGTCATGGGAGCCAAGGAAAACATTGTCGAGATGATCCCGGCTCTGCGGGCCTATGCGTGGGTCTTGACGCGTCGCCACGAAGACGTGGATGACCTGGTGCAGGACACGCTGGTCAAGGCGATCGACAATTTCGACAAATACCAGTCCGGGACCAATCTGCGGGCCTGGCTGATGACCATCATGCGCAACACCTTTCTCAACAACGTCAAGCGGGCGGCGCGGATGCAGACCGGCGCCGAAACCTGCATCTCGTCCTCGGTCTCTGTGCCGGCCACCCAGGAATGGACGGTGCGCGGCCACGAGATGATGGACAAGGTCGCCGAATTGCCGACCCATTACCGCGAAACGCTGATCCTGGTGGTGATGCTGGGCGAGAGTTACGAAACGGCGGCGCGGATCTGCGAGGTCGAGGTCGGCACCATCAAGAGTCGGGTCAACCGCGCGCGGCGGATGCTGATCGCGGCGCTCGAAGGCAATGAACCGGAAGGGGTCAAACCGCCCAGAGACTGACGGCGTCAGTCCGAGCTGTCGGCCTCGCGGTCGCGCAGCAGCTTTTGCAGCTCGCGCGCCAGTTCGACCAGACGCTCGGGCGTGTTTTCGGTCTGCAATTCCGCCAGTTTGCGACGCAATTCCGCGTCAAGCGCGGCCTCGGGCCCGGGCAGGTCTTCGCGTCGTGTCATCTTGGGCCCTTTGGCGGTGGCGAGGGTCGCAGGTTGGGTGTCTGCTAGCCGCGCCACCGCGTGCTTGTCAATTCACGGTATCTGTCAGTCGATCACCGCACAGGCCAGCCGTGCGCCGGCATCGCCGGAGGGCTGGCTCCGATAATCGTCGGCGCCGGCATGCAGCATCAGCGCCCGCCCCGAGATATTGTCACGGTCGCCACCGAGGATCACATAGGTATTCAGCACCTCGGCCCGCAGCGTGCCGTCGGCCGCGACCCATTGATTGGGCATGTCGCCGGAATGCGGCGCCTCTTCGGCCAGGAAACCGTGATTGGTCTCGGACACCGAGAAATGGCCGCCGGCGGAATTGAAGCCGTCTTCGGGATCGCAATCGCCGGTTTCATGGATGTGAAAGCCATGCCAGGTCTCTGGCGGCAAATCCCGCAAGTCGAGCGAGATCAGCACGCCATAGGAGGTGCCGGTCAAGGTCGCGGTGCCGATGTCCTTGCCCTCGGCCGAAATGAAAGAGACCTCTTGCTCGGCCGCGTCGGCCTCCTGGGCCGCCACCGGAATCGCCTGGCTGACGCAGAGTGCGCCAGCCAGGAGGAGCCCGCCTACGAAGGGCACAGCACGGGCGGGCTCACCTGCCGCCGCCGCCAAGGGACCGGCGGCGGTCGGATGGGAAAAATCGGTTGGATCAAGGCGCATGGTTCTGAATTCTCAGGTTGTTCTGGACATGGGTGACGCCGGAGACGCTGTCGCAGCAATCCTCGGCAAAACGCTTCGCCCGACGGGTGTCGACGGTGCCGCTCAACGTGACTTCGCGGTCGGCCACCGAAACCTCGATCTCCGAGGCGTCGACCCGGGGGTGATCGGTCAGCCGGTCGTTCACATCCTCTTCGATGCGGGCGTCAGACCGGACATAGCCCCTGGGGCCGCGACCGCGATGGTCGGCCTCGCGCCGGGCCTCGGCCGCGTCATCGCCGAACCACGAGGCGATCTCGTCGCCGGCCCTGTCCATGAAGTCGCGTTCTTGCCGGTCATCGGGCCGGCCGGAAAAGCGGCGCATCGATGGCATGTAGGGGGCGGCATAGAGTTCGGGGGCCATGGGGCCCATGCCGTACCACGGCGGCACCCACCAGCCCGGATCGCCCCGGCGATAGGGATCGCGATCCTCGCGGCGGGAATGGCTGCGTCGATACAGCTCCTCTCGCGCTTCTTGCTCGGTCATGTCGTCGTGTCTGGCCATAACTTCGCTCCTTTCGGCGTTTCATCCCGGCTTCGGGGCCGCACCGCCTGGCCGCAGGCCCCGACCGGGACGGGTTTCAAGGAAACATGTGGCGCTGGTCTTTGTTCCTGACCGGGCCGAGAATGTCAGAGCGGGATCAGCACAAGCGCGACGATCAGCCCGACCAGCAGCACCAGCCCCACGATCATCGCCGGCAGCCAGTGCTGGTGGGGCGACTGCCGTCGCCGCCGGGACGGGCGGTCGGTCTGCCCCTCGGCGCGGCCCAACTCCTGCGCCTGCGCCCGGCGCAGCTGCGCGCGGGTCGGCGGGTGGCCTGCCGCCTCGTCATCCGTGCCAAGCGGGGCGGCGGCGGGGTCGGGAAAGGCCACCTTGTCTCCGGCGCCGCCATGGTCGATCTTGTTGCGCAGGCGTGCGGCGCCCGCCCCCTCCGATCGCTTCGCTCTGTCGCTCTGCTTGTCGTCGGGGGATGTCATGCTGTGCCTTTGTCGTCGGTTGGGGGTCTGTTGACCCAACGTTCCAGTGCTTTGAATGTTCCGTCAGGCGGCACGGAACCGCCATGGGGCCGGGCGGGTTTGGTACGCAATATGCCTCAATTCGCCCTTCACTTCCCGCCCCGATGCGGTGCCGCCGCACCGGAAACTCGCCAGCCGGAGAGCTGCGCATGGCACTGAAATCGCGCCGCAGCGGGCCGGCGCAGGCCTTTCTCGTGGGCATCGGCCTGCTGGCGGTGATCGTCCTGGCCCTGGCGCTCTGGCAGGTCCGGTGGATCGTGTTGCTGGGTTTCGGCGCAATCCTCGCGGCCATATTGCTCAACGCCGCCGCATGGTGCCTGCGCCGCGTGCTGCCGATGGGCCAGGTGTCGGCCGTCATCCTCAGCGTGACCTTGCTGATCCTCGTCGGGGTCGCGGCCTTCATCCTGCTCGGCGCGCAGATCGTTTCGGGGCTGCTCGAGATCCAAACGCAGATCCCCGAGGTGATCCGCACAATCGACAGCTGGATCGACCTCGGCGACGTCGAATCCTGGATCGGTGCCCGGATGGACGAGCCGATGCAGATGGGGTCGGTCTTTTCCGGCCTGACCAGCGCGACATCGATCCTGATTGCCCTGGGCACCGGGATCGCGCTGGTGTTTGTCGGTGGCGTCTATCTTGCGCTGAACCCGGAAGGATATCGCGACGGCGCCCTGGCCCTGGCCCCCGCCCATCTTCGGCCGCGCCTGCGACAGACGATGGCGGCCTTGGTGCGCGCGCTGCGAGCCTGGCTGGTCGGGCAACTGGTGGCGATGTTCGCAGTTTTCGGGATGACGACCGTCGGGCTCTGGCTGCTGGGGGTGTCGACGCCGATCGCGTTGGGCGCGATTGCCGGCCTGCTGGAATTCGTGCCCTATGTCGGCCCGCTGACCAGCGCGGTGCCCGCGGTGGCGGTGGGCATCATGGACGGTCCGACAACGGCGCTCTGGGTGATCCTGCTTTATTTCGCAGTGCAGCAGATCGAAGGCGCATTGCTGATCCCGCTGATCCAGCGCGAGGCCGTCGACCTACCGCCGGCCATCACCGTGTTCTCGATCGTGGGGCTCGGCGTGCTGCTTGGCCCGCTCGGGGTGATCCTGGCGGCGCCGCTCACAGTTGTGGGCGTGGTGCTCGCGCGCGAGCTCTGGTGCCCCTGGATGGCCGCGCGCGGGGTAGAGGAGGCGTCCGAGGCGGCGGAGTGAGCCTCAGTCCTCCTCCGCCCAGGCATTGAGCTTGTCGATCACGCCATCGCTCAGCGATTGCAGATCGTCCTGAAGCGCCACGGCGGGGCAGGGCCGGTCCATGCGCCGCGCCATGTCGCCCAGCGAAAAGGCTTTCGCGCTCTTCAGCTCTGCCAGCTCGTCCCATGTCACCGGAACGGCCACGGGCGCGCCCTGGCGCGCGCGCAGCGAATAGGGGGCGATGGCGGTCGCGCCGCGTTCGTTGCGCAGCCAGTCGATGAAGATCCGGCCCTTGCGCTTGGATTTCGACATCGTGGCGGTGTAGCGGTCGGGCGCCTTTTCGGCCATCACATGGGCAAAGGTCTTGGCAAAGAGCTTGACCGTGTCCCAGCCCCGGCTGCGTCGCAACGGCAGCCAGACATGCACGCCCTTGCCACCGGTGACGATTGCCCCCGAGGCCAGCCCGAGCCGATGCAGCCGGTCGCGCACCTCGAAGGCGGCGTCGCGCACCGCGTCCCAGCCCAGCCCCTCGTCGGGGTCGAGGTCGAAGACCAGCCGGTCGGGCCGGTCAAGCCGGTCGGTGCGCGCGCCCCAGACGTGGAATTCCACCGTGCCCATCTGGGCCGCGGCAACAAGGCTCTCGGGGCGGGTGGCGTAAAGGTAATCCTCGGCCTTGCCGTCGCTTTCCTCGATCTCGATGCGCGCCACCGCCGGTGGCATCGAGCCGCCGTGTTTCTGAAAGAAACAGGCGTCCTCCAGCCCGCCGGGGCAGCGGTAGAGCGACAGCGGCCGGTGCGACATCAGCGCCATCATCCGCTTGCCGACGCGGGCGTAATGCCGCGCGATGTCGAGCTTGCTGCATCCGGCCTCGGGAAAGACCTGCCGGTCGGGGCTGGTGATGGTCTGGTTCAGGACAATTGTCTCCACGTCACTCTCCTTTCCGGTCTCGAGCTGCACCTCGTCGGCCACCTTGTCCTCTCGCAGGCCCAGATAGCTGCCGTGACGGACAAGGCCGTCGCCGGTGAACTCGGTGAATTCGACCTCGGCTACCAGCGCCGGGGTGACCCATTTGGCGGCCCGGGCGACCTCGCTCGGCACGTCGTCAAAGGGGGGCGTCTTGCGCGGCTTCATGGCCTGTTCCAGCCGCTCGAAATCCCGTTCGGCAAAACCGGTGCCGACGCGGCCGCGATAGCGCAGCCTGCCGTCCTGGTTGGAGCCGATTAGCAGAGAGGCAAAGGGCCGGCCGGGCTTGTCCGAAGGGCTGTAGCCGCCGATCACGAATTCCTGCCGGCGCGAACATTTGATCTTGCGCCAGGCCTTGGTGCGGCTGCCACAATAGGGCGCGTCGCGGCGTTTCGAGACAATGCCCTCGGCGCCACCTTCGCAAGCCTGCCGGAACACCTCGGGGCCATGGCCGACGACGTGTTCGCTCATCCTCAGCGCGCCGTGTTTCGGCAGGCCCGAGAACAGTTCGGCCAGCGCCTCGCGGCGTTCGTCCTGCGGCCGGCCGGTCAGACCCGTGCCATCGCGCGACAGCAGGTCGAAGGCAATGAAGATCAGCGGCCCGCCTTCCGACAACGTTCGTTGCAGCGAGGAAAAGGCAGAGCCTTCGATCCGCGCCGCCATCACCTCGCCGTCGATCAGCGCCGAGTCGCAGGGCAGGGGGCCAAAGGCCTCGGCGAGCGCCCCGTAGCGGTCGGTCCAGTCCTTGCCGGAGCGGGTGAAGAACCGGGTGCCGCACTTGCCCAACGCGGCCAGCGTGCGATAGCCGTCAAGCTTGATTTCGTGCAGCCAGTCGTCGCCCTCGGGCGCGGCCTTGTAGAGCGTGGCGAGCTGCACATCGCGAAATTTCGGGGCCTCGGCCGTGCGTTTGCGCGCGGCCGGGCGTTCGACGCCATCGGCGATGTCCTCCATGCTGCGTCCGGTGGTGACAGAGGTCGTGAAGTCGCGGGTCAGCGCGTCGGGGTCGTCTTCGGTCAGCTCGTCGCGCTCCTTGATCAGCAGCCAGTTCTCGCGGTTTTCCTTGCCGCGCATCCGCACCAGAGCCCAGCCGCCCTGCATCCGTTCGCCCTCAAGGGTGAATTTCAGTTTGCCCGCTTCGAGCCCCGCATCCACGTCGCCCTCCGGCGTCCAGGTGCCGGTGTCCCAGAGCATGACGGTGCCGCCGCCATATTCGCCCTTTGGAATGGTGCCCTCGAAACCGGCGTAATCCAGCGGGTGATCCTCGGTGCGGACCGCAAGGCGTTTTTCGCCCGGGTCGGGGCTCGGCCCCCTGGTCACCGCCCAGCTCAGCAGCACGCCCTGCCATTCCAGCCGGAAATCATAATGCAGCCGGCTGGCGTCATGTTTCTGCACCACGAAGCCGGGCTTGCCATCGGCGCGACCGGCATTACCGCCCCTGGGCTCGCTGGTGCGGGAGAAATCGCGTTTGCAGATGTAATCGGAGAGTTTGTCGGGGGTCTCGGCCATCTAGGATGCTTTCTTCTTGCGGTTGCGTCCTTTCTTTTCGGCAGAGTCGAGGCTTTCTTTCAGCGCCGCCATCAAGTCGACGACATTCTCGCCCGGGCTTTCCGCCTCGTTGCTGGTGCTGACCCGCGGCGTCTTCTTGTTCTTCTTCTTGGCCTCCAGCAGATCGCGCAGCGCCTCGGCGTAGCTGTCGGAATAGCTCGAGGCGTCGAACGGCGCGGTCTTGCGGTCGATCAGCGAGGTCGCGACCTCGAGCAGCTCCTTGTCGGCCTTGGCATCCTCGATCTGGCCGAACATCGGCTCGGCCTCGCGAAGCTCATCGGCATAATGCAGCGTTTCCAACAGGATGCCGTCGCCACAGGGGCGTACGGCGGCGAGGTATTCTTTGCCGCGCATGGTCAGCTGGCCCAGCCCGGCCTTGCCGCTCTGGCGCAGCGCGTCGCGGACCACGCGATAGGCCTCTTGCGCCAGTTCGTCCGAGGGGACCAGGTAATAGGGTTTGTCGAAATAGATCGGCGGGATCTCGGCCATCTCGACGAATTGCACCAGTTCGAGCGTTTTCTTGGTCTCAAGCTTGATCGCGTCGAGCTCGTCCGGCTCGATCAGGATGTATTCATCGTCATCCACCTCATAGCCCTTGACGATCTCGTCCCGGTCCACCGGGCCGATGCCCGGCACCGATTTTTCATAACGGATGCGCTTGCCCGAGGGTTTGTGGATCTGGCGAAACGAGATCTTCGCGGCGCTGCGGGTGGCGGAATAAAGCTCGACCGGGATCGAGACGAGCGACAGGCGAAGCTGGCCTTTCCAGAGCGCGCGGGGGGCCATGATTCACGGCCACCTTGCGGGGGCGGGGCTGGAAGAATGCGCTTGGGTCATGGGCCGGCTCCTTTTTCTGTCCAACCGCGCGCCGCCGCGATTGTTCCGAAAGGCCCGGCCGGCGCCCGTCGTCATGGCGGCGCCGCCTTTTCATTGACATGAAGCATGATTCATGTCTCATATTTGAGCATTGAAATTCCTTGGGAGGAGTTCGGAATGAAACGTTTGTTTACGGCCGGGGTCGCGGCGCTGCTCTGTGCCGGCGCCGCCTCGGCGGAAATTCGCATTGCCCATGTCTATGGCAAGACCGGCCCTTTCGAGGCCTATGCCAAACAAAGCCACGATGGCCTGATGCTGGGGCTGGAATATGCCACCGACGGCAGTATGGAGATCGACGGCGAGCCGATCGTGGTGATCGAGAAGGACACCCAGCTGAAACCCGATCTCGGCAAGGCGCTGCTGGCCGAGGCCTATGGTGACGACGACGCCCATATCGCAGTGGGGCCGGTCAGCTCGGGCGTCGCGCTGGCGATGCTGCCGGTGGCCGAGGAATATGAACGCCTGCTGATCGTCGAGCCGGCGGTGGCCGATTCGATCACCGGCGAGAACTGGAACCGCTATGTCTTTCGCACCGGGCGCAATTCGTCCCAGGATGCGATCTCCAACGCCGTCGCCCTGGGCGGCGAAGGGGTGACGATTGCCACGCTGGCGCAGGATTACGCCTTTGGCCGCGACGGCATTGCCGCCTTCCGCGAGGCGCTGGACGGCACCGGCGCCAGCATCGCGCATGAGGAATACGTGCCCACGGACACCACCGATTTCACCGCTGCGGCCGAGCGGATCTTTACCGCGATGAAGGACATCGAGGGCGAGAAGCGGCTGTTCATCATCTGGGCCGGCGGCGGCAACCCGATGAGCAAGATCCAGGCGATGGACCCGTCGCGTTTCGGCATCGAGATCGCTACCGGCGGCAATATCCTCGCCGCGCTCACCGCCTACAAGGAACTTCCCGGCATGGAGGGGGCGACCTATTATTACTACGAGATCCCCCAGAACCCGGTGAACGACTGGCTGGTCAAGGAGCATATGGCCCGGTTCGACAGCCCGCCGGATTTCTTCACGGCCGGCGGCATGGCGGCAGGCATCGCCGTGGTCGAGGCGATCCGCAAGGCCGGAGGCGCCGAGGACACCGAGGCGCTGATCGCGGCGATGGAAGGCATGGAATTTGAGACGCCCAAGGGCATGATGCGGTTCCGGCCCGAGGATCATCAGGCGCTGCAATCCATGTACCACTTCCGCACCGAGGTGCAGGAGGACAAGGATTACGGCGTGCCGGTGCTCGTGCGCGAGATCGGCATCGACGAAATGGACATTCCGGTCCGCAATCAGTGACACCTTGGGGCGGGTGGGTCGCAAACCCACCCGCCGCCCTCCGATGCAGGGTGGGTTGCAATCCACCGTTCCGCCATGACCCAACCGCTTCTCGAATCCCGCGATCTCACCGTGCGCTTTGGCGGCCATGTTGCCGTTGACGCGGTAAGTTGCGCCTTCGCCGCCGGTGAGCTGACTGCCATCGTTGGGCCGAATGGCGCCGGCAAGACCACTTATTTCAACCTGATTTCCGGCCAGATCGCCGCCAGTGCCGGCCAGGTGCTGCTGCGGGGCGAGGACATCACCCGCCAGTCGGTCGCGCGGCGCTGTGCCGGGGGGCTGGGGCGGGCGTTTCAGCTCACCAACCTGTTTCCCGACCTGACCACGCTGGAAAACGTCCGGCTGGTGATCCAGGCGCGCCGCGCCAAGGGCTTCAACCTGCTGTCGATGGCTGCCTCCGATAACGACTTGCGCGACGCGGCGCTGGCGGTGCTCGAGCGGGTGCGCATGACCGCGCTGCGCGACACCAGGGTTTCGGAACTCAGCCACGGCAATCAGCGCAAGCTCGAGGTGGCGATGCTGATCGCGCTCGATCCGGCGGTCTACATGTTCGACGAACCCACCGCCGGGATGAGCGCCGACGAGGCGCCGGTGGTGCTTGATCTGATCGCCGGGCTCAAGGCCGAGCGCGACCGCACCATCCTGCTGGTCGAACACAAGATGGACGTCATCCGCACGCTGGCCGACCGTATCATCGTGCTGCACAACGGCGCCCTGGCCGCCGATGGGCCGCCGGGCGAGGTGATGGCGATGGAGGTGGTGCAGGAGGCCTATATGGGAAAGGATCTCGCCCTTGTCTGACCCCATCCTCTCGCTCTCGGGCGTCTGTACCGACATCGCCCAGTACCACATCCTGCAAGGCGTCGATCTCGAGGTCGGGCGCGGCGGCGTCACCATGCTTCTGGGCCGCAATGGCGTCGGCAAGACCACGACGCTGCGCACCGTCATCGGCCATTGGCAGGCCCGCGCCGGCAGCATCCGCTTTGACGGCCAGGAGATCACCCGCATGCCGACGCCGGACCGTGCCCGCGCCGGCATCGGTTTCGTGCCCGAGGACATGGGCATCTTTTCCGGCCTCACGGTCGAGGAGAACATGACCCTCGCCGCCGCCTCCGGGCCGCTGGATACGGCCCGGCGCGACTGGCTGTTCTCGGTCTTTCCGCCGCTCAGAACCTTCTGGCGCTCGGCCGCCGGCACGCTCTCGGGCGGGCAGAAACAGATGCTGTCGATTGCCCGCGCCATGGCCGAGGAGCGCCGGCTCTACCTGATCGACGAACCCACCAAGGGCCTCGCCCCGGCGATCATCTCGACCATGGTCGGCGCGCTGCGCGAGCTGAAATCGCAGGGCGCCTCGATCCTGATGGTCGAACAGAACTTTGCCGTCGCCAAGGCGCTGGGCGACCAGGTGGCGGTGATGGAAGACGGCTGTATCATCTGGACCGGCGCGATGGCCGACCTGGCCGCCGACGCCGCGTTGCAGGAGCGGCTGATGGGCCTGAGCATGGAGGTGGAGGCATGAGCGTCGCGCCCGATCACAGCCCGACCTTTGCCCGCACCTCGCTTGCCGAGCGGCTGAGCAGGGCGGCGCCCTATCTGTTGGTCCCCGTGCTTGTCGTGCTGGGCTTTCTTGCCATTGGCGCGCCGTCGTCCTGGCTGACGCTGACCGTCTCGGGCCTCGCCATGGGCATGATGATCTTTGTCATGGCCTCGGGGCTGACGCTGGTCTTTGGCCTGATGGACGTGATCAACTTCGGCCATGGCGCCTTTATCTCGGTGGGGGCCTTCGTCGGCATCTCGGTTCTGCTGGCCTTGGGCAGTTGGACCGGCGCGCCGTCGCTGGCGCTCAACGTCGCGGCGGTGATGCTGGCGGTGGTGGCGGCGATGATCGTCACCGGCGCGCTGGGCTGGGCCTTCGAGCGGGTCATCGTGCGCCCCGTCTATGGCGCGCATCTCAAGCAGATCCTCGTCACCGTCGGCGGGCTGATCGTGATCGAGCAGCTGATCCATGTGGTCTGGGGGCCGGACGAGATCTTTCTTACCCGCCCCGAGACGCTGAAAGGCGCCTTTACCTTCGCCGGGGCCGCGATCGAGAAATACCGCCTGCTGGCGGTTGTTGTCGGCCTCGTGCTCTTTGTCGCCATGCGGCTGGTCTTCACGCGCACCAAGATCGGGCTGATCGTCCGCGCCGGCGTGCAGAACGGCGAGATGGTCGAGGCGCTGGGCTACCGGTTGCGGCTGGTCTTCATCGGGGTCTTCATCGCCGGATCGGCGCTGGCCGGCCTCGGCGGCGTGATGTGGGGGCTCTATCAGGAGGTGATCACCGCCGGCATGGGCGAGGAGATGATGATCCTGGTCTTCATCGTGGTGATCATCGGCGGGCTGGGCTCGATCGAGGGCGCTTTCATCGGCGCGCTGCTGGTCGGGCTGTTGCAGAATTATATCGCCTTTCTCGAACCCAAGCTGGCGCTGATTTCCAACATCGGGCTGATGACGGCGATCCTGATGTGGCGGCCGCAGGGGATGATGCCGGTGGTGGAGGCCAAGTGATGCTGACCAGACTGCTCTCCGGCGACCGGCCCCGGTCGCTTGTCCTCACCGTGATCCTGCTGGCGATCCTCGGGGCGCTGGCCTTTGCGCCCTTCCTCTTTCCCGGCGTGCGCTCGCTGGAAACGGCGGCGCGGATCTGCATCTTTATCGTGCTGGTGGCCTCATATGACCTGCTCCTGGGCTACACCGGCATCGTCAGTTTTGCCCATACGATGTTCTTTGGTCTCGGGGCCTATGGCGTTGCGCTGGCTTCGGACGCGATGGGCCGGGGCTGGGGCGCCCTGGCGGTCGGCACGGTGGCCGGCGCGCTGGCGGCGGCTGTGCTGGCGGCGGTGATCGGCATGTTCTCGTTGCGGGTGCGGGCGATCTTCTTTGCCATGATCACCCTGGCTGTGGCCTCGGCGGTGGCGGTGCTGGTCAGCCAGCTCTCGGCGATCACCGGCGGCGAGGACGGGCTGAACTATTCCATCCCGCGCGAATTGACACCGGCCTTTCGGCTGGGCGAGGTCATGGGCGTCAGGATCAACGGCAAGCTGCTGAACTACTACCTGGTGTTCACCTGCTGCCTCGTGCTCTTTCTGGTTCTGCTGCGCGTGGTCAACTCTCCTTTCGGCCGGGTGTTGCAGGCGATTCGCGAGAACGAGTTCCGGGCCGAGGCGATCGGCTATCGTGTGGTCTACTACCGCATCATCGCCACCTGCCTGTCTGCTTCGGTGGCGGCGCTGGCGGGGAGCCTGTTTGCGATCTGGCTGCGCTATGTCGGGCCGGATACCACGCTGTCCTTCACCATCATGCTCGACATCCTGCTGATGGTGGTGATTGGCGGCATGGGCACGATCTATGGCGCGGTGATCGGGGCGGCGATCTTCGTGCTGGCGCAGAACTACCTGCAAACTCTGATGGGATCGGCCGCCGAGGCCACCGCCGGCCTGCCGCTGGTGCCCGACCTGCTCAACCCCGACCGCTGGCTGCTGTGGTTGGGCGTGCTGTTCATCCTCAGCGTTTATTTCTTTCCGACCGGCATTGTCGGCCGCCTGCGGACCGGCCGTTGAGCGGCAGACGTCCGCTGATCCTGCTGCATGGCTGGACCATGTGTGGCGCGATCTTCGACGATCTCGCCGCGCGGCTGGGCGATGTGGCGCAGTGCCATGCGCCCGACCTGCCCGGCCATGGCGCGGCGGCGGACCGCCCGGCGACGCTCGACGCCTGCGCCGCGCTGGTCGCCGAGCAGGTGGCCGCAGCCCGGGCTCCGCCGGTGCTCTTGGGCTGGTCGATGGGGGCGGCAGCAGCCTGGCGCTATATCGCGCGGGAGGGCTGTGGCGCGCTCGCCGGGCTGGTCACGGTGGACATGAGCCCGCGCCTGCGCCCGGCGGCGGATTGGTGCCACGGGCTGAAGCGGCAGAGCGCCGAGGACATTATGCGGGCGACCGCACGCATCCGGCAGGACTGGCCCGCCGCGACCGGCAGCATCGCCGCCAACATGTTCGCCACGCCGGCCGGTGCGCCGGGGCTGGCGCCACAGCAGGCGCGGCGGCTGATCCTGTCGCAGGACGCGGCGGCGATGCAGGCGCTCTGGGAAGATTTGCTGACGCTCGACGAACGCGCCACGATTGCCGGGATCGATCGGCCTTATCTGGTCTGTTCCGGGGCGCAAAGCCGGGTCTACCCGGCCTCGGCCGCCACCTGGCTGGCGCAGGCCGCGCCGCAGGCCCGGCACCAGGTCTTTACCCGTTCCGGCCATTCGCCGCATCTGGAAGAGCCGGCGGCGATGAGTGACGCCCTGCGCCGCTTTATCCGCGCGCTGCCGGCGTGACGTCCCGCGCCTTGACCAGCGCACGGCCTTCGCAGATCACCTGACCGCCGGCATCGGTGCAGCGCGCCCAGAGATCGACGAGGTGTTTCTCGGGCCGCAACCGGGTGATCTCGACCGTCGCCGTCAACTCGGTCTCCGGCGCGGCCCGGCCGGTAAAGTGCAGCTCCTGCTTGAGGTAATTCGTTCCCGCGCCCGGCAGGTCGACCCCGAGCAGATGGGAAAACAGCGCCGCGATCAGCGGTTCGGGCACATGCGCCGTGGGCGCGGCCCCGGCCAGCGCGGCAAAATCTGCCAGATCGGCGGCGGTATAGCTGCGCCTGAGCTCGGCCCTGTCCCCGACCTTCATGCCGCGATCTCCGTTTCGCCCAGAAGCACCTCGGCGCCGTCCTCGGCCCGCACCGCGCGCAGTTCGAGCCGCCCGGCCTGCGTTTCGCGTACCGTGAGATGCAGCCGCTCGCCGACAAAGGCCGGATTGGGAAACATCATCGTCTGGCGGAGCTGCCGCGCCTCGGGACGCGCCTGACGGATCAGCCCCCAGAACCTGGCATAGATCAGCATGCCATGGCTCACCGTGCGGCCGAAGGAGGTGCGGGCGGAAAACGCCGGATCGACGTGGATCGGGTTGTCATCGCCCGAGACCCGGGCGAAGGCGTCAAAGTCGGCTTGCGTCGGGCACCAGTCGGCGGAGAGATCAATCGGCGGCATCGCGTGCCCTCAGTTCGGATTTGCGCACCTTGCCGGCGGCGGTGCGGGGAAAGTCCTCGACCAGATGCAGCCGCGTCGGCACCTTGTAGCCGGCGAGTCGCGCGCGGCACCAGGGCCGCAGCGCCTGCGGATCGAGCCGCGTGCCCGGCCGGGCGATGACAAAGCCTTCGCCGACCTCGCCCCATTTTGCATCCGGCACGCCCACCACCGCAGCCTCGAGCACGTCCGGGTGGCTGTGCAGCACCCTCTCGACCTCGGCCGGATAGACGTTTTCGCCGCCCGAGACATACATGTCCTTGATCCGGTCGACGATGAAGTAATAGCCCTCGCCATCGCGCCGCCCGATGTCGCCCGAGCGCAGCCAGCCGTCCTCGGTAAAGGTCGCGCGGGTGGCCTCGGGGTTGTCGAAGTAACCGGGGGTGATGTTCGGCCCGCGCATCTCGATTTCGCCTTCGCCGGGCTGGCCATCGGGCACGCCTGCCAGCCGCACGTCGGTCAGCATCTGGGCATGGCCGACCGAGCCGATCTTGTCAGAGGCGCGGGCGGCGTCCATCAGAAAGACCGTGGGGCCGGTCTCGGTCATGCCGAAACCGTTGAGCACCTTGCAGCCGCGCGCGGCAAAGAAGCGGATCAGCGGCTCGCCCAGCGGCGCGCCGCCGCAGCCGCAGCGCAGGGTTGTCCAGTCGATCCGCTCGACGTCCGGCAAGAGCGAAAAGGCCTGAAAGATCGCCGGCACTCCAAAGAACTGCGTCACCTGGCCGGCGCGGATCAGGGCCAGGATCGTCTCGGGTTCGAACCGGGGCAGCACGGTGGAATGACCGCCGTTGAGAAACAGCGGCAGGGTGTAGAGATTGATCCCGGCGGTATGAAACAGCGGCAGGAAGTTGACCGAGGTGTCGGCGCCGGTCAGTGCCACCGCCTGACCGATGTTGACCGCATTGGCCCAGGCCATGCGCGGCGTCTGGATCACCGCCTTGGGCCGGCCGGTGGTGCCGGAGGTGAATAGCAGATACCAGGGCCGCTCGGCCGGGATCGGCGCGTTGCGGGGCGGGGCCGGGCTGGCCATCCAATCCGCCAGATCGTCGAAGGAAAAGACCGCAAGGCCGGTGTCTCTGGCGAGATCGGCCGCCAGACCGGCATGCGGCGCGTCGTGGATCAGGGCGCGCGGGCGCACCGGCGCCAGGGTTTCGAGCAGTTCCGGCACCGGCTGGCGCCAGTTCAGCGGGCAGAGAATGATGCCGGTTTTCTGACAGGCAAAGAGCAGCACAAAGAACTCGACCCGGTTGAGGCAGAGCAGCGCCAGCCGGTCGCCTTCGTTCATTCCATGGTGCAGAAGCGCGGCGGCGACCGCGTCGGCGGCGCGGTTGATGTCGGCAAAGCCCCAGACCCGGCCGCTGGCGGCATCGGTGAACCCCGGCGCCTCGGGCGTGATCTCGGCCCGCTTGTGCGCCATGTCGGGCAGGGCGTCCGGGCTCACGGCACCAGCCCCTCGCTGATCATCCGGAAGGTTTCCTCGACCACCCGGTCGATGTCGGGCTTGTCCTCCCAGAGCACGAAACGTTCGCCCAGCGTCTTGGAAATGCCCATCAGGGCCCAGGCGCGGATCTCGGCGTCGCCTTCGGTGATCTCGCCTGCCGCCTGCGCCCGCCGCAGCTGCGCGGCATAGGCCCTCGCGAAGCTGGTGAAGTAATTGCGATAGGCCTCGGGGTCGACAAACCGCGCCTCTTCGACAATGCGGTAGAGCGCCGGGCGGTCGGCCACGAAGCTGAGAAAGGCGTGCAGGCCAGCGCGTTCCGCAGCAAGCCGGTCGGGCGCCTCGGTGACCGCCTCGGCCACCATGGCGCGGGTCAGCCGGCCCATTTCCAGCACCAGCTCGCGGAAGATCTCTTCCTTGCTCCTGAAGTAGATGTAGAACGTGCCAAGCGCGGTTTCGGCCTCGCGCGTGATGTCGGCGATCGAGGCCATGGAAAAGCCCTTGTCACCGATCACCACCTCGGCGGCATGCAAGAGCTGGGCCCGGCGTTCAAGCCCGCGTTTGGTTTTTGGCAATCCCTGCGTCATGACGCAATATGAATACTGATTCATGTTTCAAATTCAAGAAAATTCGCGGCTTGGCTTGACCTTCGCCAAAATACCCACAAAACTAGTTATATCGAATCGAAGGGAGTGCAACATGGAGTGGCACGACGCCGCGGCAGGCTTTGCCGCAATGGGATCGGAGGCGCGTTTGCAGGTTCTGCGGGTGCTGATCCGCGCGGGCCAGGCGGGGCTGACGGTGGGCGCGCTTCAGGACCGCACCGGCATGGCACCGTCGACGCTGGCGCATCACCTGAAATTTCTGGCCGGGGCCGGGTTGATCGGGCAGGCGCGCGACGGGCGGACGGTGCTCAACCACGCCGATTTCGATCGGCTGCGCGATCTGGCGGATTTCATCCTCAAGGAATGCTGTGCCGATGTGGCGGGCGCGGCGGCCAACGATGGTTGAGCTGACCCAGAGCCCGCGGCGCGATGCCTGGCGCCATCTGAGGACGCCCTGGACGCTGGTGGCGGTGATCCCGCTGATCGTGGCGCTGCTTGATCCCGGGCAGGCGCTGCCTGTGGTGCGCTTTGCCCTGGCGGCCTTGGCCGGCACGTTGCCCTTCATCCTCGTTGCGGTGCTGATGATCGCCTGTCTGAAAGCCTCGGGCGCCGAAGCGCTGATTGCCCGCGCCTTCGACGGCCGCGAGGGGCGGGCCATCGTCATGGCCGCGCTTTTCGGCGGGCTGGCGCCCTTCTGCTCGTGCGAGGTGATCCCCTTCATCGCCGGGTTGCTGGCGCTCGGCGCGCCACTGGCGGCGGTCATGGCCTTCTGGCTGTCCTCGCCGCTGATCGATCCGCCGACGCTGCTGATCACAGCCGCGGCGCTGGGCTGGCCCTTTGCCATCGGCAAGGCGGTGGCGGCGGTGGCGCTGGGCCTCGCCGGCGGCTTCGCGGTGCGAGCGTTGACCGGGGCGGGGGTCTTTTCCGACGTTCTGCGGCGGCGCCGCACATCGGGTGGTTGCGGTTGCGGGCCCGATCCGCTGGCCGGCCGTCCGGTCTGGCGCTTCTGGACCGAGCGGCCCCGGCGCCGGGTGTTTCGCGACCAGGCGGCCGAGAACCTTATGTTCCTGCTCAAATGGCTGGCGTTTGCCTATATGCTCGAGGCGCTGCTGGTGACCTATGTGCCGGCCGAGGTGATTGGCGGGATCGTCGGCGGCGAAGGGGCGGGGCCGGTGGTGATCGCGGCGCTGGTGGGCATGCCGGCCTATCTCAACGCCTATGTCGCGCCGCCGCTGCTGGCGGGGCTGACCGATCAGGGGATGACCGCAGGCGCGGCGATGGCCTTCATGATCGCCGGTTCGGTCAGTTCGATCCCGGCGATGACGGCGGTCTGGTCGCTGGTGCGCCCGCGGGTGTTTTTCACCTATCTCGGGCTCGGGGTCGCCGGGGCGATCCTGTCGGGGCTGGCCTTCGGCGCCTTGATCTGACAGCGGCCCGGTTGCGCGGCCGCGCCTCAGAACATGTCGTCGGGCAGGATCGGCAGCAGACGCGAAAAGCGGCGAACCTTTTCCAGCGGATAGGGCAGCGCGAAGCCCTGGCGCCGCTCGGGCGGCAAGGCGGCGTTGCGCTCGGCCAGCTTGCGCCAGGTGGCGGCGCGGGTGATGTCGGCCTCGGTTTCGCCCAGCCAGATCCGGGCGAGCGACCGGCGCAGCTCCGTGATGATGCTTTCGGTATCGAAGCGGATCGAGGCCTCGGTGTCCCAACGCAGCGAGCGGCCATTGAGATTGGCGGAGCCGACGATGCCGGTGTGATCGTCGGCCAGCATGACCTTGGAATGCACATAGACCGGCCCGGCGCCGTGAATGGCCGGGCTGTCCTTGGGCGCCGGTCGGGGCTGTGCCGGGGCGATCACGGCGCAGCGCGTGCCATAGGCGCCCTGGAGTTGCTGAAGCGCGCGGGTCTGAAGTGCGTGGGCATGGCGGGCATCCCAGCCGGAATCGCCGTCAAAGAGCACACGTTCCGCAAAGGGCGGAAGGATCATGATCAGGTCGAGCTCCGGTCTTTCGCCGGCATCGATGAGCGCCTTGATCACCGGGCGGTGGCGCAGGAACTGGGTCTCGATGTAAAGACTGTCGCGGGCCGTATCGATCGCGCGCAGCACCGCCTCTTCGGTCTCGCGCACATCGGGGCGGGGGCCAAGCCGGCCGATGCCGGGGCAGGGCGTCGAAAGCGTGCGCAGCAGGTCGAGCCGGCCGTCGTTCTTGCGCGCGGGCACGGCGGGCAGTTTGGTGGCCTTGCGGCCGTCCGGGCTCTTGCCGCAGATCAGCGAACGGTTCCAGCAGTCAGTGAAATGCCGGTGCAGGCTGGTGCAGAAATCGCCCTCGACCTGCATCGAAACGTCATGCCAGGTCTCTTCCGGCGGGCGGTCATGGCCGGGCGTGTCGAACCGGCGTTCGTTGATGTCGAGCCCGCCGACGACCGCCTTGTTGCCGTCGGCGACGATGAATTTCTGGTGGATGGTCACAGGACGCAATTGGGCCAGCCCCTGAAGCGCCGCGCGTTCCACCGGTGTCAGGCTCGCCTTGTCCTCTTCGCGCAGCTCGGCCACCCGCTGGTGCAATGTGCTGCGCATGATCATGCGCCAGAGCCAGCCGGCCGCCTGGCCATGCGGCGCACAGAGCACCTGGACGTCGCCGTCGACGGCGGCGTGAATGCGGTTCGCCGAGGCCCAGGCGAGGCGGTGCAGATCCGGGGTGAAGAACGGATCGAAATCGGCCAGAAGCACCCGCAGCCTGACGCCGCGCGCCGCCGTCTCGGCCAGCAGATCGGCCCAGGTCTCGAGCCCGCGGGCGCGGGCACCCTCGCCTCGAAGCCGGGTCTCCGGATCAAAGATCCGAAACGACATGCAGAGCGTCTCCTGCGCCTCTTCCGCCAGCTGTTCCATCGCCGGAAACCCTTGGGAGGCGGTGATCAGCGGGCGTAACATGGTCAGGCTCTCCTGCGGCGCAAGGCGCCGGTGACGTCTCGGTAGGTGAAGGCGCCCAAGAGCTGTCCGAAGGCGAAGTAGCTCAGGCTGCCCAGCATGATGAGTGCCGCAAGGGCGGGGTAGCGGATATAGTCCATCGTCAGGTAGCGCCCCAGTGCCGCATTCAAGCCCCAGAGCAACAGCCCCATGGCAAGTGACGCGAGGACAATGCGCCAGATGCGGCGGCGGAAGCGGGCATCAAAGCGCACCGTTTCGCCGAACCTGCGGCTGCCCAGCGCCAGCATCGCCACCATCGCCCAGCCGGCGACCGATGTTGCCACCGCCGGCGCGAGCCAGCCGATCACGAAGGACAGCCCGATCGCCACCACGGCGTTGATCACCATCGACCAGACGGCATAGCGGAACGGGCTCCTGGTGTCCTCGCGGGCGAAAAAGATCGGTTGCAGCAGCTTTTGCAGGATAAAGGCCGGCAGCCCCAACGCATAGATCGCCACCGCCACGGCAATCGCCGCGCTGTCGTCCGGGCCGGTGGCGCCGCGTTCGAACAGCACCGAGACCAGCGGCAGCGGAATCACCACCAGCGCCACGGCGCAGGGCAGCGAGATGATGAAGGCAAATTCGCTGGCCCGTGACAGCGCATCGCGGGCACCGGCGCCATCGCCGGATTTCAGCCGCCGGGACAGGTCGGGCAGGAGGACGATGCCGGCGGCGATGCCGACCACGCCGAGCGGAAGCTGATAGAGCCGGTCGGCGGCGTAAAGCCAGCCCACCGCATTCTCGAAGTTCGAGGCAACCTGCTGGCCGACCAGCAGGTTGACCTGCATCACCCCGCCCGCCAGCGCCGCCGGAAGCGCCACCACGGCAAGGTGTTTCATGTCGGGGGTGAGGCGGGGCCAGCGCCAGTCGAGCCGATAGCCGGCCTGACGCACCGCCCACCAGACCAGCGCCAACTGGGCAATGCCAGAAAACGGGATCGTCCAGATCAGCACCTCGGCGACCGGCCCGCCCAGCAAAGCCGCGAGGCCCATGGCCAGGATCACGAAGAGATTGAGCAAAGAGGGCGCGGCGGCGGCGGCGGCGAAATGGCCCGCGGCATTGAGCATGCCGGAAAACAGCGCCGCCAGCGAGATGAAGAGCACATAGGGAAAGACCACCCGGCCAAAGCTTACCGTGAGGTCGAAGCGCTCGGTGCCGGCAAAGCCCTCGGCGGTGGCCCAGACCAGCGCCGGCATGAAGACCAGCGACAGGCCGGTCAGGCAGAGCAGAACGAAGGCCAGCCCCGAAGCCGCCTCGGAGGCGAACCCTTCGGGGTCTTCCGCCGCCTCGACCCGCTTGGAAAACATCGGCACGAAGGCAGCGTTGAAGGCGCCCTCGGCAAAGAACCGGCGGAACATGTTGGGCAGCCGGAAGGCGGCGACAAAGGCGTCCATGACCGGGCCGGGACCGATCAGCCCGAGAATCATCACCTCGCGGATGACCCCCAGAACGCGGCTCAGCAAGGTCCATATCCCGACGGTGAAGATGCCGGAGATCAGGCGGATCGGTTTCATGATGGGCTCGGGCCTCGTGGCTGGGCTGACGGGACAGGGCGGAAAGGGGCTGGCTCCGGCTTATCCGATTGGCCAACGCGGCGGAAGGGGGCGGGTTCCTGTGGCAATGAGCGCCGGTCGGCAAGCACGAAAAAACCCCGCCGGTGACGGCGGGGCCAGGTGGATGCCGTCACGAGGACAGGCACCGGCGGTATCTTGGTCTTCTGGAGGGAAACCTCAGTTCGGGCGGTGGCCCATTTCGGCGCGAATCTGCTGCCGGAACACGTCGATCGGCACCGATTTGCCATCGCGCTTGATGTGCCAGTAGGTCCAGCCATTGCACGAGGGCGCGCCTTCCAGCGCCGCGCCGACCTGGTGGATCGAGCCACGGACATCGCCGCCCACCAGCGTGCCATCGGCACGCACCTTGGCCTTGTGACGCTTGTTCATCGAATAGAGCTCTTCGCCCGGGCGCAGCATGCCGCGCTCGACCAGCTGGCCGAAAGGCACGCGCGGCGCGGCGCGTTTCGAGGCGGTGACCTCCAGCGCCTCGCGTTCGAACCGGCGGACCTTGGCCAGCCGGGCCTCGGCAACCTTGCGATAGGCCTCCTCGCGCTCGATGCCGATGAAGTCGCGGCCCAGCATCTTGGCCACCGCGCCGGTGGTGCCGGTGCCAAAGAACGGGTCGAGCACCACGTCGCCCGGGTTGGTCGAGCCGACCAGAACCCGGTGCAGCAGCGACTGCGGCTTCTGCGTCGGATGGGCCTTTTCGCCGCTCTCGTCCTTGAGCCGCTCACCGCCATTGCAGATCGGCAGCACCCAGTCCGAACGCATCTGGATGCCTTCGTTCAACGATTTCAGCGCCTCGTAGTTGAAGGTGTACTTTGCGCCCTCTTCCTTGGACGCCCAGATCATCGTCTCATGGGCGTTGGTGAAGCGCTTGCCGCGGAAATTCGGCATCGGGTTGGATTTGCGCCAGACCACGTCGTTGAGAATCCAGAAACCCGCGTTCTGCATCGCCGCGCCGACGCGGAAGATGTTGTGATAGGAGCCGATCACCCAGATCGCCCCGTTGGGTTTGAGCAGGCGCCGCGCGGCGGAAAGCCATTCCTGGGTGAACCGATCATAGGCGGCGAAGGACGCAAACTGATCCCAGTGGTCGTCGACCGCGTCGACGCGGGAATTGTCGGGCCGGTGCAGCTCGCCCTTGAGTTGCAGGTTATAGGGGGGATCCGCAAAGATCAGATCGACAGAATTCTCGGGCAGGCTCCGCATCACCTCGATGCAGTCGCCAGCAAGAATCGTGTTGAGTGGGAGCGTAACCGCCCCCTTTGCCTTGGTTTTTGTCTTCATTTTCTGCCTCTGTCCCCGGTGCGTTATCGCACTCGTTGGTTGCCGACAGGATGAGTCAAAGCTGATTCGCGGTCAATTTCTTTTTTGAATCAAGGGGTTGGGTTTTTCGCTTGATACAAGATATTGTGGACCGGTTTGAAGGAACGTCTATGGTGTGGGGTCACACCAAGGCTTGTCAGAGCGGCCTTGTGCGATTTCGTCGGATAACCCGCATTGGTTTCCCAACCGTATCCCGGAAAGTGTTGCGCCAAATCCCGCATGACATAATCCCGCCTGATTTTCGCCACAATTGAGGCCGCCGCGATCGACACCGAGCGGCTGTCGCCCTTGACCACCGCGCGCGCCGGGAGCGTCAGCCCGCGGGGCAGGAGATTGCCGTCGATCAGCAGGAAATCCGGCGGCTCCGGCAGCGCCGCCACGGCGCGCAGCATGGCGATGTGACTGGCGCGCAAGATGTTGTGGCTGTCGATCTCGGCGACGCTGGCGGTGCCCAGTCCGATCTGCGCGCAGCCTTCCAGCTCGGTCACCAGCGCGCTGCGCCTTGTTTCGCACAACACCTTGGAATCATTGAGACCCAGCGGCACACGCACCGGATCGAGCATGACCGCTGCGGCCATCACCGGCCCGGCCAGAGGCCCGCGGCCGACCTCGTCCACCCCGGCGATTCGCAGGAAGCCCTCGGCGCGGGCGGCGTTTTCGAAACTCATGTCAGGCTGTGTCATGGTCTTCCACTGGCGCGGAATCCGTCGGGGCGCAAGTGCCAGAAGGGCCGCGGCCCGATTCTGGCCGAACTCAGCCGCGCCGGCGGGTGGTTTCGGCCACCCGCGGCTCGCGCAGAAGGTCGCGATCCCAGTCGGCCAGGGTGGCGCCGCGGGCCTTGCGCCCCGCTGTCCACTCCGAAACAAGGCAACGCGTGCGCCGGACCGTCAGGCAGTCGCGCGCTGGCGGGCCGTTCAGCACCGGGCCGACTGCGCCGGCAAAGGCCTGCACGACCGCCCGCCGCTCCTGCGGGGCGAGCGTGGCCAGCACCATCGGCCCGAGCAGCACCGATTCGGAGAGGCAGCCATTGGCGGTGACGATGCCGTGCCGGGCGCAGGCGAAATGATGCCAGCGGATCCGGCGTTTGCCGCACATCGGGCGGATGCCGGGCAGCCCGGTGAGCGCCTTGGCCGGGGCCAGCGCCTCGCGGATCGGCAGGCCGGCCAGTTGCCTGCGCCCGCCGACCAGCAGGCGGTGCTGCGGCGATACGGTGAGATCCTGCGCCGGCCGGTCGGGACCAAGCGCGCCGGCGGCGATCAGCACCGGTGTGGAATCCTCTGCCGGGTGCGCCAGCGCCCGATCCTCGCTATGGCACCAGAGGATACGCGCCGGCCCGTGATCCAGCGTGCTGACCAGGTCGCCCACCGCAAGCTCTTCGATGCGGCGGCGGCCCCGGGGCGTGTCGATCCGCGTGCCTTCGGCATAACAGACGGTCTGCGCATAGGTGGCGCTGCCGATGAGGTTGCCGCCGGTCGGGCGATAATATCCGCCGGGCTCCAGCGGCACGTCGGACTGGAATGCCCAGACGTCCTGATCGATCCCGTTCTGCGAAAACACGGTGAGCGTGAAGGGATCGCCGATCGGGGTGCCGCTGGCGTCATATTGCTGCATGGTGATCAGCGATTCCGCCGCGACACCGGTGCCGCTGGCGATCAGGGTACCACCATCGATGATCGTGTGTTTTGAGGTCTGGTCATCCTCGAGCACGGTGGTATCGCGGCTGACATCTTCGAGCGTCACGGTCTCGGGCGTGCCGCCGGCAAAGACAAAGACCGTTCCGCGAGGGATATCCGAGAGGTTGAGGATTGCACTGCCGACCGGCAGCGAGGTGCCCGCACTGGTGACAACGGTCATCAGATTGGCGTCATAGACCTCGAGTGCCTGTGTGACCATCGGTTCGCCCTGTGTCCTACCGTCCTTGCAGGTGCAGGCATGACAGGAATTGGTTGCGGAAAGGTTGCCGCCGGCGCAGCCGGTGCCGGAAACGGACCGGGGCGCCCCCTAAGGAGCGCCCCGGCGCGGTGCAGGTCGCAGGGGCTTTGTCCTGCACCTTGGCCCGATCGCGTGCGACCATGACCGGGCTTTATCGACGTCCGGCGACCCGGTATCCGCGGTTGCGGAGACAGCGCGGGTGATAGCCCACGCGGGTGACCTTGTGGCCGTTGCGCCAGACCCGCACCTGCATCCGGCAGGCGCGCGGCAGCCAGTCGGCCTGGCTGTAATTGCGTTGCAGGCAGCGGTTGCCGAACATGCGGACCGGGCCCTGGTGGGTTCGGATGCGCCTCAGGCAATAGCCGGGCAGCGGCGCGCGGCCCCGTTTGAAGCCACGGTCCTTGTCGCCGCGATGCGAGTACCCGCGGTTGGTGTAGCCCCGGTCAGTGTCGCGATTGTCACGATAGACATTGGCGCTTCCGCCTCTGGAGAACTCGTTGAGCAGCAGGATCGTCCCGGCGCCGGCAATGAACCGGTTGAGGTTGTGCCTGTGGTCGGCAGCGGCGGGGGCGGCGGACAGGCTGGTCAGGGCCAGGGCGGCGGCCACCAGGCTGGGTATGACTTTACGCGACATCGGAATTTCCTTTCTACGGCACCTCTTCGTTTCATCAGGGTCCGCATCGGGGGATGACCGGCATCGGACCAGCGATGATAAAAGCTTGGGGTCGAGCCGGCCAGAGAGGCAATAACAGGGGGCTGTTATCGGATAACGCCCCGTGAAAACCCCTGTTGTTATTGAAAAACACCGCCAAAGCGCGCAGCTTGGAGAGATGAGGAAAACCCTTGCTTCTATCGCCCTTGCGGCCACTGTCGGCCTGACGCCCGCCTGGGCCGGCGCCGCCTGCCTGGCCGAGTACAAGGCCAAGCGCGACAACCCGCTCGAGCTGGTCTATGACATCACCCCGATCCGCGGCGCCTGCACGCGAGAGAACGCCGAGGCGCAATTGCAGGCCCAACTCGCCGAACAGGGGCGGACGCTGCTCAAGGTGCTCTCGGTGCGGCAGGAGTGAGGCCGGTTGACGCCGGGCGCGGCTTCATGCGTCATGTCGCGGCCAGGATCCGGAGACAGATTTGATCGAGACCGACACCACCGCCGCAGAGCTGCGCCGTTCGGGAAGCCGGCTGGTGCAATGGGGCATCGGCGCCGTGGTGGCGATTCTGGCGCTGGCGGCGGTTTTCCTGTTCATGACCCTGCCGGATGCCAATGCCTTCAACGCCCGGGTCGAGCGCATCTTTGTCGAGAACGACGCGCTGACCAGCGCGGCCGAGATCAAGCTGCTGGAGATCCTCGCGCTGTCCGGCACCGCTTTTTCCGAAACTCTGACGTCGTATCGCATGGTGATCTTTGTGCTGCTGGTCTTTGCCGCCAGCCTGTTGATCGCCACCCTGGTGTTTCTGGTGATGCTGGTCACGCTCAACCGGCGCATGGCGCAGATCGAGCATTCCGGCATCCAGGTCTCATCGCTGCTGATCAGCCGCGATGAAAAGACCGTCTATCTCAACAACATGGGCTTCCGGCTGACCGATGCCGCGATCGAGACGCTGTGCGTTCTGGCCGAGGCGCGGATGGATGAAGAGGTGCTGACCGGAGCGCAGATCGAGGCGATGATTTCCGGCCGCTCGGAGGCCGATTGCGAAGAGGCGGCCGGTGCCACGCGAATCAAGCGCCTGCGTGACGGGCTGGGCAATCAGCTGGTCAGCGCGCTGCTGGTCAAGAACATCGCCCGGCGCGGCTATGTGCTGTCGGTGGGCAAGGAAGTAATCCGGGTGCTGTGAGGCGGAGGACCGGGAATAATCTGACCCGGTTCCGGGGCCGCCTGAGACAAACCGCGAGGCCCCGGCGCGCGGGCCGCGGCGGGGATGGCTTGAAACCTGCGGGTCGCCACGCTACATGATCCTTATTGAAATTGTCAGGATATGCCCATGCCCCAGACCGGCACCTTTGAGACCCCCAATGCCTCGAAATACCTCCAGCAGCTCTGCAAGCACTTTGCCCACAAGGTGCCGGCCAGCTTCGACACCACTCGCGGCGCGATCGAATTTCCCTTTGGCGAGGTGCGCCTGAGTGCCGACGACGCCGAGCTGCGCATCGAGATTCCCGGCTCTGACGAGGATACCCGCGAACGCGGCCGCAACGTGATCGACCGCCATCTCGAACGCTTTGCCTTCCGCGAGGCGTTCACCCACATGAACTGGCAGCCGGTCTGACCCCGGCTTGAGCCTTTCCCCCCGGCGGTCTATGTCTCGCGGGAGCCATCAGGAGCCCGCCATGCCCGTCTTTCTGTCGACCTCAGCGCCCGATTTCGAGGCCAAGTTCCGCGCCCTGCTGAGCGCCAAGCGTGAAGACAGCCCCGATGTCGACGATACCGTCGCCAGGATCATCGCCGACGTCCGGCGCCGGGGCGACCGGGCGGTGGTCGAGCTGACCGAGCGCTTTGACCGGCTGACGCTCGACCCCGCGGGCATGGCCTTTACCGCAGAGGAGATCGCGGCGCAGTGCGCCAAGGTGCCCGACGCCGAGCGTCAGGCGCTGGAAACCGCCGCCGAGCGGATCCGCGCCTATCACGTGCGCCAATTGCCCGACGATCAGCAATGGACCGATCCCGAGGGCGCCACGCTCGGCTGGCGCTGGACCGCCGTCTCGGCGGCGGGCCTCTATGTGCCCGGCGGGCTGGCCTCTTATCCCTCTTCGGTGCTGATGAACGCGATCCCGGCCAAGGTCGCCGGTGTCGACCGGCTGGCGATCACCGTGCCGACGCCGGATGGCGTGGTGAACCCGCTGGTTCTGCTGGCCGCGCGGATCGCCGGGGTCGACGAGGTCTATCGCATCGGCGGTGCCCAGGCGATTGCCGCGCTGGCCTATGGCACCGAGACCATTGCCCCGGTCGACAAGATCACCGGCCCCGGCAATGCCTTTGTCGCTGCCGCCAAGCGCCGGGTCTTCGGCAAGGTGGGCATCGACATGATCGCCGGCCCCTCCGAGATTCTGGTGATCGCCGACCGCGACAACGACCCCGACTGGATCGCGCTCGACCTGATGAGCCAGGCCGAGCACGACGAGAGCGCGCAATCGCTGCTGATCACCGATGACGCGGAGTTCGGCCGTGCGGTGGCCGAGGCAGTGGAAAAACGCCTCGAAACGCTGGAGCGCCGCGCCATTGCCGGCGCCAGCTGGCGCGACTTCGGCGCCGTGATCACCGTTGCCGACCTCGACGAAGCCGCCGAGCTGTCGGACCGCATCGCGCCTGAACACCTCGAGCTTTGCGTCGCCGACCCGGAGGCGCTGAGCGGGAAAATCCGCCACGCCGGCGCGATCTTTCTCGGCCAGTGGACGCCCGAGGCGATCGGCGATTACGTCGGCGGCCCGAACCACGTGCTGCCCACCGCCCGTTCGGCGCGGTTTTCCTCAGGGCTATCGGTGCTCGATTTCATGAAGCGCACCACCCTGTCAAAGATGTCGCCCGACGCCCTGCGCGCCTTTGGCCCGGCGGCCGAGGTGCTGGCGAAATCCGAGAGCCTTGAGGCGCATGGTCTCTCGGTCACCGCGCGGCTGCGCAAGCTGAACGGATAAGCCATGGCGATTGTCATCTTTCACAATCCCAATTGCTCCAAGTCCCGCGCCACGCTTGATCTGATCCGCGCCGCCGGACAGGAGCCGACCGTGGTGCGCTACCTCGGGACCGGCTGGACCCGGCCGCAGCTTCAGGCGCTGTTCGCAGTGGCCGATCTGCGCCCGCGTGACGCCCTGCGCAGCGCTCGCGGCCCGGCCCGGGAGCTGGGCCTGCTCGATGAGGGCACCAGCGACGAGACGATCCTCGACGCCATGGTGGCCCATCCCGAGCTGGTCGAACGGCCGCTGGTGTGCAGCCCGAAAGGCGTGCGCCTCTGCCGTCCGCCCGAGCGGGTGCGCGACCTGCTGTAAGCCGGGCTTGATCGGGCGCGATGGCGCGCCTTATGGTTGGGCCGAGCAGAACCGACAGGACAGGCCATGTTTGCAAAAGCCCTGAGTCTCGCGGGGGGGATCGCCGGCGCGGTGGGCCTGTCGCAATTCCCCGAATTCTCGCAGCAATATGCCCAGCGGCTGGGCGGCGCGGTGGACGAATTGGCGCGCGTGGTGGAAGACTTCGATGCGGATGCTTCCGACGTCGGGCTGAACCGCGACGAGGCGCTGTCGCAGCTCTCGCGCGGCGGATCGCTGGCACGGGCGCGGGCCGCGACAATGGCGGCGACCATTGCGCGGCATCAGAAGCTTTCGGCGGATCTGGCTGCGCTCGAGGGCGCCGGGCCCTTCACCCGCGCCTATTTCGCCACGCGGATGACCGACAGCGGCATCGCCGAACGCGCCTGGCAGGCGTACAAACCGGCGGTGCCCACCACCTTCGAGGGCGTCACCTTTGCCGGTGTCGGCTATCTGACCGGGCTTCTGCTGGTCGGTGCGGCGCTGTCGGTGCTGCGGCGGCTGTTCCGCCGCCGGCGCCTGGTCACGACCTAAAGCTCGATCTCGGTGTCGCCGGTCACCGGCGCGTCAAGCATCTCTTGCGGGGTCTTGCGGCGGATGATGATGTCGCCGTTGGGCAGAATCTCGGGCGGGTGATAGGCGCTCCAGTCCTCGACCTCGGCCATCAGATCCCGCAGCGCCGGGCCCATTTCGCGGACAAAGCTGCGCAGGTTGGGCTCGATCTCGCGGGCGAAGCCCTCGAGCTCGCGCAGCGTCGGTTCCATTTCGTCCATCAGCCCGCGAAAGAACAGCTTGGCGCCTTCTTCCATCAGGTTGTAATTGTCCTCCGACTCCTCCTGCGCGGCGGCCGGCAGGGCGAGACAGGTGGCAAGCATGGTGGCGGTGGCGATCTGTTTCATGATGCGGCTTTCATCGCTGCAAATGTCGTATGACATATAGGGCTCAGAGCGCGCGCATCCAGACCTGCAAGGGTTTTTCGGTGGCCTCGGGCCGATCGATATCCTGCCATTCCAGCCAGGCCTCGGCCCCCGCCACGGGCGCATAACCACGCTTGCGCCAGAAGCCGTCGAGCGGGCGATACCCCGCCGGCCGCAGGGGGTGATCGTCGGGCCGGCGCACGGCGCAGAACAGCGCGTGGTCAAAGCCCTGTGCCCGGGCAAAGCGCTCGCGCCGGTCAAAAAAGGCATGGCCGATGCCGCGGCCGCGATACGCGGGCAGCAATACGCTCTCGGCGCAATAGAAGATGCGCGCCAGGGGCACCGGCAGGGCGGCGGCCACCGCCCGGAATTCCTCGGCGTGGTCCTCCAGCGGCGTGCCGGTGGCGGCGCCGATCAGCCGCGTGCCGTCAAAGGCGCCGACAAGGATCGCGCGGTCCGAGTTGCGGTAACTCTCGAGATAAGCGGCCTCGTAGGCCGGATCGCCGTCATAGAGATAGGGCCAGTCGCGAAACACGGCGATGCGCAGCCGGGCCACATCGTCGAGCGCCGCATCCAACGCCGCGCCGGTCAGTACCCGCAGCTGCGTCATGCTCTGACCGAGCCCCAATCGGCCTTGAGCTGGTTGACGATCTGATCGCGGGTCTGGCGATAGGCGGCGAGCTTGGCTTCGCGTGTGTCGCCCTGGGCGGTCGGGTCCATGATCGGCCAGTAATCCACCGTCAGATGGAAAAACCGGGTCAGCTCCAGCGCCCGGTGCTGGCTGGCGGGCGAGAGCGCGACCACCAGATCGAAAGAGGACAGCGCCTCGCCCATCTGCTCCAGCTCGTCAAAGCTGCGCGAGCGGTGGCGGTCGAGTTCCACCCCGATTTCCTGGCAGACGGCGATGGCAAATCCGTCGATCTCCAGATCGTTGCGCACGCCGACCGACTGCACATAGGTCTGGAGCCCGTAGAATTTCTTCATGATGCCCTCGGCCATCGGTGAGCGGACGGCGTTGTGATCGCAGCAGAAGAGGATGGATTGCGGCAGCGGGCGCGTCACCAGGTCAGGCCCCGAAGTGCAGGACACAGATCAGCGTGAACAGCCGGCGCGCGGTGTCATTGTCGAGCTCGGCCTTGCCCTCGAGCCTTTCCTGAAGGATGCGCGCGCCTTCGTTGTGGATGCCCCGGCGGGCCATGTCGATGGTTTCGATTTGGCTGGCGGGCAGCTTCTTGACCGCATCGAAGTAGCTTTTGCAGATGTGGAAGTAATCCTTGACCACCTGCCGGAAAGGGCTGAGCGACAGGTGAAATTCTGCCGCCTTCTGATGATCCTCGGTGTTCAGGTCGAAGACCAGCCGCTTGTCGCGGATGCAGAGCGTCAGCCGGTAGGGCCCGGGCGGGACCGCCGCGCCCTCGCGGGCGGGCAGGGCAAAGGAGTTCTGCTCCATCAGATCGAAGAGCGCCACCTTGCGTTCCTGTTCGACCTCCGGGGTGGGGGGCGGCAGGTTGGCGTCGTCCAGGTCAATCGCGATGATACGGCTCATGAGACTTGGCCTTGGCTGGGAAGGGTATCAGAGGCGTAGCGGATCGGCGGGGGCGGGGCAATGCGGTGGGTCGACACCGGGGTCCGTGGTGTTGCAGGCGGGGTGCAGTGCGGCCCGGCGCCGTTCCTCGCGCATCAGGGCAGCGCGATGGCCAGCATCGCGCTGATGGTGAGAAATGACAGGGCGGTCATCACCAGCATCGCCAGGGAGGCATTGCGGTCGTCACCATACCGTTGTGCCAGGATCGGATAGATGGCCATCGCCGGCGTTGCGGCCAAGATCACCGCAGCCGATGCCAGCAGAGGATCGCTCACGCGCTGACCCAGTGCCGCCATGAGGAGCAGGCCCAGGGCCACCGCCGCCGGATGGCCGAGCAACTTGCCCGCCACGACGTGAAACACCGATGCCCTCGCCGTGCGCAGGCGCAGCGCGGCCACCGAACCGCCGATCACCGCCAGCGAGACCGCGGCACTGGCGGAGGCGAGGATGTCGATCGGGCGATCGATCAGCACCGGCAGGGTGATGCCCGATGCCGAGATCGCCAACCCCAGCACCAGGGCAATGAGGATGGGATTGCGCGCCAGCCTTGCGGCGATCTTCCGCACCAGTCTGCCGCCCGTCAGATCACCGCCCGCCGCCCGTTCGGCCATCACAAGGACAAGCGGGATCATGACAAGGTTTTCGACGATCATGTTCAGGGCAAGCGCCGTCGCCGCCACCTCTGGCAGCGCCATCAGAAGGATGGGATAGCCGATGAAGCCGCTGTTGGCGCAGGACATCCCCATCGCGGCGAAGGTGCTTTGCCGCACCGTTCCACCGGTGACGCGCCGCGTCCAGAGATAGCCCAGCGCAAACACCGCCAGCGAACCGAACAACACCGCGCCGAGGTAGCCCAGGTTGGCGATCTCGCCCAAGGGGCGGGTCGAGACAGCGCGCAGGATCAGCGCGGGCAAGGCGAGGTTGATCACGAACTTGCCCAGCGCGTCCATATCGGTCGAGGTGAAAACGCCAAGCCGGACCGACAGAAACCCGATGCCGATCAGCACGAAGATCACGCCGGTAATGGCCAAGATATCAAGCATAGGGGCCTCTACCCTGCAAGCTGCGCAGCGGTCGCGTCAGTGGTCGGAAGGTCTCAGGAACCGCGAGGCGCCGGGATGCGGCGCCTCACTGTTCGTCGTGCTCAGACGGCGCCGGCGTAAATCGCCGCGATGCGCTTGACCGCCTCTTCGGGGGGCAGGTCCTCGCTTTCGCCGGTGCGGCGCGAGGTCAGTTCCACCACGCCGTTCTTGAGCCCGCGCGGTCCGACGGTGATCCGCCAGGGCAGGCCGATCAGGTCCATCGTGGCGAATTTCGCCCCGGCGCGTTCCTTGCGGTCGTCGTAGAGCGGGTCGAGACCCAGCGCCTTGAGCGAGGCGTAAAGCGCCTCGCAGGCGGCGTCGGCCTCACCGTCGCCCTGCTTGAGGTTGACGATGCCGCAGTGGAACGGCGTCACGCCCTCGGGCCAGATGATGCCCTTGTCGTCGTGGCTGGCCTCGATGATCGCGCCCAGGAGGCGCGAGACGCCGATGCCGTGGCTGCCCATGTGCACCGGCACCTTGGTGCCGGCGTCATCGGTGACGGTCGCGCCCATGGCATCGGAATACTTGGTGCCGAAATAGAAGATCTGGCCGACCTCGATGCCGCGCGCGGTGCGGCGGCGCGCTTCGGGCACCTGGTTGAAAAGCGCCTCGTCATGGGTCTCGTCGGTGCGGGCATAGCGCGAGGTGAACTCCTCGAGCACCGCCTGACAGGCGGCGTGATCGTCGAAATCGATCTCGCGGTCACCGAATTTCAGATCGGTGATCTCGCTGTCGTAAAACACCTCCGACTCGCCAGTCTCGGCCAGCACCAGGAATTCATGGGTGTCGTCGCCACCGATCGGACCGGAGTCGGCGCGCATCGGGATGGCTTGCAGGCCCATGCGTTCATAGGTGCGCAGATAGCTCACCAGGTGGCGGTTGTAGGCATGCAGCGCGTCTTCCTTGGTGAGGTCGAAGTTGTAGCCGTCTTTCATCAGGAACTCGCGGCCGCGCATCACGCCGAACCGCGGGCGGATCTCGTCACGGAACTTCCATTGGATCTGATAGAGCGTCAGCGGCAGATCCTTGTAGCTGCCGACATGGGCGCGGAAGATGTCGGTGATCAGCTCTTCGGCGGTGGGGGTAAAGAGAATGTCGCGGTCGTGCCGGTCGCGGATGCGCAGCATCTCTTCGCCGTAATCGTCATAACGCCCGCTTTCACGCCAGAGCTCGGCCGACTGGATCGTCGGCATCAGCATGGCGATATGGCCGGCGCGGGCCTGTTCCTCGTGGATGATCTGCTCGATCTTGCGCAGCACCTTGAAGCCCAGCGGCAGCCAGGAATAAATCCCGGCGCTGGCCTGCTTGATCATGCCGGCCCGCAGCATCAGCCGGTGGCTGACGATCTGCGCCTCGGCGGGGTTTTCCTTGAGGACGGGAAGAAAGTAGCGGGAGAGACGCATCGCGTGACCTTTGGCAATCCGGGGTTGGCAGCGGTTTTGAGCCATGGGCGCAGCGATGGCAAGGGGCAGGGGCCCCGCACCGCCCATTCCCCCGCAATCTGCTGGCGCAAGCGGCGTTTTCCCCGTGCCGCACCGCTTCGCGCCCGCCCCGTCGCTCTTGCAACCCTCTTCGCGACGGGCGATGTATCGATAAACTAAAGGGGAAGCCCACATGGCCCTGCCGGTACGGGAACAATTCAAATATTGGGGCGTCGCGGCGGTGGTTTTTTCCGTCGTGCTCTGGTTTCTGGGCGATGTGCTCCTGCCCTTCGTGCTCGGGGGGGCGATTGCCTATCTGCTCGATCCGGTGGCCGACCGGCTGGAGCGGGCCGGGCTGAGCCGGGCGGCCTCGGTCGCGGTCATTACGGTACTGGCGTTGGTGGTCTTTGTGCTGCTCTCGCTGCTGGTGGTGCCGACGCTGGTGCGGCAGGCGGCGGATCTGGTCAATATCGCGCCCCAGCTCTTTACCAATCTCAAGGATTTCCTGGTCTCGCGCTTTCCCGATCTGGTGGATTCCGAATCCGCCGTCAGGCAGTCGCTGGTCTCGATCGGTGAGCGGGTGCAGGAATATGGCGGCAAGTTCTTGGAAACAGTACTGTCTTCCGCCGCCTCGATCATCAACGTGGTGCTGCTCTTTGTCATCGTGCCGGTTGTCTCGGTCTATCTGCTGGTCGATTGGGATCGCATGGTTGCCCGGATCGACGATCTGCTGCCGCGCGATCATGCGCCGGTGATCCGTCAACTGGCGCGTGATATCGACAGGACGCTGGCCAGTTTCATCCGTGGCATGGGGATGGTCTGCCTGATCCTCGGCACCTATTACGCCGTGGCGCTGATGCTGGCGGGGCTGCAATTCGGGCTGATCGTGGGCTTCATTGCCGGGCTGATCACCTTCATCCCCTACGTCGGCGCCTTGGTCGGCGGGGCGCTCGCCGTGGGGCTGGCGCTGTTCCAATTTTGGGGGGATTGGTTGCAAATTGCCGCGGTTGCGCTAATTTTTGTTGTAGGCCAAGTAATTGAGGGCAATTTCCTGACGCCCAAGCTGGTAGGCGACTCGGTGGGATTACACCCGGTCTGGCTCCTCCTGGCGCTAAGCGTTTTCGGGTCGCTGTTCGGATTCGTAGGTATGCTGGTTGCGGTGCCGGTCGCGGCGGCGCTGGGCGTGATTGCCAGGTTCGCCACACGGCAGTATCTTGACAGCCGATTGTACCGGGGGGTGTCTGATGACTAGGCCTTTGGATCACGAGGCATTTTTGATGACGCGACAACTGAAGTTCGATCTGACGGCGCGGCCTGCGCTGGGACGCGAGGATTTTTACGTCTCGCCGGCCAATGCCGTGGCGCTGAGCATGATCGACGCCTGGCGCGACTGGCCCAACCGCAAGCTGGTGCTCAAGGGCGCGCATGGCAGCGGCAAGACCCATCTGGCACATGTCTGGGCCGAGATGTCGGGCGCGCGCATCATCCGCGCCGTCGACCTGCCCGACGTCAATGTCGCCGAACTGGCGCAGGCGCCGCTCTGCATCGAGGATGCCGAGAGCGCGGCCGGCAACGAGGACGCCGAGGCGCATATGTTCCACCTGCACAATCTGGTGCTGGCCGAGGGGCATGCGCTGCTTCTGACCACCACGCTCGAGCCGGCCTATTGGTCGCTCGAACTGCCCGATCTCAAGAGCCGGGTGCAGGGCACGCAGGTGATCTCGCTCAACCCGCCCGATGACGAGCTTTTGGGGGCGGTCTTGGGCAAGCTGTTCGCCGACCGCCAAATCAGCCCCAACCCCGATGTGATCCCCTATCTCGTGCGCCACGCGCCGCGGTCTTTCGACGTCGCGCGCAAGATCGTGGCGACGCTCGACGACATGGCGATGGGCACCGGCAAGCCGATGAGCCGCGAAATGGCGCGCCGCGCCGTCGCTGGGCTGAACGACAGCGAAGAATGATTGCCGGGCGCCTCAAGAGGTTGAATTAAGGCTGGAAGCGCCGCGTGATCTGCCCGATGATCCCGCCATGACACAAGCCGATTTTCTCAATTCCGATTTTCCCGAGTCCATGGCCCTGACCGAAGACGCCCTTGATGGGCCGGGCCGTTTCGTCAACCGCGAGATGAGCTGGCTGGGCTTCAACTGGCGCGTGCTGGAAGAGGCCGGCAATCCGCGCGTGCCGCTGCTGGAGCGGCTGCGCTTCCTGTCGATCTCGGCTGCCAATCTCGATGAATTCTTCACCGTTCGGGTCGCAGGCCTGCGGGAACTTGAAAAGGAGGGCCATACCGCGCCCTCGCATGACGGGCTGACCCCGGCACAGCAGCTGGTGCAGATCCGCGAGGATGCCCGCCGGCTGATGGCGTCGCAACAGGAGACCTGGGCCGCGCTGCGCCGCGAAATGGAGGGTCAGGGGATCGAGATCGTCGACCGTGTCGATCTCAAGTTCTCCGACAAGCAGCACCTTGATACCGTGTTCCTGCGGCAGGTCTTTCCGATCCTGTCGCCGCTGGCGATCGATCCGGCGCATCCCTTTCCCTTCATTCCCAACACCGGCTACAGCCTCGCGCTCGAGTTGGAGCGGGTTTCCGATGGCCGGGTGCTCAAGGCGCTGCTGCCGATCCCGCATCAGACCGATCGGTTTGTCAGCCTGCCGTCACCCGATGGCACACACCGCTTCCTGCCGCTGGAGCAGCTTCTGCTGCTGCACACCGAGAGCCTGTTTCCCGGTTACCGGCTCAAGGCGCATTTCCTCTTCCGGGTGCTGCGCGACAGCGATCTCGAGGTCGAGGACGAGGCCGAAGACCTGGTGCGCGAATTCGAGGTGGCGCTGAAGCGCCGCCGTCGCGGCGAGGTGGTGCGGCTCACCGTGTCGCGCGGGGCGCCGCAACGGCTGCTCGATGTGGTCAAACGCGAGCTGCATGTGCATGACGACGAGATCATCGAGCTCGACGGTATGTTGGGGGTCGCCGACCTGCGCGAGCTGGTGCTCGACAGCCGGCCGGACCTGCTCTGGCCATCGTTCACGCCCCGCGTGCCGGAACGGGTGCAGGACCACGATGGCGACATGTTCGCCGCGATCCGCCGGAAGGACATGCTGCTGCATCATCCCTACGAGACCTTCGACATGGTGGTGCGCTTTCTGCAACAGGCGGCGCGCGATCCCGACGTCGTGGCGATCAAGCAGACGCTCTATCGCACCTCGAAGAATTCGCCCATCGTCGGGGCGCTCTGCGAGGCCGCCGAGGACGGCAAATCGGTCACCGCGCTGGTCGAACTCAAGGCGCGCTTTGACGAGGCCGCCAATATCCGCCAGTCGCGGCGGCTGGAACGGTCGGGCGCGCATGTGGTCTATGGCTTTCTCGAATGGAAGACCCACGCCAAGATCTCCACCGTGGTGCGGCGCGAGGGCAAGGATCTGGTGACCTATACCCATTACGGCACCGGCAATTACCACCCGATCACCGCCCGCATCTACACCGATCTCAGCTTCTTCACCTGCGACACCGATCTTGGCCTCGATGCCACCAAGGTGTTCAATTACGTTTCGGGCTACGCAAGGCCGCTCGACCTGCGCAACATCTCGATCTCGCCGCATGACATGAAGACCGACCTGCTGGCGATGATCGAGGCCGAGGCGGCGCATGCGCGTCAGGGCAAGCCGGCGGCGATCTGGGCCAAGATGAATTCGGTGATCGAGCCCGATATCATCGACGCGCTTTATGCCGCCAGCCAGGCGGGTGTGAAGATCAGCCTTGTGATCCGGGGGATCTGCGGGCTGAAGCCCGGGGTGGCCGGTCTGAGCGAGAACATTAGGGTCAAGAGCATCGTCGGCCGGTTCCTCGAGCATTCACGCATTGTCTGTTTCGGCAATGGCGGCGGGCTGCCGTCCGAGAAAAGCCGCGTGTTCCTGTCTTCGGCCGACTGGATGGGCCGCAATCTCAACCGTCGGATCGAGACGCTGGTGGAAGCGAAGAACCCCACCGTCAAGGCGCAGATCACCGAACAGATCATGGCCGCCAACCTCGCGGACGTGGCGCAGAGCTGGGTGATGCGACCGGACGGGACGTTTCACCGCCCGGTTCTGTCGGAGGGCGAATTTGCCTTCAATTGCCACCGGTTCTTCATGGAAAACCCGTCGCTTTCCGGTCGCGGTTCCGCCGGGGCGTCGGATGTGCCGGTGCTGACCCATACCGAGGACTGAGGGCGTACGGCAGCTTTTCCGCTCCGCCTACCCCGGAAACCAGTGCCGCGTCCGGTTCGCCACGGCCACCAGCGACAGCATCACCGGCACTTCCACCAGCACGCCGACCACCGTCGCCAGCGCCGCGCCGGAACCAAGGCCAAACAGGCTGATCGCCACCGCCACCGAAAGCTCGAAGAAATTCGAGGTGGCGATCATCGCGCAGGGCGCGGCGACGTTGAACGGCAGCTTCCAGGCAATCGCCGCGCCATAAGCAATGACAAAGATGCCGTAGGTCTGGATCAGCAGCGGCACCGCGATCATCGCGATCACCAGCGGCCGGTCGAGGATGACGTGGCCCTGAAAGCCAAAGAGCAGCACCACCGTCAGAAGCAGCCCGATCACCGATCCCGGCTTGACCCGTGCCTTGAACGCCTCGACCGCCGCCTCGCCGCCGCGCCGTACCAGGGCCTGCCGGGTCAGCATGCCGGCCGCCAGCGGGATCACCACGTAAAGCCCGACCGACAGCAGCAGCGTCTCCCAGGGCACCGGGATGTCGGTGACGCCCAGCAGCACGGCGACGATCGGGGCATAGGCAAAGATCATCACCACGTCGTTCAGGCTCACCTGCACCAGCGTATAGGTCGGATCGCCCCGGGTGAGTTCCGACCAGACAAAGACCATCGCGGTACAGGGCGCCGCCCCCAGAAGGATCACCCCGGCAAGATAGGCCTGGGCATCCTCGGGCGGGATCAGCCCGGCAAAGACATAGTGAAAGAACAGCACGCCAAGCCCGGCCATGGTGAAGGGCTTGATCAGCCAGTTCACCACCAGCGTCACCACCAGCCCCTTGGGCCGGTCGCCGATCTGGCCCAGGGCGCCGAAATCGACGCCGACCATCATCGGATAGACCATCGCCCAGATCAGCACCGCGATCACCAGATTGACCCGCGCAACCTCGGCCGCCGCCAGAAGCTGGAACAGGCCGGGCACAAGGCTGCCCAGCGCCAGCCCCGCGCCAAGCGCCAGCGCGACCCAGAGAGAGAGCCATTTCTCGAAGCTGCCGATGGGGGAGGTGGCGGGCGCGGTCTCGGAGGCGGTCATGTCGGTCTCGCGGTTTTTGGAAAGACAGGGGACTTGTCCGAAGCCGGGAGCGATTTGTCAAATTTGTCATGCGGTGTCATGCGGTCACCGCATGGCAGGTATGAAAAGGCCGGCGCAGGTCCGCCCGCGCCGGCCCGGATCGCATCGGGTTATTCCGCCGGGGCGGGCCGGGAGCCGGCCGGCGCCGCCTGCGCGGCGGGGGCGTCCGGCCAGGCGCTCGGATCGGTGTCGAGATCGGGGAACTTCGCCGGGTCGAAGACCGGCTTGACGATGCCCTGTTTCAACTGGTCGCGGAAATCGGTGATAATCCGCAGCGCCACCGGAAACAGCATCATCAGCGCCATCAGGTTGACCACCGCCAGAATGCCCATCATCGGATCCGAGAAGGCAAAGACCGCCGTCGCCCCGGGCGCCACCGCGCCGAGAAAGACGATGGCCACGATCGCCGCCCGCAGCACATGCACCGCCATCGGATTGCCGGTCATGAAGGTCAGGGCGTTTTCGCCGAGGTAGTAATTGTACATGATCGACGAAAAGGCAAAGAGCAGGATCGCGAAGGTCAGGAAATACTGCGACCAGGCGCCCACATGATCGACCAGCGACTGCTGGGTCAGCGCCACGCCGTCAACGCTTTCCGCGCCGGGCTGATAGACATCGCTGAGCAGGATCACGAAGGCGGTGCAGGAGCAGATGATCATCGTGTCGATAAAGACCGACAGGCTCTGTACGATGCCCTGGCTCACCGGGTGCTTGACATAGGCCGTGGCCGCCACGTTCGGGGCCGAGCCCAGGCCGGCCTCGTTCGAGAACAGCCCGCGCCGCAAACCCTGGGCCAGCGCGGCGCCCATGCCGCCCGCCACCGCCTCGCGGAAGCCGAGCGCATTGGCGACGATGTCCCAGATCACCGCCGGCAGGCTGGTGATGTTGAGCACGATGACGATCAGCGCCATGGCGATATAGCTCAATGCCATGATCGGGATGATCACGTCGGCGGCCTTGGCGATGCGGTGAATGCCGCCATAGATGATGAAGCCGGTGAAGATGGCCAGCGCGATGCCGGTGTACATCCGCGGAATTTCCATGCTGTCGAGCGCAGCGCCAGCCACGGTGTTGCCCTGGAACGCGTTGAAGCCAAAGGCGAAAGAGGCAATCAGGCAGACCGCATAAACCACCGCCAGCCAGCGGTATTGCACGCCCAGGCCATACAGGATAGTGCGCGCCGGACCGCCACGGTAATTGCCCTCGGGCGTTGTGCGTTTGTAAAGCTGGGCGAGCGAGGATTCGATCAGCGAGGTGCACATGCCGACCAGTGCGATCATCCACATCCAGAACACCGCGCCCGGCCCCCCGAGCGAGATCGCCACGGCGACGCCGGCGATATTGCCGCCGCCGACCCGGCCGCCGACCGAAACGAAAAGCGCCTCACGTGCGCTGATCTTGGAGGGATCGGAAGATTCGTCGTCGCCGGTCAGAACGCCGAACATCCGGCGGAAGAAGCGGAACTGGATAAAACCGCTGGCGATGGTGAAAAATCCGCCAAAGACCACCAGAATGGGAACCAGAGCCCAGCCCCAGGTCAAGTCATTGATCAAATTGAATAGTGGATCGAAAAATGCCATTGCAAGGCTCCTTGTAGCACTGCGATTCCTGCAAGCTATCAGGTGCATCTCTGCGGCGTCACCCTAGAAATCATTTCCCGCTAAAAGCGAAAACTCCTGTCTGGCCCGGGCCTTGCCGCCGGCCGACAACCAAGAGGCCCCTGCCTGTTCTGCAAAACCGCAGGCGCCGGGCTGGCCCGCCTTGACCGGTTCGGGCGCCGGCCTACCTCCGCAGCAAGGAGATGACTGCCCCGAGTGGCGCGGATATGCGCGGTCAGGCGTGACGAGGTCTGATCGCCGGGGAACCCGGCGTGTGTCTGGGCGGTTATCCTGGCGCCGGCGCTGCCTGCCTTTCGGGGCACGGGGCCGATGCAAAGCTCAGCTAGGGGACGGCCAGCCGGGCCCACCCCGAACCACAGGATCACAGGGGCGGTGCCAATCACGGTGCCGCACTTTTGCAGCGGAGAAAGACATGGCCACCAAGGAAGAACTCGAACAGCAACTCGAAGTCGCGCGCCGCGACATCGAAACTCTCGCCACCATGGCGGGCGGCACCGTGCGCGAGCAGGTGCAATCCGGCGTCGACCGCGCCGGCACCGAGATCGAGCATCTCTCGGCCGAGGCGCGGGCGCTCTATGATCAGGCTCGCAATGAAGGCGCGCGGATGCGGCAGATGACCGAAGAGCACATCCGCTCCAACCCGCTGGCGACGGTCGGACTGGCCTTTGCAGCCGGGGTCATCCTGTCGGGGCTTCTGGGGCGGAAATGAGCCTCGGGGGCGGGTTGATGCATCTGGTGACGGAGTTCCTGGCGCTCAAGTCCCGCAGGATCATCCGGCAAGCTGCCCTGGGGCTGGCGGCCGGGTTGCTGGTGGTGGCATTTCTCGGGATCACCCTGACCTTTGCCTGCATCGGTCTCTTTCTGGCGCTTGAGCCGAGCCTCGGTGGCCCCGGCGCGGCCTTGGTCGTGGCCGGGATCTCGCTGGTGCTGGCGCTGGTGATCCTGCTGGCGATCTTCGTGGCGATGCGCCGTCGCCGCCCGCGCCGGCGGCCCGGGCCGGTGCCCGCGACCCCGGCGGCGGGCCCTCCGCCGGCCCCCGGAGCACCGCCGCAGACGCCCGGATCGACACCCGGCAGGCGCAGCGTTCCGGTTGCCGCGGCGTCAGGTTTTCTGACCGGGTTTCTGACCGGCCGAGCGACAGAGAAAACCCCGCCCCGGCGTTGACCGCAGCCCGCATGCTGGGCCATATGGGGAAAACGCCGGGGAATATCATGGACGTATCACGCGAAGGTTCCGGTCAGGATCACGGGCCTTTCGGCCGCGCCCTGTTCGACGATCCCAGCGCCCGCCGCCTGGCGCGCGTCGGGGTGGTCGATATCGGGTCGAACTCGGTCCGGTTGGTGGTGTTTGACGGCGCCGCGCGTTCACCGGCGTATTTCTACAACGAAAAGATCATGTGCGGGCTGGGCGCCGGCATGGCGGAATCGGGGGCGCTGAACCCCGAAGGCCGCCGTCGGGCGCTTTCGGCTCTGCGCCGGTTCCAGTATCTCGCCCGCGGCATGGATCTGCCGCCGCTGACCGCCGTCGCCACCGCCGCGGTGCGCGATGCGCAGGACGGGCCGGATTTCTGCGACCAGGTGCTGCGCGAAACCGGGCTGAAAATCCATGTCATCGACGGCGAGGAAGAGGCGCGGCTGTCGGCGCAGGGGGTGCTGCTGGGCTGGCCGGGCTCTTACGGGCTGGTCTGCGATATCGGCGGCTCGTCGATGGAACTGGCCGAGATCAACGATGGCGTTGTCGGCAAGCGGGTGACATCGCCGCTCGGGCCGCTGAAGCTGCGCGACGTCAAGGGCGGTGCCAAGGGCCGCAAGGCGCAGATCAAGTCGGTGATGGAAGACCTGCACACCCGCATGGGGCCGCAGTCGAACCGGCTGTTCCTTGTCGGCGGCTCGTGGCGCGCGATTGCCCGGATCGACATGGAGCGGCGCGGCTATCCGCTGCATGTGCAGCACGAATACCGCATGACCACCAGCGCGGTACGCGAGACGGCGAAATACATCGCCGGCTGGGATCTGGAGGAACTGCGCAGCCTTTGCGGCCTTTCGTCGTCGCGGATGGCGCTGGTGCCCTATGCGGTCGAGGTGCTGAAACGGCTGGTGCAGACCTTCCGCCCCAAGGATATCGCGGTGTCGAGCTATGGCATCCGCGAGGGGCTGCTTTATGAGCAGATGCCGCAGCAGCTGCGCGACCGCGATCCGCTGATCGAGGCGTGTCTCTTTGCCGAGGCCAAGGATGCGCGGCTGCCGGGCTTTGGCCGCGATCTCTATGAATTCATCCTGCCGCTCTTTGCCAATGCCAAACCGGCCAAGCTGCGGCTGGTGCAGGCTGCCTGCCTGTTGCATGACGTGAGCTGGCGGGCGCATCCCGACTATCGCGCCGAGACCTGTTTCGACAATGCCACCCGCGCCAACCTGGGCGGGCTCAGCCACTGGGAACGGGTGTTCCTGGGGCTGGCGCTGCTGCACCGTTACAAGAACAAGCGTTCCGGCACCCGGTTCGAGGATCTGTTTCCCATTCTCGAGGAGAAAGAGCAGCGCGAGGCCGAGATTCTCGGCAAGGCGATGCGGTTCGGGGCGATGCTCTGGATGTCGGAGGGCGGCCACATCGGCGAGCTGGGCTGGCGGCCCAAGAAACGGGTGCTGAGCCTGCGGCTGTCCGAGGGTGCCTGGCCGCTCTACGGCGAAGTGGCGGAGGCGCGCTTCCTGTCGCTGGCCAGCTCGCTCGACGCCACCATCGACGTGCAATTGACGGGCTGACGGGCGAAAAGGGCGGGCAAGCTGGCGGTGAGGCCCAGGATCAGGTCCGGGGCGGTTTGGCGCGGGACGCGATGCCGCCCCGAAGCCAGGGAGCGAGCGACCGTCCGCCCCCTGTTTCGCAATTCCTCGCTCAGAGCTCGCTCAACCGGGCGAGCGCATCCTTGAGCTTGGCTTCTTCCTCTTCGCGGGCGGCAAGGTTGGCGCGGGTTTCCTCGACCACCTCGTCCGGCGCGCTCTGCGCGAATTTCGGGTTGTTCAGCCGGCCGCGCAGCCCGCCGAGCTCCTTGGCGAGCTTGCCGAGGGTCTTTTCCAGCCGCGCCCTTTCAGCATCGACATCGATGATCTCGGCCAGGGGCAGGCCAAAGGTGGCGCCGCTGACCGGCAGGGTGGCGCAGCCCTTGGGGAAGCCTTCGACGGCGCTCAGACTGTCGATCCGCGCCAGGCGTTTGATCAGCGTGTCGTTGCGCGCCCAGGCGTCGCGGGCGAGGTTGTCCATCTCGGTCACCAGCATCGGCACATGCAGGCCGGCCGGCACATGCATCTGGGCGCGGACCGAGCGGGTGGTCTCGATCACCTCGATCACCCAGTTCATCTCGCGGTCGGCCTCGGGGTCGATAAGGCCGCTGCCATAGGTCGGCCAGTCGGCATGTACCAGCATCTTCTGCCGCTCGGCCAGGGTGCCCCAGAGCTCTTCGGTGATGAAGGGCATGATTGGATGCAGCAGGATCAGGCATTGGTCGATGACCCAGCCCATGACCTTCTGCGTCTCGGCCTTGGTCGCGTCGTCCCCGTCAAGCAGCAGCGGCTTGGAGAATTCGACGTACCAGTCGCAGACCTTGCCCCAAACAAAGGCATAAAGCGCCTGGGCGGCGTCGTTGAAGCGGAAGTCTTCGAGCGCCTGATCCACTACCTCGCGGACCCGGGCGGTCTCGCCGATAATCCACTTGTTGACCATGGCCGAAGCTTCAGGGACCACCCCGTCCGAGCCGGTGGCGTCGTTCATCTCGGCAAAGCGGGCGGCGTTCCAGAGCTTGGTGCCAAAGTTGCGGTAGCCGGCGATCCTTTGCATGTCGAGCTTGAGCACGCCGCCGAGCGAGGCCATGGCGGCATTGGTGAAACGCAGGGCATCGGCGCCATATTCCTCGACGATGTCCAGCGGATCGACCACGTTGCCGGTGCTCTTCGACATCTTCTTGCCCTTGGCGTCGCGCACCAGGCCGTGCAGGTAGACGGTGTCGAAGGGGATTTCATCCACCACGGCGAGCTGCATCATCATCATCCGGGCGACCCAGAAGAAGATGATGTCCTGGCCGGTGATCAGCGTCGAGGTCGGGAAGTATTTGCGCAGCGCCTCGGTGTCCTCGGGCCAGCCCAGGGTGCCGATCGGCCAGAGGCCCGACGAGAACCAGGTGTCGAGCACGTCCGGGTCGCGGAACACCGGGATCGCCTGCGGCCGGTGGCGCTGGTCGACGCCGGTCAGGTCGGGATCGGTGCGAATGGTCTCGGCCAGCAGGTCGACGGCGGCTTTCTCGTCCTCGACCAGGAGGAATTCGGCGTCGTCGCCAAAGGTCGCGTGCATCTGCGCCAGCGCCTCTTCCTCGGTGGCGGCGCAGAAAGAGCGCCATTTGTCGCCGAGGCCCGGGGTGTGCCAGACAGGGATCTGGTGCCCCCACCAGAGCTGGCGCGAGATGCACCAGGGCTCGATGTTCTCGAGCCAGTTGAAATAGGTCTTTTCGCCGCTTTCAGGCAGGATCCTGACGGTGCCATCGCGCACCGCGTCGAGCGCCGGGCCAACGATCTTGGCGGTGTCAACGAACCATTGGTCGGTCAGCATCGGCTCGATCACCACTTTCGAGCGGTCGCCGAAGGGCTGCATGATCGGTTTGTTCTCGACATAGGGCATCATGCCGCCGTCGAAACAGGTCTCGCCATCCTCGTTCGGCGGGGCCGGGACCATGACCGCGAGGCCTTCCTCGGTGATCTGTTGCACCACCCGCTTGCGCGCCTCGAACCGGTCCAGCCCGCGCAGATCGTCCGGCACCAGGTTGATGGCATCGGCCTCGGATTCGCTCAGCGTGCGGTCGCCGGTGGCAACCTCGATGGCAATCTCTGACGCCTCCTCGTAGGGGTCGCCGTCGTCGCGCATCCGCCCCCGGGTGTCCATCAAGCGGTACATCGGGATATGCCCGCGTTTCGCCACCTGGTAGTCGTTGAAATCATGCGCGCCGGTGATCTTGACCGCGCCCGAGCCGAAATCGGGATCGGGGTATTCGTCGGTGATGATCGGGATCAGCCGGCGGTGCTCTTTCGGCCCGACGGGGATTTCGCAGAGCTTGCCGACGATCGGCGCATACCGCGCGTCCGACGGGTGCACCGCGACCGCACCGTCACCCAGCATGGTTTCCGGCCGGGTGGTGGCGATCGAGATATAGTCGCGGGTCTCGCGCAGGGTGACGTTGCCGTCTTCGTCCTTCTCGACGTATTCATAGGTCTCGCCGCCGGCCAGCGGATACTTGAAGTGCCACATGTGGCCCGGGGTCTCGATGTTCTCGACCTCGAGGTCCGAGATCGCGGTCTCGAAATGCGGATCCCAGTTGACCAGCCGCTTGCCTCGATAGATCAGCCCCTTGTCGTACATGTCGACAAAGACCTTGATCACCGCGTCGTGGAAATTGCCCTCTTCGCCCTTGGGCGCATTCGGCGCGCCCGACATGGTAAAGGCCGCGCGGTCCCAGTCGCAGGAGGCGCCGAGGCGCTTCAACTGCTGGAAGATGGTGTTGCCCGAGGTCTTCTTCCACTTCCAGATCTCGGCGGTGAAATCCTCGCGGTCCCAGTCGCGGCGCGGCGGCTTGCCTTCCTCGGCGAGCTTGCGTTCCACCACCATCTGCGTGGCGATGCCGGCGTGGTCGGTGCCGGGCTGCCAGAGCGTGTCATAGCCCTGCATGCGCTTCCAGCGGATCAGGATGTCCTGCAAGGTGTTGTTGAAGGCATGGCCCATGTGCAGCACGCCGGTAACATTCGGCGGCGGGATCATGATCGCATAGGTCGAGGCGCCGTCCTTGGCGTTGGCCCCGGCGCGGAAGGCGCCGATCTTTTCCCAAGCCTCGTAGATCCGCGTTTCGGCGGAGTTCGCGTCGAATGTCTTGTCCAGTGCCATGGGGCTTCTTCCGCTGTCGTATTGGGTCCGGCTCGGTCTAGCGAATGTGCGAGCGAAGGTGAAGCCGGTAAGCTACTCGGTGACCATCTCGACCTCGCGCCGCACGTCCTCGATCTGGCCGCGATGCTCGTGACGCGCGCGGGCGGCGGTGACCAGGGCGCGAAAAATCGCCCGCTGCCTTCGGGCGTAGAACAGGTGTTCGGGGTGCCATTGCACGCCAAGCGCGAAGGGATCGGCGATGCGCTCGACCGCCTGCACCATGCCGCCGAGATCGCGGGCGGCCACTTGCAGCCCTGCGCCCAGGGTGTCCACCGCCTGCGAATGCAGGGCGTTGATCTGCATCGGTTTCAGGCCCGAGACCCCGGCCAGCCGGGTCTCGGCGCAGATTTTCACCGTCTTGCGCGGCAGGATGGTCCAGACCCGTTTGGAGGCGGTATAGACGCCATAGGCGTCCTGATGCAGCGTACCGCCAAGCGCCACGTTCAGCATTTGCGAGCCGCGGCAGATGCCGAGCACCGGTTTGTCATGCTCGAACGCCGCGCAGACCAGCCGTCGCTCCAGCGCGTCGCGGTCCGGGTCGAGCCGGGCCGACGTGACCAGCCGGCCGCCGTAGAGGTCGGGCGAGATATCGTCGCCGCCGCCGATGATGATGCCGTCGACCCTGTCGATATCGGCATCGCGGCCGGCCACCCAACGGGTCGCCCGGCCGCCCGCCAGCCACACGTTGAGCGCGACCAGAGGAAAGATCCGCCATCCCGAGCGGCGCGAGGTGGTCACTCCGATCAGCGGTCGGTTCATGCAATCGGCTCCTCGGCCAGACCGGCGCCGATCAGCAGGTCGCCGCAGCGCTGCGCCCAGGTGCGGCGCGACAGGGTGACCGGCCCGTGCGCCGCCTGCCAGACCCGACCCATGGCGGCCAGCAGGCGCGGGTCTTCGGCCAGCCTTTCGACCAGCAGCCAGCGCTGCCATTCGGTCAGCAGCGACCAGTCGGGTTCGTCGATGCGACAATCGGGCAACCGGAAATGAAAGGTGGGCCGGGCCGAGGTGGCTTCGGTCTGGACGCTGGCCAGGTGGTCGGGGGCGAGATGCTTGAACAGCGGAAGCATGTCGAGCCCGCGATTCCGGGTCGGATTGTGTTGGACATAGAGATCGACCAGCTCGGCGAGCGGCGCGTTCTCGGGGAGCGCCAGAAGCGCGCGCACGAAGGTCGTGGGGTAGGGCGCGGTGAACGGCAGGATGCGGCGGGTGTCGTCGATCGGCATGGCGGCGCGCAGCCAGTCTTCGAGCAGGGCATAGGCGGTCAGCGGGCGGCGGATGTCCTCCATGCTGTCCGAGGCGATCTGAACGTTGAAATGCACGCCAAAGCCCAGCACCAGCCCGGCGCTGCTGCCGCGCGCGCCGCCATCGCGCAGGTGCGGCAGAAGCCTGTTGAGCCGGGCCAGCCCGTCAAGATCGAGCGGTTCGGTGACGATTTCGACCGGGATGATATCGCGGCCCAGGGCCATCGCCGCGTCGCGCAGCGCGCTTTTCTCGGATTTGCGCAGCGAGGTGTCGAGATAGATATCGAGCGCGCCGACCGGGCTGTCTTCCAGTTTCCAGGACGGGCCGCTGCCCCGGGCGAGCGTGCCGCCAAAGGCCTGTTGCGCGATCTTTGCCACCCGCGCCTCGGACAGTCCGCCCAACTCGATCTCGACCCCGACACGGCGGGGGCTGCCATCGGCGGCATCGGCGCGGGGCAGGGGGGCAAAGGCGGGTGTCGCGTCACTCATGCCAGAAAGCTTAGTGCCCCGGCGCGAAAAGGAAACGACGACCCGCGGTTCCGGCTCAGAGAATGCCTTCGTAGATCGGCTCCAGCGTCTCGTGATCGAACAGCGACGAAACCGAAGTGCCGTTCCAGATGTTCAGGATCGCCTGGGCAAACACCGGGGCCGTGGGGACGATGCGGATGTTCTTGGTCTTTTTCACCGCCTCGGTGGCCTCGATGGAATCGGTGATGACCAGCGATTTCATCACCGATTTCGAAATCCGCTCGACCGCCGGGCCGGACAGGACGCCGTGCGAGATATAGGAATGCACCTCGGTGGCACCGGCCTCGATCAGCACTTCGGCGGCCTTGCACAGCGTGCCGGCGGTGTCGCAGATGTCATCGACGATGATGCATTTCTTGCCTTTGACGTCGCCGATCACCGTCATTTCGGCCACTTCGCCGGCCTTTTCGCGGCGCTTGTCGACAATCGACAGCGGCGCGTTGATCCGCTTGGCCAGTTCCCGGGCGCGGGCCACGCCGCCGACGTCGGGCGAGACCACCATGATGTCGTTGAGCTTGCCCTTGAACTGGTTCTTGATGTCCAGCGCAAAGACCGGGCTGGCATAGAGGTTGTCGACGGGAATGTCGAAGAAGCCCTGGATCTGGGCGGCGTGCAGGTCCATCGTCAGAACCCGCTCGATGCCGGCCTCGACGATCATGTTGGCCACCAGCTTGGCACTGATCGGGGTGCGGGCCTTGGACCGGCGGTCCTGGCGGGCATAGCCGAAATAGGGGATCACGGCGGTGATCCGCGCCGCCGACGACCGCTTCAGCGCATCGGCCATGATCAGGAGTTCCATCAGGTTGTCATTCGCCGGGTTCGATGTCGGCTGGATGATAAACATGTCTTCGCCGCGCACGTTTTCGTAGACTTCGACGTAAACTTCCTGATCATTGAACCGCTCGACGCGGGCATTCACCAGATCGACATTGATGCCGCGATGCATCGACATCCGGCGGGCGATCGAGCGGGCCAGTGGCAAATTGGCGTTGCCGGACATGAGTTTAGGTTCGACGAGCTGCGGCATGTGAGTGAGATCCCGGGCAAGAAAAGTAAAGGATTCGTGACGTTGACTTCGCTTAGCACGCGGTTACGGTCCGCAAAACCCAACTGTCAGGGGACAGCGCGACATGACACAAATTGACTACTATCTGGCGACAATCTCGCCTTTCACCTATCTCGCCGGCACCGAGCTCGAGGCGATCGCCGCCCGCCATGGCGCCAGCATCACCTACCGGCCGTTCGATATCATGGCCTGTTTCGCCCGCACCGGCGGCACCCCGCCCAAGGACCGCCACCCCAATCGGCAGGTCTACCGTTTGCAGGACATGGAGCGCCGCGCCAAGCGGTTGGGCAAGCCGCTCAACCTCAAGCCGGCGCATTTTCCCACCAACATGGCGCCGTCATCTTATGCGCTGATCGCGGCGCAGAATGCCGGTGGCGGCGATCTGGGGGCGCTGGCGCACAGCTTCCCCCGCGCGGTCTGGGCCGAGGATCGCGATATCGCGCAGGATGACGTCATCCGCGACCTTCTGGAACAGGCGGGCTTTGATCCGGGGCTGGCCGACAGCGGGCTGCTGACCGGTGCCGAGACCTATGCCGCCAACCTCGAGGCGGCAATCGAGGCCGGGGTCTTCGGCTCGCCCTTCTACGTGGTGGGCGAGCAGCGGTTCTGGGGGCAGGACCGGCTCGAGGATCTCGACCTGCACCTCGCCGGCAAGCTCTAGCCGGGGCGGGCGCCTGCCGGACCTGTCCGGGCAGGCGCCGTTTTCCGGTTCAGGCCGTCTCGGGCACGTTGCTGCGGGCTCGGGCGAGCCATTGCCAGACCAGCCCGATGAACAGCGCCATGCCGACGTGACCGACAAAGGACGATTGCGTGTAGGCGCCGAACCCCATCATGAAGCTGCGCCCCATCGCCGGCGCGAGGATGCCCTGCGCCACGAACCAGAGCAGGACCCCGGCGCCGAGACCGGCGGCCGCATGGCCGACGCCAGAGAGCCGCTTGACCGCCCAGACCGTGGCAGCAAATCCGAACACTCCGATCAGCACATGCACGGCAAAGGCCGCCGCATAAGGCACCTGCACCCCGCTGGCCATCCGCGTCAGGCCGATGACCAGATTGGCCGGTTCAAGCTGCACGCCGAAGAGCGAAGGCGATATCAGCCAGGCATAAGCCTCGAAGCTGAGTTCGCCGGCAAGCCCGGCTAGGGCAAGATGTGTCGCGGTGCTGGTGATCTTCTTGGTCATGGTGTCCCTTGTCTGTCCTGATCCTGTGATCCTGCCGGGCCCGTCCGGGGCGCCGGTCAGTGACAGATGTGCGGGTGTCCGCCGCGCCACCAGAGGCCAGGGCGGCCGCTTGCGGTGACGTTATCAACCGTGATGACCGCCGGGCAAAGAAAGACCCCGGCAGATGGGCTGCCGGGGTCTTGTCTGAGCGGATTGTCTGAGCGGGCTCAGGGCTGTTCGTCTTCGTCGTCATCTCCGCCGGGCAGGTTGAAGAAGCTGTCGGCATCGCGGATGTCGCGGTTGTCCTCTTCCTCGTCGTCGTCACTGTCGGACAACGAAAAGGTTTCCAGCCCCTCGATGGCGGTCGGCATGCGCGGCTCGGGCGCCATTTCAAGGCTCTGCTCGGTCGAGAGCAGCTTGCGGCGCTCGTCGTCCGACATCGCCTCGCCTTCGGCGGCGCGTTTCTTGGCCGCCTTCTGCACGGCGGCGTCAAGCTCGGTCTGCTTGCAGAGCCCCAGCGCCACCGGATCGATCGGCTGCATGTTGGCGATGTTCCAGTGGGTGCGCTCGCGGATCGACTGGATCGTCGGCTTGGTGGTGCCCACCAGCTTGGCGATCTGGCTGTCGGCCAGCTCGGGGTGGAATTTCACCAGCCAGAGGATCGAGTTCGGCCGGTCCTGACGCTTCGAAAGCGGCGTGTAGCGCGGGCCCCGGCGCTTGTCCTCGTCGTGGGCTGCGGGATTGAACTTGAGCTTCAGCTTGGCCAGCGGGTTGGCCTCGGCCTTGTCGATGTCGGCCTGGGTCAGCTGGTTGTTGGCAATCGGGTCGAAGCCCTTGACACCGGCGGCGACATCGCCGTCGGCGATGCCCTGAACCTCGAGCTCATGCATGCCGGTGAAATCGGCGATCTGCTTGAAGGTCAGCGTGGTGTTGTCCACCAGCCAGACGGCGGTTGCCTTGGGGTGCAGCAGTTTGGCCATGCGGCGGTCTCCTTGAAAACAAAACTCTCCCGTCGCCTGGATTGGGCTGTCCCGGTCTCTGCCGGAACGGTTTCCATTGTCGGGGAACTTCGGAGGCTTATAGTGCCGCAAACCGCGAAAGGGAAGTAAAAATGCGTGTGATTGCTCTGTGCGCGGTGCTCTGCCTGCCGCTGATGGCCCGGGCCGATGGCGAGAAAGCCGGCGATTTCGACTATTGGGTGCTGGCGCTGAGCTGGTCGCCGAACTGGTGCGAGATCGAGGGCGATGCCAAGGGGTCTGAGCAATGTGATCCGCGTCACGACTTTGGCTGGACGTTGCATGGTCTCTGGCCACAGTACCAGCGCGGCTGGCCGGCCTATTGCCCGACGGCCGAGCGCCCGCCATCGCGGGCGATGACCCGCGACATGAGCGATATCATGGGCACGGCCGGGCTCGCCTGGCACCAGTGGAAGAAACACGGCAGCTGTTCAGGGCTCTCGGCGGCGGGCTATTTCGAGGCCTCGCGTGCGGCTTACGAGGCGGTGGTGCGGCCGGAGGTGTTTCGCAAACTCGACCGCCCTGTGCGGCTGCCGGCGGCGGTGGTGGAGGAGGCCTTTCTCAAGGACAACCCGGCGCTCGAAGCAGACGGGATCACCGTGACCTGCCGCGACGGGCGTATCCAGGAAGCGCGGATCTGCCTGTCGCTGGAGATGGAGCCGGTGCCCTGCGGGCGCGACGTGGTGCGCGATTGCACCTTGCAGGATGCGCTGTTTGCGCCGGTGCGGTAGCGATTGCAGGGCTGGGTGGGGCGGCGCGCCTGTCAGGCGCGCGTGGCGTGTGATCGCTGAACCCCCGCCCCGGGCCTGAACCGGGGCCTCGCCGGCCGCCAGGAGGTCCCGGGTCAGGCCCGGGACGGTTGCGCTCAGAGGCCGGTTTCCGCCGCGATCTCCTTGCGCGACTTGCGCGCTCGTTCGGTGGCGGATTTCAGCTGGCCGCAGGCCGCCATGATGTCTTCGCCCCGCGGTGTGCGGATCGGGCTGGCATAGCCGGCCTTGTGCACGATATCGGCGAATTTCTCGATCCGCTCCCAGTCCGAGCGCTCGTAGGGCGAGCCGGGCCATTCGTTGAACGGGATCAGGTTGATCTTGGCCGGAATGCCCTGGATCAGCTTGACGAGCCGGCGGGCGTCGGCATCGCTGTCGTTCACGCCTTTCAGCATGACATATTCAAAGGTGATCCGCTCGGAGTTCGACAGACGCGGATAGTCGCGCAGCGCGCCCAGCAGCTCTTCGATGTTCCAGCGCTTGTTGATCGGCACCAGCTTGTTGCGGGTCTCGTCGGTGGTGGCGTGGAAGCTGACCGCCAGCAGGCAGCCGATCTCCTCGGCCGTGCGCGCGATCTCGGGCACCACGCCGGAGGTCGAGAGCGTGATGCGACGGCGCGAGAGCTGGATGCCCTCGGCGTCCATGGCGATTTTCATCGCGTCGCGCACGTTCTCGAAATTGTAGAGCGGCTCGCCCATGCCCATCAGCACGATGTTGCTCAGCAGCCGCGTTTCGTTCTTGGGTGCGCCCTTTTCCGGCCATTCCCCCAGGTCGTCACGCGCCAGCATGACCTGGCCGATGATCTCGCCGGCGGTCAGGTTGCGCACCAGTTTCTGGGTGCCGGTGTGACAGAAGGAGCAGGTCAGCGTGCAACCCACCTGGCTGGAAATGCAGAGCGTCCCGCGATCGGCCTCGGGGATATAGACCACCTCGACCTCGTGGCCGCCGGCAATCCGCACCAGGTATTTCCGGGTGCCGTCGGCGCTGACGTTCTTTGACACCAGTTTGGGCACATCGATGCTGAAATGCTCTGCCAGCTCAGCGCGGTAGGCCTTCGACAGATTGGTCATGGCGTCGAAGTCGCGCACGCCCCACTGGTAGATCCACTGCCAGATCTGGCCCACGCGCATCTTTGCCTGCTTCTCGGGCGTGCCGATCGCCAGCAGCGCGTCGCGCATGGCGTCACGGGTCAGGCCAACGAGGTTGGTCTTGCCGCCTTCGGGCAGCTTGCGGGGGATGGTCATCACATCCTGGGTGATCGGCGCGGTCATGTCAGCGGCTCATTTTCCGAAAGAAGTGCCCCACATATAGGATTCGGGCGCGGAATCAAAAGGATTCCCGCCCCTTTGCGACAAGTCGCCCACCAAAGCGCCCCGGTCAGGGCGCAGGCCGATCAGCCGGCGCAGCGGTTTTCGGCATCCTCGATCATCGCGGTGAACCCCAGAAGCGAGAAGGTGTCCTTGGTGACCGTCCCGCGCGACGAGCGTGCGGTCAGCACCGCCGCCGAGCCCCGCTTCATCGCCGTCACGATCTTGGCATCGTCGCTCGGCGACGCCGCCCAGGCCCATTCACCCTCGGTGAACATCTCGAACTCGGTGCCGTCGATATCGACGGTTACCGTCGAACCGCTGGCAAAGGGATAGCCGCCGGTAAAGGTGATCTGCGGCGTGTTCACCCCGGCCTCGGGACGGAAGAAGGCAAACAACAGGATATCGCCCCGCCGCACCGCCACCACCCGGCCGTCGCGGGTGTTCACCGTTTCCTTGGGCCGTGTCACCGCCCAGCATTCCTTGGGATCGTCCTCGGTGAAGACGCTCCAATCCGTCTGGGCCGCGACGCGATTGGTGCTTTCCTGCTGCGCTGCCACGGCCGTTGCCGCCGCCAGTGCGATCACGGCGGCCATGCTGCGGGCAAAGGGAAGAATCATATGTCCAGCCTCCAAGCTGTCCTAGCCTCAACTACAATAACAAGGCCGCGCTGCCCCGTGATTTTGCTTCGGGTTTGCCACGCGGCCGTTTTCTTCTCGACAAAAGCACATTAGCGTCAAAGGTGCGACGGGCGAAAGGCCCGTTGGCAGAAAATCGCCAATATTTGAACGGTGTTTGATGACCCCAAATCCCCATGCCGCCGCTGTCCCGCTGGTCGAAATACGACGCGGTCCCTTCCTTGAAAGCCTGCATCACGGGCATGCCGTGATCTGTGATGCCGGCGGCGAGATCACCGAGGCCTGGGGCGACCCCGAGGCGGTGATCCTGCCGCGCTCCTCGATCAAGATGATCCAGGCGCTGCCGCTCCTGAGCAGTGGCGCCGGGGACGATCTCGACAGCCGCCGGCTGGCGCTGGTCTGTGCCAGCCACGATGGCGCCGCGATCCACACCGACCTCGCCAGGGCCTGGCTCGAGAGCCTGGGGTTGGGCGAGGACGACCTGCGCTGCGGCCCGCAATGGCCCGACGACCGGCCGGCGCAGGCCGAGCTGATCAAGGCCGATGCGCGGCCCTGCCAGGTGCACAACAATTGTTCCGGCAAGCATTGCGGCTTCCTGATGCTCAACAAGCATCTCGGCGGCGGTCCCGAATACGTCCTGCCCGATCACCCGGTTCAGCGCGCCGTTCTGGCAGCCTATGAGGAGGTCACCGGCGAGACCAGCCCGGGCTATGGTATCGACGGCTGTTCGGCGCCGAATTTCGCCGCCTCGTTGCAGGGCGTCGCCCGCGCCATGGCCTGGTTTGCCAGCGCCCATCAGCGCAGTGACACCCAGAGCCGGGCCGCCGCCCGGCTGGTGTCGGCGATGCATGAGCACCCCGAGCTGGTGGCCGGCGAAACCCGCGCCTGCACCGAGCTGATGCGCGCCATGGACGGCGTGGCGATCAAGACCGGCGCCGATGGCGTCTATACCGCGATCCTGCCGCGGCAGGGCCTCGGCATTGCGCTCAAGATCGCCGATGGCGCTACCCGCGCCAGCGAGGCGATGATGGCGCAGCTGCTGATCCGGTTGGGCGTGCTCGATCCGGCGCATCCGGCCGCGCTGCGCCGCGTCAACCACGTGATCAAGAGCCGCCGCGGTATCGAGGCCGGGGTGATCCAGACCGTGGAGGGCGTCTGATGCCGGTCGAGGCCGTCGTTTTCGACATTGGCAACGTGCTGATCGAGTGGAACCCCGAGCGTTTCTTCGATGCGCGGCTCGGGGCCGAGCGGCGCAGGCAGCTGTTTTCCGAGGTGCCGCTCCTGGCGATGAACGACGAGGTCGACAGGGGCGTCGATTTCGCTGCCTCGGTTTCGGCGCTGGCGGCGGATCATCCCGGCTGGGCCGAGGATATCGCCTGTTGGCATGACAACTGGATCGAGATGGCCAGCCCCGCCATCGACCGGTCTGTGCGGCTGCTGCGGGCGCTGCGGGCGCGGGGCGTGCCGGTGTTTGCCCTGTCGAATTTCGGCCGCGCGACCTTTGACATCGCCTGCGCCCATTACCCGTTCCTGACCGAGTTCGATCAGCGCTACATCTCGGGCCATATCGGCGCGATCAAGCCCGAGCCGCGCATCTACGAGCTGCTCGAGAGCACCTGTGGCGTGGCACCGGCCGGGCTGCTCTTTGTCGACGACCGGGCCGACAATATCGCCATGGCGCAATCGCGCGGTTGGCAGGTGCATCACTTCGAGGGTGTGGAGGGCTGGGCCGACCGGCTGGTGGCCGAGGGACTGTTGGAAAAAGAGGAGGCGGAATGAGCATTCCTATCATCGGATTCGACGAGGGCGAGGCGCGGCTTGACTGGCTGCGACTGACCGAGGCGCTGGCGGCGGGCCACAGGCTGCCCGAGGCCGAGATCGGCGACACCTTCCTGCGGCGCGGCGGCGATACGCTTCTGAGCCGCGCCGCCTGGATCGACGGGCTGGGCGCATTGGTCAAGACGGCGACGATCCACCCCGGCAATACCGAGGCCGGTCTGCCCACGATCAACGGTGCGGTCAGCCTGTTCGACGACCGCACCGGGGTACTCAAGGCGATGGTGGATTTCCACCTTGTGACCAAATGGAAGACCGCCGGGGATTCGCTGCTCGGCGCCCTGCGGCTGGCGCGCAAAGATGCGCGCAACGTGCTGATCGTCGGCGCGGGCACGGTGGCGCGCTCGTTGTTCGAGGCCTTTGGCGCCGGGTTTCCGGATGCCCGCTTCACGGTCTGGAACCGCACCCGCGCCAAGGCCGAGGCGCTGGCGGCCGACTGCCCCGGCATGGCGGTGGCCGGGGAACTCGAGGCGGCGGTGCGGGCGGCGGACATCGTGGTCTCTGCCACCATGGCCACCGAGCCGGTGATCCGTGGTGACTGGTTGCAGCCGGGCCAGCACCTCAACCTGATCGGCGCCTACCGTGCCGACATGCGCGAGGTCGATGACGCGGCGCTGCAACGCGGGCGGGTCTTTGTCGACAGTTTCGACACCACCATCGGGCATATCGGCGAGATCGCGATTCCGCTGAAGTCAGGGGCGATTGCCCGAAAGGACCTGTTGGCCGATTTCTATCAGCCCGAAGCGATGACCCGGCAGCGCGAGGACGAGATCACCGTGTTCAAGAACGGCGGTGGCGCGCATCTCGACCTGATGACGGCGCAGCATATCCTCGATCAATGGTCCGACGGCTAGGGGTGCAGCGCGCGGCCTGCGCTCAGGCCGCGACCGGCAGCGGCCGGTTTTCCTTGACCGGCAGATGCACCACCGCCGAAAACGCCCCGACACCGACGCCGATCCACCAGACCATGGTGTAATCGCCGTAAAGGTCATACATCCGGCCGCCCAGCCAGACGCCGAGGAAACTGCCGAGCTGGTGGCTGAAAAAGACGATGCCGTAAAGCGTGCCCATGTAGCGCAGCCCGTAGAGATGCGCGATCAGCCCCGAGGTCAGCGGCACCGTCGCCAGCCAAAGCGCGCCCATGGAAACCGAAAACAGCAGCACCGTCGCCGGGGTGATCGGAAACATGATGAAGGCCGCCGCAACGATTGTCCGGGCGGCATAGATGCCGGCCAGCAGGTATTTCTTGGAGTAGCGCTTGCCGAGGTAGCCGGCGGCCAGAGTGCCGGCGATATTGGCCAGACCGATCAGCGAAATCGCCCAGGCCCCCAGCGCCGACGTGGTGGTGATGCCGATATTGTACAACACGCCGCCGGGCAGGACGGGGCGGCTCATCTCGGTCACCAGCGCCGGAAAATGCGCGGTGACAAAAGCCAGCTGATACCCACAGGAGAAAAAGCCGAGGAAGATCAGCGTATAAGACGGATCGCGAAAGGCCCGGCCCAGGATCGCGCCCATGCTTTCCTCGAGCTCGAGCTTGCTGACGGGCTGCGATGCGCGCATCAGGGGCAGCGCCAGCAGCGCGGCGAGGATCACCACCGCGAAGACCAGAAAGACGCTCTGCCAGGACATCAGCCCCAGCAGGTATTCCGCCACCGGCGCGCCAAAGACCTGCCCGGCGCTGCCCGCCGCGGTGGCAATGGCAAGGCTCATCGAGCGATTCTCGTCTGAACTGGCCCGGCCCACCACCGCGAGGATCACGCCGAACCCGGTGCCGGCGATGCCGAAGCCCACCAGCACCTCGAGCAGCTGATGCGCTTCCGGCGTCACCGCCAGCGACGACAGCACCAGCCCGGCCGCATACATCACCCCGCCCAGCACGATCGCCACCCGGTCGCCCAGCCGCTCGCCGACCATGCCGAACAGCGGCTGGCCGATGCCCCAGGCCAGGTTCTGGATGGCGATGGCCAGCGAAAACTCGGCCCTGAGCCAGCCGAATTCCTCGGCAATCGGGATCTGAAAGACGCCAAAGCTCGCCCGGATGGCAAAGCTCAGCAACATGATGAAGCACCCGACAATCAGGACGGGCGTGAAAAGCGGCGTGCGGGCCTGCATGGCGGCCTCCGTCAGAGAAACGCCGGCGACATTAGCTGATCTGAACGGCCGGTCAATTCAGCAATTGTGATGGATACAATTCAGCCCCGGAATGCACCCGGGGCGATCGCGCCCCGAGCCTGATCCGGGCCTCGCCCTCTGCGCGGTCCGGGAGGTTCCGGCACGGGGGCCGGAACGGGGCCGCGGGGGGGCCGGTATGCGCGCTCTGGGCAAGGCCGGTCCCGCGCGTTATGTGCATCTCATGATGACGATACAGGACATTTATGCCGCCCGGGTGGTCGCAGGGACGCTGGAGCCGGACGACGCCCAACAGGCCGTGCTGGCGGAATTCGAACGCATCCGCGCCGGCCTGGCCCAGCCGGTCAAGCGCGGGCTGTTTCGCAAGGCGCCGGAGCCGCCCAGGGGGCTCTATCTCTGGGGCGGGGTCGGGCGCGGCAAATCGATGCTCATGGATCTCTTTGTCGAAGCGCTTCAGGCGCAGGACATTGCCGTCCGCCGGGTGCATTTCCACGCCTTCATGCAGGAGATTCACAAGGGCATGCACGCCGCCCGGCAATCCGGTGCCAAGGATGCGCTGGCGCCGGTGGCCAAACAGGTGGCCGAAGGGCTGCGCTGCCTCGCCTTCGACGAGATGCAGATCACCGATATCACCGACGCCATGGTGGTGGGCCGGTTGTTCGAATTCCTGTTCGCCGCCGGCGTGGTGGTGGTGACCACCTCGAACCGGGTGCCGGACGATCTCTACAAGGACGGGCTGAACCGCCAGCTCTTTCTGCCATTCATCGAGATCATCAAGCAGAACCTCGAGGTCTGGGAGTTGGTCAGCCCGCGCGACTACCGGCAGGACCGCCTGTCGGGCGCGCAGGTCTATTTCACCCCCGCCGACGACCGCGCCCGGCGTGAGATCGAGCAGGTCTGGGAGCACCTGACCGGCGGGCAGGGGGCGCCGCTGACCCTGGTGGTCAACAAGCGCCAGGTCGAGATCCCGGCGTTTCACAACGGCGTGGCGCGGGCAAGCTTCTATGACCTCTGCGGCCGGCCGCTGGGGCCGGCGGATTACCTGGCGCTGGCCGAGGCGGCGCGGGTGCTGATCCTCGAGAACATCCCGCAGCTTGGCCGCAGCAATTTCAACGAGGCGAAACGCTTCGTGACGCTGGTGGACGCGCTGTACGAGGCGCGGGTCAAGCTGGTGGCCAGCGCCGCGGCGGCGCCGGAATTCCTCTACCTCGAGGGCTCGGGCGCCTTCGAGTTCGAGCGCACCGCTTCGCGACTTCGGGAGATGCAGGACGCCGATTGGGGCCGCGAGGCCTGAGGCCGCGCGTCTGGCGTTTGCTGATTTTCTTGGAACGCGAGGCCCCGGCGCGGGGCCGGGGCGGGGAGAGCGCTTTTGTCACCTCCCGCGTCCCGGCCGCCGCGCCGGGACCCCGGTCCGGTTTGGCCAGACCCCTGCCGGCGCGGGGCTGGCGCGGGGGCGCTACAGCGGCTTGCCCTGCATCAGACGTGGCACATCGCCGGTCAGCCCGGCGGCCTCGCGGATGAAGCCGCGGCGCAGGGAAGGGACCGCGTTGACCAGTCCCAGGCCGATGTCACGGGTGGCGCGAAAAATCGGGTTGTCGTTGGAAAACAGGCGGTTGAAGACATCGGTCGCACTGGCCAGCGTGGTGATGTCGAAGCGGCGCCATGCGGCGTAGCGGTCGAGCACCAGCGGACTGGCGATGTCTTCGCCGCGCCGGGCGGCCAAGGTCAGCACTTCGGCCAGGGCGGCGATGTCGCGGAAGCCGGCGTTCAGCCCCTGTCCGGCAATCGGATGCAGGCCGTGGGCGGCATCGCCGACAAGCGCGAGGCGCGGCGCGGTGAGCGCATCGGCCAGCGACAGGCGCAGCGGATAGGAAAACCGCGCGCCGGCAAGGGATATCTCACCCAGGAAATCGCCGAAGCGGGGCCGCAGGATCTCGAGATAATCCGCGTCGGAAAGCGCGTTGATGGCTGCCGCCTGTTCATGGCTCTCGCTCCAGACGATCGAGCTGCGATTGCCGGTCAGCGGCAGGATGGCCAGCGGTCCGGCGGGCATGAAGAACTGATGCGCGCAGCCATCGTGCGGGCGGGCATGGCCGATGGCACAGACCAGCGCGGTCTGGCCGTAGTCGTGTTCGGTGCGGGTGATGCCGGCGCGCCGGGCGGTGCCCGAGGCGCGGCCGTCGCAACCGATCAGCAGCCGTCCGGTGAGGGTGCGGCCCGAGGCCAGCGTGACGCCGGCGCGCCGGCTGTCGGTCTCCTGCGCGGTGACGGTTTCGCCCGGCAGATGGGTGATCGCGGGTTCATCTGCCATGGCGTCCAGCAGGCGGCGGCGCAGGTGGCGGTCTTCGACCATGAAGCCCATCGGGCCTTCCTCGATCTCGTGATGGTCGAAATGCAGCACGAAGGGCGACGGCCCTTCGCCGGCGCGGCCGTCCGAGACCTTGATGTCGTGCATCGGCTGCGCTTCCGGGGCGAGCCTGTCCCAGAGCCCCAGCGCCTCCAGCATCCGCTGCGAGGCCAGCGCCAGCGCGTAGGAGCGGCCGTCGAAATTGTCGGCGCGCCGGGCCTGGGCCGATTGCGCGTCGATCACGGTGGCGGAAAACCCGGATCGGGCCGCTGCCAGCGCCAGAAGCGGACCATTGAGCCCGCCGCCGACGATCAGGATATCGCTGTCATAGGTCATGGCGCGAATATGACCCGCGCGGCGGGATTGTCCATGCGTGTCAACGCCGCTACCGTCCGGGCAAAAGGAGGCGCGACATGCAGGACTGGCTTTGGATGACGGCGGCGGAGCTGGGACGCGGCATCGGTGCGGGCGAGATCGACCCCGAGGCGCTGACCGAGGCCTATCTGGCGGCAATCGCCGCCCATGAGCATGGCGCCAGCACCTATGCCCGTCTGACCGAAACCCGCGCCAGGGCCGAAGCCGCGGCGGCGGCCGCGCGCGCCCGCACGGGGCAGCGACTGTCGCTGCTCGACGGGGTTCCGGTGTCGTGGAAGGATCTCTTTGACACTGCCGGCGTGGCCACCGAATCCGGCAGCGCGCTGCTCGAAGGGCGGGTGCCGGTGCGGGATGCCGAGGTCTTGCGCACGGCCGGCGCCGCCGGTCTGGTCTGTCTCGGCAAGACCCATATGAGCGAATTCGCCTTTTCCGGCCTCGGGTTGAACCCGATCACCGCCACCCCGCCCTGCGTCAATGGCGAGGGCGCGGTTCCGGGCGGCTCGTCCTCGGGCGCGGCGACCTCGGTGGCCTATGGGCTCGCCGCCGGGGCGATCGGCTCCGACACTGGCGGGTCGGTGCGCATTCCGGCGGCCTGGAACGATCTGGTCGGCCTCAAGACGACCCATGGCCGGATCTCGACCGACGGCGTGGTGCCGCTGGTGCCCTCCTTCGACAGCGTCGGCCCGCTGGCGCGCACGGTCGAGGATGCGGCGCTGTTGCTGGCCGCGCTCGAAGGGCGCAAGCCGGTCGATTTGCGCGGCGCGTCGCTCGCGGGGCGGCGCTTCGCGGTGCTCGAAACGGTGGCGATGGACGGGCTGCGCGAGGCCCCGCGCGCGGCATTCCTGAGCGCCATCGACCGGCTGCGCGCTGCCGGCGCGCGGGTCGAGGCTCTCGCGGTGCCGGAAGTGGCCGAGGCGATGGCGCTCTCGGGCATCCTCTACACGCCCGAGGCCTACGGCACCTGGGGCGAGGTGATCGAGGCCGCGCCCGAGAAAATGTTCGCGCCGATCTTGGAGCGGTTCCGCGGCGGCGCCGAGGCCCGGGCCAGCGCGCTGATCGTGGCGGGGAACGTCCTGAAGCGCTGCAAGGCGGCTTATTTCGCGGCCACGGCCGGATATGACGCCGTGCTGATGCCGACGGCGGCCAACCTGCCCCCGGATCACGAGCGGCTGTTGAGCGATGCCGAGTATTATGTGACCGAGAACCTGCTGACCCTGCGCAACACCCGGATCGGCAACCTGATGGGCGGCTGCGGGATGAGCCTGCCGACCGGGGTGCCGTCCTGTGGCATGCAGATGCTTGCGCCGCCGATGACCGAGGCGAGGCTGTTGCGGCTGGCCGCGGCGGCGGAACGGGCCCTGGGGTAGGGGCGGCGGCGGGTTTGCACCCCGCCGCGCTCCGCCGGACAGCGGCCGGCCTGCAATCCGCCGCGGCCACGGCCGCCCGGCGCGCCGGAAAACCGCCGCTGCGGGGCGGAATTGGCGCAAATGCCACAAACCCTTACCGGATCGTGTCTTTTTCTGGACGGCGGCGGGGCACTGCCTTATCCTTGGGCGCAAACGGGGCGACAACGACCCCGGCACCCGAGGCAGAAAAAGCAGTAACCCCATGTTCCCCGAACGGTTCTCGAACCTTCCGGCCTATGCGTTCCCGCGTCTGCGGGCACTTCTTGATCCTCATGCACCGGCTCCGGCGCATGCGCAGGATGTGCTGCACATGACCATTGGCGAGCCGCAGCATGAATTTCCCGCCTTCGTCGGCGCGGTGCTGGCCGATAATCTGGCCGGATTCGGCAAGTACCCCCCGAACGACGGCACGCCCGAGCTGCGCGCCGCCATCGCCGATTGGGCGCGGCGGCGGTATGGCGTCACGCTTGACGCCGAGACCCAGGTGATGCCGCTTAATGGCTCGCGCGAAGGGCTCTACAACGCTGCCATGGCGCTCTGTCCCGAGCAGAAGAACGGCCAGCGGCCGGTCGTGCTGACGCCGAACCCGTTTTACCAGGTCTACATGATCGCGGCGATTTCGGTGGCGGCCGAGCCGGTCTTTGTGCCGGCGACCGCGGCGACCGGCCATCTGCCGGATTACGCCGGCCTGCCCGAAGAGGTGCTGAACCGCACCGCCATGGCCTATATCTGTTCGCCGGCCAATCCGCAGGGCGCGATTGCCAGCGCCGAGTACTGGCGCACGTTGATCGGGCTGGCGGAGCGATACGATTTCCGCATCGTCGCCGATGAATGTTATTCCGAGATCTACCGCGATGCGCCGCCCACCGGCGTGCTGGAAATCGCCGCCGAACTCGGCGCCGACCCGGAGCGGATCATCCTGATCAACTCGCTCTCCAAGCGGTCGAACCTGCCGGGGCTGCGCTCGGGCTTCATCGCCGGCGGTCCGCAGAGCATTGCGCGGGTCAAGCAGCTCCGGGCCTATTCCGGTGCGCCGCTGCCGCTGCCGCTGCAACGGGTGAGCGAATGGGTCTGGGCCGACGAGGCGCATGTGGTAGAGAACCGCGCGCTCTATCAGGCGAAATACGCCGTGGCGGACGAGGTGTTTGCCGGGGTCGCGGGTTATGCCGGGCCGGAGGCGGGCTTTTTCCTCTGGCTGCCGGTGGATGACGGCGAAGCGGCCGCAGTGAAGGCGTGGCAGGAAACGGCGGTGCGGGTCTTGCCCGGCGCCTATCTGTCGCGCGATGTTTCCGGGGCGAATCCGGGACAGGGATACATACGGGTCGCCATGGTGGCCCCAATAGACGACATGCGCCGCGGGCTCACGCGCCTGCGCGACTGTCTGTACGAGGTGAGGTGAGAATGGCTTTTCAGGCACGGGGACGCGATCCGCTACTCGACAGCAACACGCAAGCCGCGGTTGAAAAACGTGGCAAGGAGCTTTTCGGCATCGCGCTGATTCTTGTGGGTCTGGCGGCGGCCGCGATGATCTATTCCTACACCCCCGAAGACCCGTCCTGGATGTCGGCCACCGATGCGCCGGTGCAGAACTGGATGGGCCGCGCCGGGGCCTCGATTGCCGCGCCGCTGTTCATGATCGTCGGCTGGGGCAGCTGGGGGGTCGCGGTGGCCTTCCTCGCCTGGGGTGTGCGCTTTGCCCTGCACCTGGGTTCCGACCGGGCGACCGGCCGCGCCGTCTTTGTGCCGATCGCCATCGCGCTGGCGGCGGTCTATGCCGCGACGTTGGTGCCGGGGCCGGACTGGACCCATGCCTTCGGCCTTGGCGGGCTGTTCGGCGATACCGTTCTGGGCTCGGTGCTGACGGCGATGCCGGTGGGCTCGTCGCTGGTGGTCAAGCTGGCCTCGCTGATCATGGGGGTCGCGATCCTTGCCGTCGGCGCCTTTGTGCTGGGCTTTACCGTGCCGGAACTCAAGAGCATCGGCCGGTTCCTTCTGGTCGGCATGATCATGGTCTATGTCACGGTGCTCAAACTTCTGGGCCGGGGCGCCCATGGTGCGGTGAGTGCGGCCCAGACGCTTCAGGCCCGTCAGGCCGAGCGCCGCGCGCAACGCGCCGAAGAGCGGCGCGAGGCCGAGGAATGGGCCGCGCAGCAGGCCGTCGCGGCCGAGGCCGTGCAGAGCTATGTGCCGCCGGTGCCCGAGGAAGTGCCGGCCCAGAGCCCGCCGGAAAAGCCCGGCCTGCTGGCGCGCATGCCCTCGCTGATCCGCCGGACCGAGAGTGCGCCCGAAGAGATGCCCTCGCCGGAGCTGATCGAGAACGATGGTCCGCTGATCGAGCCCGACATGCCCGGCGAAGACCGGATCAAGGCCAAGATCACCTCGGTCATCAAGGACCGGGTGCGGCGCAACCCGGCGATCCAGGTCGAGGCGGTCGCGCCGCTGACCAAGGGCCGCGGCCGGGGCCCCGATCCGCTGATCTTCCGCAATGTGCCGCCGACGGGTGCCGAAAAGACCGAGCCGCCGCTGACCGCGCCCGCCGCCGCGATGCCGGCCGAACCGCCGCTGACGGCCGCTGCCGCGCCGGCCGCCGCGAGGCCCGCCGAACCGCCATTGACCGCACCGGCTGCACCGCGGGCGGCGCCCTCCGATCCGGCGCACCCGGCGCAGGCGCAGCCCGTACAGACGCAGCCCGCGCAGCCACAACCTGCCCAGGCCCAGGCCACCAAGACCCAGACGGCCCCGACACGCCCCCCGCAGGCACAGGCCTCCCCCTCCCCTGCCGTGCTCAGGGGCGGCATGGGCGCGCCCGAAGACTTCCCGGAGGATGAAGAACCGCGCAATATCTTCGTCGAGGACAGCTCCGGCTTTGTCACCCCGGACGAGGACGAATGGGCCGTCACCGCACCCACTCCGACGCAGGCGCCGGCCCGCGTCACCCCGGCCGAGCCCAAGAAGGTGGTGCAGCAATCAATGCGCAAGCCAACGCCGATGTCGCGCCGGGCGAGAGCCGAGGCGCAGCCCGAACTGGGCTTTGACCCAGCGGATGCGGAATACGAACTGCCGCCGCTGGCGCTTCTGGGCGATCCGGCGCTGATCGAACGGCACGTGCTCTCCGACGAGGCGCTCGAGGAAAATGCGCGGATGCTGGAATCGGTGCTCGACGACTATGGCGTCAAGGGCGAGATCGTTTCGGTCCGCCCCGGCCCGGTGGTCACCATGTACGAGCTCGAGCCGGCGCCGGGCCTCAAGGCCAGCCGGGTGATCGGCCTGGCCGACGATATCGCGCGCTCGATGTCGGCGCTTTCGGCGCGGGTCTCGACCGTGCCGGGCCGCTCGGTGATCGGCATCGAACTTCCCAACGAAAAGCGCGAGATGGTGTCGTTCCGCGAGATCCTCTCGGGCCGCGACTATGGCGACGGCAACCGCACCCTGCCGTTGGCGCTGGGCAAGGACATCGGCGGCGATCCGATTGTCGCCAACCTCGCCAAGATGCCGCACCTGCTGATCGCGGGTACGACGGGTTCGGGCAAATCGGTGGCGATCAACACGATGATCCTGTCGCTGCTCTACAAGCTGACGCCGGATGACCTTCGGCTGGTGATGATCGATCCCAAGATGCTGGAACTCTCGGTCTATGACGGCATTCCGCACCTGCTGTCGCCGGTGGTGACGGATCCCAAGAAGGCCGTGGTGGCGCTGAAATGGGTGGTGGGCGAGATGGAAGAGCGCTATCGCAAGATGTCCAAGATGGGCGTGCGCAACATCGACGGCTACAATTCCCGGGTTTCCGATGCGCTGAACAAGGGCGAGATGTTCTCGCGCACGGTGCAGACCGGCTTTGACGACGAGACCGGCGAACCGGTGTTCGAGACCGAGGAATTCGCCCCCGAAAAGATGCCCTTCATCGTCGTCATCGTCGACGAGATGGCCGACCTGATGATGGTGGCCGGCAAGGAGATCGAGGCCTGCATCCAGCGTCTGGCGCAGATGGCACGGGCGAGCGGCATTCACCTGATCATGGCTACCCAGCGGCCTTCGGTCGATGTCATCACCGGCACCATCAAGGCCAACTTCCCGACGCGGATTTCCTTCCAGGTGACCTCCAAGATCGACAGCCGCACGATCCTGGGCGAGCAGGGCGCCGAGCAGCTTCTGGGGATGGGCGACATGCTCTACATGGCCGGCGGCGCCAAGATCACCCGCTGTCACGGGCCGTTCTGTTCCGATGAAGAGGTCGAGGAGATCGTCAATCACCTCAAGGCATTCGGTCCGCCGGCCTATGTCTCGGGGGTGGTCCAGGGGCCGGACGACGACAAAGCCGACAATATCGACGCGGTTCTGGGCCTCAACACCGGCGGCAACACCAATGGCGAGGATGCGCTCTATGATCAGGCGGTGGCGATCGTGATCAAGGACCGCAAATGCTCGACCTCCTACATCCAGCGAAAACTTGCCATCGGCTACAACAAGGCGGCCCGGCTGGTGGAACAGATGGAGGACGAGGGGGTTGTCTCCGCGGCCAATCACGTGGGCAAGCGCGAGATCCTGGTGCCGGAGCAGGCCTGATCCCGGCCGCTGTCTCACGGCATGGTGAGCGTTGATCCGTCCGTCGCGTCTGGCGCGCGCCGGGCGGGGGCTTACATGAGAGGTCAGAGGGCGTGATATCGCATATCATCGCGGTTTCGCCCATTGTGACGGCAGAAAAACCAGTGAGACCTATCCACATGCATGCACTCAAGACCCTCTTTCTCGCCCTCGGCGTGACCATGGCCGCCCTGCCGGCCGCCGCCGAGAAACTGTCGCTGGGGCAGATCTCGGCCTATCTCAACGAGTTGCAGCAGGCCAAGGGCGACTTCACCCAGATCAATGATGACGGCTCGATCTCGACCGGCACGATCTCGCTGCGGCGGCCGGGCATGGCGCGGTTCGACTACAACCCGCCGGCCAAGGCGCTGGTGCTGGCCTCCGGCGGCGAGGTGGCGATCTTCGACAAGAAGGTCGGCAGCGCGCCCGAACGCTATCCGCTGGGCGACACGCCGCTGAGCATCATCCTCGCCAAATCCGTCGATCTGTCGCGGTCGGGCATGGTGACCTCGCATACCTATGACGGCACTTCGACGGTGGTGCGCGCGCGCGACCCCAAGCGCCCCGAGATCGGCACCATCGATCTGGTGTTCACCGGCAATCCGGTCGAGCTGCGGCAATGGGTGATCCGCGATGACAGCGGCGGCGAGACCACGGTCATCTTGGGCGAACTGGACAAGAACGCCCGGCTGCCGCACACGGATTTTTCGATCATCCGGGCGATCGAAAGCCTGAACTGAGGCACCGGGCAGGGGCGGGGCAGCCTGTGGCTGCCCGCTTGGTGTCCGGGTTCCGGCGGCCGCCAGAGCGGCGTCCTTACAATCCCGTCTTGCGCAGAACCTCCGACAGGATCGGTGCCAGGCGTTCCGCCCAAGCGCGCTGCGTGGCCGCTTCGGCGATCAGGTCGTTGCGGATCTCGATCAGCACGTTGGGCAGCCCCATGGCGAGCGCATGCCGCTCGATGCTGTCGCCCGGCAGATGGCCGGAATAGGGCACGTTGCCCTCGACGCAGAGGTCGGGTTCCTGTTGCAACCGTGCGATCAGCGGCTGCGCCAGCCGGGTGTCATGGGCATGCAGGATGCCGAGATGCCAGGGCCGCGGCGCGCGGGCCTGGAGCTGCGGCGTGAAACTGTGCACGGCACAGATCGCAGTGTCGGGCCGGCGCGAGGCGAGACGGTAGTATTCGGCGTGATAAGGCCGGTGATAGGCGTCGAGGCGGCGTTCACATTCGGCGGCATCGGCATGGCGGTTGGCGGGAATGATCGTGCCGTCATACAGCTTCATCAGCAGCGTCGGATCGTCCTCGCCACGATTCGGATCGATCACCAGCCGCGAGAAATTGGCAAAAAGCGCCGGGGAATCGAGCAGTTCGCCGAGATGCCGGCTGACCCCGAGCGCGCCCGGATCAAAGGCGATGTGGCGGCGCATGTCTTCGCGCGCCAGACCCAGATCACCGCCGTTCACGGCCTCCGGCACGGTATTTGTCGCGTGATCGCAGGTAATCAGCCAGCGGCCCGGCCGATCTGCGCCTTCTGTCCAATAGGGGTGGAAGCTCATGTCATCCCTTCGTAATGTGGCCGGGGGAATATGTACCGCGCCTGTCGCTTGCCTGCGAGGCCGAAGTGGTGCATAGAGCGGGTGAAGAGCGTTAGCGATAACATCGCCAGACTTGCGCGGTGTGTCCGACAAATACGAAAGGGCCTGATGCGCCATGAAACGCGACCGTAAAGTTAAGATCGTTGCCACACTTGGACCCGCGTCCAACGATTACGACATGATCCGCAAGCTGCACGAGGCCGGCGCGGATGTGTTCCGGCTCAACATGAGCCACGGATCGCACGAAGAGATTGCCGAGCGGCACAAGATCATCCGCCAGGTGGAAAAGGACCTCGACAGCCCGATTGCCATCCTGGCCGACCTTCAGGGCCCGAAGCTGCGCGTCGGCACCTTTGGCGACGGTCCGCAGGATCTTCAGGAAGGTGCGAGCTTCCGGCTCGACCTCGACAAGACGCCGGGCGACATCAACCGTGTCTGCCTGCCGCACAAGGAAATCTTTGCCGCCCTCGAGCCGGGCGCGCATCTGCTTGTCAATGACGGCAAGATCCGCCTCAAGGTGGACAACTGCGGCGCCGATTTCGCCAATTGCACCGTAATCACCGGCGGCGTGATCTCGGACCGCAAGGGCGTGAACGTGCCCGACGTGGTGCTGCCGCTGGCGGCGCTGTCGGAAAAGGACCGCAAGGACCTCGAATTCGTGGCCGAGCTGGGCGTGGACTGGATGGCGCTGAGTTTCGTGCAGCGCCCCAAGGACGTCTGGGAGGCACGCGAGCTGATCAACGGCCGCGCCGCGGTGCTCTCGAAGATCGAAAAACCCGCCGCCGTCACCAACTTCGACGAAATTCTCGACGCCTCTGACGGTATCATGGTCGCCCGTGGCGACCTTGGCGTCGAACTGCCGGTGCAGAACGTGCCGCCGATCCAGAAACGCCTGGTGCGCAAATGCCGCGCCGCCGCCAAACCGGTGATCGTCGCGACCCAGATGCTGGAAAGCATGATCGAGAGCCCGATGCCGACCCGCGCCGAGGTGTCCGACGTGTCGAATGCGATCTACGAGGGCGCCGACGCGGTGATGCTGAGCGCCGAGAGCGCCGCTGGTGACTATCCGGTCGAGGCGGTCACCACGATGGACAATGTCGCCATCGAGGTCGAGAACGATCCGAACTACACCGACATCATCGAGGCCAGCCGCAGGGCCGAGCGTCATTCCGTGGCCGACGGCATCGTCGCCGCCGCACGCGAGATTGCTGAGACCACCGAGATCAAGGCGATCTGCTGCTTCACCTCCTCGGGTACCACCGCCTCGCTGGTGGCACGCGAACGGCCCCGGGTGCCGATCATCGCGATGACCAACCGGCGCAGCACCGCCCGCGTCATGGCGCTGACCTGGGGCTGCTACTGCGTGGTGACCGGCGATCTCGAACGCTTCAAGCAGGCGGTGGTCAATGCCGCCCGCGCGGCCCGCGCCAGCGGCATCGCCAGCGAAGGCGACCAGATCGTGGTGACCGCCGGCGTGCCCTTCAACGTGCCGGGAACCACCAACATCCTGCGTGTCGCGCCCTGCGATGAACGTTTGATTTACAGCACTGACCCGGAGTAACCTTTCCCGGGTTCAATCGGGAAACGTTTGATGGATTCAGACCTGGCTCTGGTCATCGGGATCGTGGTGACCGTTCTGGCGCTGCCCGCGATCATTTCAGCTGTCAGCGATGGCCGCGCCCCCCGGGCCGCGGCCATTGCCGTTCTGGTGGGCGGCGGGCTCATCGTCTTTGCGGTCACCAGCCATCCCGGCGGCTACCGGATGGACGATCTGCCCGAGGTCTTCTACCGCGTGGTCGGCCGTTTCGTCTGATCCCGTCCCCTCGCGCATTTGCTCTTGGCATTTCGGGCAAGCCGCTCTATACGGCGCTTTCCATCGCGCGGCCGGCCTGAGTGGCATGCCGAGTCGCGCGCATAGTTCCGACTTAGAGGAGACCGAAATGCCCAAGATGAAGACAAAATCGAGCTGCAAGAAGCGGTTCAAGGTGACGGCGAAAGGCAAGATCAAAGCCGGCCAGGCGGGCAAGCGCCACGGCATGATCAAGCGCAGCACCAAATTCATCCGCGATGCCCGTGGCACGCAGGTTCTGTCGAAGGCTGATGAGCAGATCATCAAGCCGATGATGCCCTATTCGCGCTAAGGAGACCTGACACATGGCACGCGTTAAAGGTGGGACCGTTACCCACGCCCGTCACAAGAAAGTCACCAAGGCGGCGAAAGGCTATTACGGCCGTCGCAAGAACACCTTCAAGGTGGCCCGCCAGGCCGTCGACAAGGCCAACCAATACGCCACGCGCGACCGCAAGGCGCGCAAGCGCTCGTTCCGCGCGCTGTGGATTCAGCGGATCAACGCCGCCGTCCGCGCGCATGACGAGAGCCTGACCTATTCGCGCTTCATCAACGGCCTGACGCTGGCCGGGATCGAAGTGGACCGCAAGGTTCTGGCCGATCTGGCGGTGCACGAGCCCGAGGCGTTCAACGCCATCGTCGACCAGGCGAAAGGCGCCCTGCCGGCCTGAGGCCCGCAGCAGCCGTGAATTCGAAAGGCCGCTCCTCGGGGGGCGGCCTTTTGCGTTCGGCGCCGGTTTTCGCCACGCCTGCGCGTGTCGACGGTGGCGGGCTTCGCCCGCAGTTTTTTAAGTGGGGGCTTTGCCCGCAGTTTGTCAGGAGGGGGGGCTTTGCCCCCCGGGCTTCCAGCCCTCCCCCCAGGAATATTTGTGGCCAGAAGAAGGACTGGCGGCGCGCCGGCGCTGACGGCTTGCGCAGGCCCGCGGGGGCGGGTAGGTGAGGCGCAACGCCGAACTGAACCGAGGGCCCTGCGATGGATGACCTGCGCGACAAGTATATTCAGCTGATTGCCGATGCCGGCGAGGAAGCCGCGCTCGAGGCGCTGCGGGTGCAGGCCGTGGGCAAGAAGGGCGAGATCAGCCTGAAGATGCGCGAGCTGGGCAAGATGACGCCGGAAGAGCGGCAGGTCATGGGGCCGAAGCTCAATGCGCTGAAGGACGAGATCAATTCGGCGCTCTCGGCGCGCAAGGCCTCGCTGGCCGATGCGGCGCTGGAAGAGCGGCTGCGTGGCGAATGGCTTGACGTGACATTGCCGGCCAACGGCCGCCGTCAGGGCAGCATCCACCCGATCAGCCAGGTGCGTGAAGAGGTGACGGCGATCTTTGGCGAGATGGGCTTTTCGGTCGCCGAGGGGCCGCAGATCGACAGTGACTGGTACAATTTCGATGCGTTGAACATCCCCTCGCATCACCCGGCGCGGGCCGAGATGGACACCTTCTACATGCACCGCGCCGAGGGCGACGCGCGTCCGCCGCATGTGCTGCGCACCCATACCTCGCCGGTGCAGATCCGCTCGATGGAGAAACAGGGCGCGCCGATCCGCATCATCGCGCCGGGCCGGGTGTACCGCGCCGATTACGACCAGACCCATACGCCGATGTTCCACCAGGTCGAGGGCCTGGCGATCGACCGCGAGATCTCGATGGCGCAGCTGAAATGGACGCTGGAGGAATTCCTGCGGGCGTTCTTCGAGGTCGAGGGAGTGGAGTTGCGCTTCCGCGCCTCGCATTTCCCCTTCACCGAACCTTCGGCCGAGGTCGATATCCGCTGCTCCTGGGAGGGCGGTCAGCTCAAGGTGGGCGAGGGTGACGACTGGCTCGAGATCCTCGGCTCGGGCATGGTGCATCCCAAGGTGCTTGCGGCGGGGGGCATCGATCCGGACGCCTGGCAGGGCTTTGCCTTCGGCATCGGCATCGACCGGATCGCCATGCTGAAATACGGCATCCCCGATCTGCGCGCCTTCTTTGACAGCGATCTGCGCTGGCTGCGGCATTACGGGTTCGGCGCCTTGCAACAGCCGAACCTGCATGGCGGGTTGAGCGGCTAAGCGGGCATTCTCTCCGCGCCCCGGGCTTGATCCGGGGCGTGTCGTGCCCGCAATCAGCGCCGCGTGGCGGCCCGGACGGCACGCTCCAAAGCATCGAGAAACCGCGAGCGGTCGGATTTGGAGAACGCCTTGCCGCCGCCCTGGCGGAACGGGTCTGCGGCGCGCAGATCGGTCATCAGGTCGCGCATCGCCAGTTGCTGGCCGATATTGGCCGGGGTGAAGGCCTCGCCATTGTGGCGCAGCACCTGGGCCCCGGCCGCGACACATTTGGCCGCCAGGGGAATGTCGCCGGTGATCACCACATCACCGGGGCCGGCGCGCTCGGCGATCCACATGTCGGCCACATCCGGCCCGTCGGGCACGATCACCATCTCGACCAGCGGGTTCTGCGACAGCCGCAGCCCGCCGTTGGACACCAGATACATCTGCATCCGGTGCCGCGTGGCGACCTTTTCGGCCTCGGGTTTGACCGGGCAGGCATCGGCGTCGACGTAGATCGCCACGGTTCAGGCCCAGAGCGCGTCGGCGTGAAAGGCGATATGTTCTTCGATGAAGCTCGCAACGAAGAAATAGCTGTGGTCATAGCCCTTCTGCATGCGCAGGCTGTGCGCCACGCGTTTCTCGGCCATGGCCTGGGCCAGGGCTTCGGTCCGGAGCAGGTCGCCGAACTGGTCGTCGGTGCCGGTGTCGATCAACACCGGGATGTCGATCCCGTCCTGGCGCATAAGCCGGGCGGCGTCGTGGGCCTCCCAATCCGCATCCGCGCCGAGATAGGCGGTGAACTGCTTGCGGCCCCAGTCGCTGTCGGAGGGGTTGCAGATCGGTGAAAAGGCCGAGACGCTGGAAAAGCGGCCGGGGGTCTTCATCGCCAGGGTCAGCGCGCCATGGCCGCCCATGGAATGGCCCATGATCGACTGCCGCGCCGCGTCCAGCGGGAAATTGGCAGAGAGCAGGCCGGGCAGCTCGTCCGCGATATAGCTTTGCATGCGGAAATGCGGGGCCCAGGGGGCTTCGGTGGCATCGATGTAGAAGCCGGCGCCCTGGCCCAGATCATAGGCCGCGTCATCGGCCACCGCCGTGCCGCGCGGCGAGGTGTCGGGAAACACCATGGCGAGACCGTGTTCGGCGCACCAGGCTTGGGCGCCGGCCTTGGTCATGGCGTTTTTATGGGTGCAGGTCAGGCCCGAAAGATACCAGATCAGCGGCACCGGCCCGTCCTGCGCCTGCGGCGGCAGGTAGAGGCCGAAGGTCATGTCGCATTGGCAGGCCTCGGAGGCATGGGTGGCAACGATCTGGCGACCGTCGAAGGCGCGGTTTTCTGCGGTGATGTCCATGGGATCCCTTTGATGTGAGTGCGATGGGAGATGTGCCTGTCGGGCCGGAGAAGACGCGTTGGACGGCGCGAGGTCAAGCGCCCGAGATCCAGGCGATGACATAGGGCAGCGTCAGGATCGAGGCGGCGGTGGAAAACAGGATCGCCGCCGAGACGCGGTGCGGCGCCACACGGTAATGCTGGGCGAGGATGTAGACATTGCCGGCCACCGGTAAGGCTGCTGCCGCAACCACCACCGTGGCGATGAAGGGATCGAGCGGGAACAGGAGCAGCACCGCCAGCGCAACCGCCGCCGGATGCAGCACCAGCTTGCAGAAGCTCAGGTAGCCCGCGATGGTGACCCGCTCGGCCGATTTCGAAGCCAGCGAGGCGCCGATGGCAAACAGCGCGCCGGGTGTGGCGGCGCCGCCGAGGATGACGACAAATTCGTTGACCGGGGTGGGCAGAGGGGTGCCCAGCGCCGCCCAGCTCAGCCCCAGCACCATCGAGACGATCATCGGATTCTTGAGCAGACCCATCCCGACGGTGCCGAGCACGCCCAGCGACATGCGGCCGTCGCGCGCGCCGGTGATCAGGATCACGATCAGCGAGGAGAACACGATCAGGTCGACCGCCAGCACCAGCATCACCGGGCCGATGACCTGTTCGCCGAAGAGCACCACGAACATCGGCACCCCGAGAAAGCCGGTGTTGCCGATCACCGCGCATTGCGCCTCGATCGCGGTCTGTTCGATGCCGATGCCGCGCGCCAGCCCGATGGCGGTGGCCAGCAGATAGACCGCCAGGCTGCCGACCAGATAGCCCAGCACCAGCTGGCTGTCCCAGATTTCGGCCAACGACAGGTTGGCGGAGTAGCGGAAGATCATCGCCGACAGGGCGAAGTAGAAGATGAACTTGGTGAGATAGGCGGCCGCTTCCTCGGTAAAGAACCGGGTCCGCCCGGCGCCGTAGCCCAGCGCGATGATCGCAAAAAACGGCAGGGTCTTGAGGAAGATGGCCAGCATGGGCCAAGGGGTATCATCTCGGGCGGCGGGGTCAATTTGAAAGGCGGGCCTGCCGCGTTTCGGCAGGCCCGTCCCGGACCCGTCAGAGCAAGGCTCGCGGTTGGTGGGGCGCGGGGCCCCGGATCGGGGTCCGGGGCGGGGTGGGCTAGCCCGAGCCGATCAGCACGCCGGCGGCAAAGACCAGCGCGCCGCCCAGCACCACCTGAAAGGCTGCCCGCAGCATCGGGGTTTCCATGAAACGGTTCTGAATCCAGGCGATGGCCCAGAGCTCGACAAAGACCACCAGGATGGCAACCGTGGTCGCGGTCCAGAAATCCGGGATCAGATAGGGCAGGGCATGGCCCAGCCCGCCAAGGGTGGTCATCACGCCCGAGGCGATGCCGCGTTTGACCGGCGAGCCGCGGCCCGAAAGCTGGCCGTCGTCCGAGGCGGCCTCGGTGAACCCCATGGAAATGCCCGCCCCGACCGAAGCGGCGAGGCCGACGAGGAAGGTGGTCCAGGTGTCCTGGGTGGCAAAGGCGGTGGCAAAGATCGGTGCCAGCGTCGAGACCGAGCCATCCATCAGCCCGGCTAACCCGGGCTGCACCCAGGTCAGCAGAAAACGCCGCTTGGCGGTGGTGGTCTCGCCGGCCGCGCTGGCGCTGTCGAGGTGGCGTTCGCTGAGCTGTTCGGCGCTGAGCTGGTGGTCCGCCTCGGCCGCCGCCAGATCGCCCAGCAGCCTGCGGGTGGCTGCGTCGCCGGTGCGCTTGGCGGCGGCGAGGTAGAAGCGCTCGGCCTCCTGTTCCATCGCCGCGGCCTCTTCGCGGATGCGCTCCAGCCCGAGGTTCTCGACCAGCCAGACCGGGCGGCGGGCGTGATAGCCGGCCACATGCTCGCGCCGGATCAGCGGGATGACCTCGCCGAACCGGGCGCGATGCGCCGCGATCAGTTGCTGGCGGTGGGTGTCCTCTTCGGCCGCCATGCCGTCGAACACCCGGGCGGTGTCCGGGTAATCTTGGCGCAGCCGTTCGGCATACATCCGGTAGATCCGCGCATCGTCTTCCTCTGACGAGATCGCCAGGGCAAGGATGTCCTGCTCGGACAGGTCGGAGAAACGGCGTCTTTGGGTGATGAATCGCATCGGCTTGTCCAGTTTAGAATAGTTCTAAACATAAGGAAGCTGCCCGGCTTGGCAAGCCCTTGCCGGGGCGGGCAGCTCTGGGTCGGCGCGGCCCGCCCGTGCTTGAAACTGAACTGTCTGGTCTATAGCTATGAGGAAACGGGGAGAGGCGAGATGAGCTCAGATGCCAGGCTGGTGGACGGCGCAGAGATGCCGCAGGTGCGCCGGGGCCGTAAATTCGATCAGGTGCTGGCCGGGGCCCGCGACGTCTTTCTCGCGCATGGGTTCGAAGGCGCCTCCGTGGACGATATCGCCCGGGCGGCCGGGGTGTCGAAGGCCACGCTCTACAGCTATTTTCCCGACAAGCGGTTGCTGTTTTCCGAGGTGGCATCCTGCGAATGCTGCCGTCAGGCCGATCACGCGCTGACGGTGATCGATGCCGAGGCGCCGCCGCGCGAGGTGCTGGAAAAATGCGGCCGGCAGTTCCTCGGCTTCATCCTGTCCGAGTTCGGCCAGTCGATCTTTCGCATCTGCGTGGCCGAGGCCGACCGGTTCCCCGATCTGGGCCGGCAGTTCTACAACTCCGGCCCCGCCGTGATGCATTGCGCGGTGCGGGATTACTTGCAGGCGGCGGCAGCGCGCGGCGATCTTAGGATCGAGGATTTCGACCTGGCGGCCGATCAGTTTGCCGAATTGTGCAAGGCCGATCTCTGGACGCGGATGATCTTCAACGTCGCCACGCGGTTCGAACCGGAAGAGATCGACCGGGTGATCCGGGGGGCGGTCGATACCTTCATGGCACGTTACGGAGTGGTTTGACCCCGTCATGCGGTCGCCGTGCCCGGGCCTCGGGTGTTGCGGTCTCGCCGGAGAGCGGGCTGGCGCCCGGCGCGCCCGCTCAGACCAGCGGCGGGCGCGGGGCGAGCTGCGTCAGCCCGTCGACCCAGGCCAGTTGCCGCGGCAGGCAGGTGGATTTCAGGTCGTACTCCGCCACCACCTTGGCCCGCGCCGCGGCCCGCAGATGTGCCCGCAGCGCGGGATCGTCGAGCAGGGTGCACACCTGATCGACCAGCGCCTCGCGGTCGAAGAAATCCACCAGAAGCCCGGTTTCGCCGTTGCTCAGCACCTCGCGCACCGGTTCGGTGTCGCTGGCCACGATCGGCGCGCCGGCGCTCATCGCCTCGAGCAGGGACCAGCTCAGCACGAAGGGGTAGGTCAGGTAGACATGCGCCCGGCTGACCCGCATGAACGACAGGAACGTGTCGTAAGGCACCCGGCCGAGGAAATGCACCCGCGCCCAATCGGCATCGGGGATCTGGCCGCGCACCTCGTCGATGAACACCTGTTTCCAGGTCTGGCCATCGGGCGCCTTGGCGCCATAACTCACCTGGTCGCCGCCGATCAGCACCACCTGCGCCCGCGGCCGCCGCCGCAAGAGCTCGGGCAGGGCGCGCATGAAGACGTGATAGCCGCGGTAGGGCTCGAGATTGCGGTTGATGAAGGTGATGACCTCATCCTCCGGCGTCACCTCGCTGCCGTCCGGCAGGGCCAGGCGCGCGGTGTCGTCGGCGGTGACCTGGGCGGTGTCGATGCCATCGTGCACCACGGTGATCCGCTGGCGCATCTCGGGCGGGAAAGTGTCGGCCTGAAAGGCGGTCGGGCTGATTCCGGCATCGCCGATTTCGAAATGCAGCCGGTTGTTGAGGTTCTTCATGCGCAGACGCAGCGCGTCGGCCTCCGGCGCGCTGCCGGTAAACTCCGGGTCGAAGCCGACAAAGGGGTAATCGGCGGTGTGGTAGAGCTCGCAATAGAGGCCAAGCCGGGCCTCGGGCCAGACATCCTTGAGAAACAGGCTCTCGCCCCAGCCGTAATGGGCGAGGATCACATCCGGCGTGAAGCCGCGTTCCCGGAGCGCGCGGGCGGCGCGGTAGCAGGACTGGCCGCGGATGAACTTGGTTTCGAAATCGACCAGCCAAGGATGCAGCCCCCGGGCGGGTTTGCCCTGGTACTTGTAGGGCAGGATGGTGACACCCAGCCACTTGGTCACCTTGTCCACCTTGGGGGTGAGCGCGACCACCTGATCGCCACGCGCCGCCAGCGCCGGAGCGAGATGCTTGTACTGGCCGGGGAAATTCTGGTGAATCAGGAGGTACTTGGTCACTGGGATCACTGCTCTGGATTTTTGCTGTGACTATGGGACAGAACCGGGCGGCGCTCAACTGCTGCCACGCCGGACCGGTCATGCTATGATCGCGGCAGCCATCGCAACAGGTCGAAAAGGAGCAGCAGCATGCCCAAGGGCTATCTCATTGCGCATATCCGCGTGCAGGACAAGGCGGCCTTCGAGGAGTTTAAGGCGCTCTCGGGACCGGCAATCGAGGCGCATGGCGGCAAGGTGCTGGTGCGCAACCCGGCGCCGGACCACCGCGAAGGCGCGGCCGAGGGGCTGGCCGTCGTGATCGAGTTCGAAAGCCTCGCGGCGGCGCAGGCGTTCTACGACTCAGAAGCTTATGGCGCGGCGCGCGCGGTTCGCGAAACCTGTGCCGAGACCGACCTCGTTCTGGCGGAGGGTCTGTAGCCCCCGAGAACCGCCAGCGGCGAATCGAAAAGGCCGCGCGAACTCTCGCACGGCCTTCCGAATTCGTCGCTGTCAGCGCTCAGCCCTGACGGGCCTTGAACCGCCGCTGCGTCTTGTTGATCACATAGACGCGGCCTTTGCGGCGCACAACGCGGCAATCGCGGTGGCGATTCTTGAGCGAACGGAGCGAGTTCTTGACTTTCATGTCCGTCTCTCCTTCTACGCGGCGCGTGGCGTGCGCCTTGGTTGCGGTCTGCCTTGTCCCGGGGGACAGGGCGGTGAAATGGTGGGCGATACTGGGATCGAACCAGTGACCCCTTCGATGTCAACGAAGTGCTCTACCGCTGAGCTAATCGCCCGGAAAACCCGAACCGGCCAGGAGCCCCAAATGAATGGGGCGCGGAACCCCGCGCCAGTGGCCGGTTCTATAAAAGGGAACGGTGGGGGGATCAAGGGCTTTTGCTAGGGAAAAAAAAGGGACTATGATCCAAGCACATCCGAGGGAGGGCTTCGTGCCGAAATTCGCCTTTCACCTGACCCGGCCGGAGCGTCCCGCCACACCGGTTGTTTTCGCGTCGCCGCATTCCGGACGGGATTATCCCTGGTCGTTCCTGCGGCGCACGGTGCTCGACGAACATGTGATCCGAACCTCCGAAGATGCCTATGTAGACAGGCTTTTCGAATGCGCCCCGCAGTTTGGCGCGGCCTTTCTCAGGGCCGGCGCACCACGCGCCTTCATCGATCTGAACCGCTCGGCCGACGAGCTTGACCCGGCGCTGATCGAGGGCGCGCGCAAGCCCGGGCACAATCCGCGGGTGACCTCGGGCCTGGGCGTGATTCCCCGTGTCGTGGCCGGCGGCCGGTCGATCTATCGCGGCAAGCTGTCGCTCTCCGAGGCGGAAATGCGAATCGAAAAGTACTGGCGGCCCTATCACGGCCAGTTGCAGCAGCTTCTGACCGAGGCGCATGACCGGTTCGGCGAGGCGATTCTCGTCGATTGCCATTCGATGCCGCATGAGGCGCTCGATCCCATCGCCCGGTCCGGGGCGCGGCGGCCCGAGGTCGTCATCGGCGACCGGTTCGGCGCCTCGGCCAGCGCGGCGGTGGTCGACCGGATCGAGACCGCCTTTCTTAATGCCGGGCTCTGCGTGGTGCGCAATGCGCCCTTTGCCGGAGCCTATATCACCCAGCATTACGGCCGCCCGTCGCGGCGCCAGCATGCGGTGCAGATCGAGATCGACCGGTCGATCTACATGAACGAACATGCGATCCGGCCGAATGCCAATTTCCAGGCATTTCGCAAGGTGCTGCGCGGTGTCGTGTCCGAGATCGCCACCATCGGCGGTCAGGACATGCCGATGGCGGCGGAGTAGCGGCCGCCGGGGCGCACCCGTCCCGGACCGGGTCCGGGACCTCTGGGCGGCCGGGTCTGCCGGCTAGCGCAGGGCGCGGCCCTTGAGAATCGCATCCGGCCCGAAGCGGGCGCGAATCGCATCCGTCGCCCGTTCGGCGCCGGCGCGGCGCGCGGCATTGGGATCGAGCAGGTCGGCCGAACGATCGGCCTCGGCAGCCGGCACCAGATGCGACAGGCCGCAGCCGATCAGCCGATAGGGCCCCTTGTCGCCCACCGCATCGAACAGCCCGCGCGCGCAGCGATAGATCGTGTCGGCCATCTGCGTCGCGTCGCGCAGCGACTGCCGGCGCGAGAGGGTCTGGAAATTCGCCTGTTTCAGCTTCAGCGTCACCACCAGCCCGGCCTTGTCCTTGGCCTTAGCGCGGTCTGCCACCTTTTCGGCCATGCGCCAGAGGTGCCCGTCGAGCAGATCGGGGTCGGAGGTGTCCTCGCCAAAGGTGGTTTCGTTCGAGATCGACTTGACCGGCGCATGGGCCGAGACCCGCCGCCGGTCCTGCCCGCGCGCCAGGTGCCACAACCGGGTGCCCATCGAGCCGAAACGTGCCGTCAGATCGCGTTCGTCCCAGCGCCGCAGATCGTCGAAGCTGCGGATGCCGGCACGCTCCAGCGCCTCCTGCGTCGCCTGACCGACGCCCCAGATCATCCGCACCGGCTTGCCGGCAAGGAAACTCTCGGTCTCGGCCTGGCCGATCACCGAAAAGCCGTGCGGCTTGTCGAGATCGCTGGCGATCTTGGCAAGAAACTTGTTGTGTGACAGGCCGATCGAGCCGGTCACGCCCAGCTCGTGCCGCATCCGCCGCACCAGCCGGGCCAGCATCACCGCCGGCGGATGGCCATGCAGCCGCGCGGTGCCGGTGAGGTCGAGAAAGGCCTCGTCGAGCGACAGCGGCTCCACCACCGGCGTCAGCTCGTCCATCATCGCCCGGATGGCGCGCGAGACCTCGACATAAGCGCTCATCCGCGGTTTGATCACCACCGCGTCGGGGCAGAGCTTGAGCGCCTTGAACATCGGCATTGCCGAGCGCACGCCGCGGATTCGCGCTACATAGCAGGCGGTCGAGACCACGCCGCGCCGGCCGCCGCCGATGATCACCGGCTTGTGTGCCAGCGTGGGATCGTCGCGTTTTTCGACACTGGCGTAAAAGGCATCGCAATCCATATGGGCGATGCTCAGCGCCATAAGTTCCTTGTGCGCCACCACGCGCCGCGACCGGCACGCCGGACAGGCGGTGCCGCTGTCGAATTCGTGAAGGCAGTCGCGGCAAAGGGTGGGCATTTGGAGGACTCGGGCAAAAGGCACACTATATATACGGAACGCGGCCCATCAGAGCGAGAGGCAGTATGGAGAATTCGCAATTTGCAGGTACCAAGCTGGCGCTGTTCATCGGCGGCAAGCTGCTGGTGATCCGGCGCGACAACGATCCGGATATCCCCTGGCCCAACCACCTGGATCTGCCGGGCGGCGGGCGCGAATGCGGCGAATCCGCTGCCGATTGCGTGCTGCGCGAAACCCACGAAGAGGTGGGGCTGCGGCTGGACCGCAAGCAGCTTGTCTATGAAAGCGCCTATGACCGGCCGATCGGGCCGATGGTGTTCTTTGCCGCCCATCTGCCGCAAGATACCGTGGCCGACATCGTCTTTGGCAACGAAGGCCAGGGCTGGATGCTGATGTCGCCGGAGGATTACGCCAATCACCCCGAAGCGGTTCCGCATTTCCGCGAACAGATCACGAAGTACCTGGGAAGCCGGTAGCGGGGCGCGGGCAGACGATGCCTTCAACCGGAACGGAGAGGACGAGATGCCATCAGAGCGCGGCGCGCGGCGCATAGCGATCATCGGCATGGGCCCACGCGGGCTGGGCGCGCTCGAAGCGCTGGCGGCGCGCTGGCCGGGCGCGGGCGACCGGCTCTGCGTCGATGTCTTCGAGCCGCGGGCGGATCCGGGCGCGGGGCCGAATTTCGCGCCCGACGAGGCGCCGGTCTGCCTGCTCAACACCCCGTTGCGCGCTCTCGACATTCCGCCGCCGGAGGTTTCGCGCGTCGGACGGTTCGACATGCAGTTCGACGCGCCGCTCGATCCCGACAGTTTCCCCACCCGGGCAGAGATCGGCGGTTATCTCACCGCGCGGTTCGCCGATCTCCATGCGCTCGACCGAATGGCGGTGACGCTGGTGCCGGCCCGGATCGAGGCCCTGCGCCCGCTGGCGGGTGGCTGGGAGCTGCGCTCTGACCGGGGCTGGCACGGGCCCTATGCCGCGGTGCTGCTCACCCCCGGTCAGCCCTCGGTGGAGCCGGACCGGCAATGGGCGCAGTGGCAGGGCCATGCCACCCGCGGTCAGGGCGCGGTGGCGCAGGCCTATCCGGCACGGCAGCTGATCGCTGCGGCACAGGGCTGGCGTGGCTGCACCGTGGCGATCCGCGGCATGGGGCTGTCGGCGATCGACGTGCTGCGGGGGCTGACCGTGGCGCAGGGCGGGGCATTCTTTGACGGGCAATACCTGCCGTCGGGGCGCGAGCCGGCGCGCATCCTGCCCTTTTCGCTCGATGGTCTGCCGCCCTTTCCCAAGCCCGAGACCGGCGCGCTGGATCGGCGGTTTGCCCCCAGGCTGGCCGAGACGCGGATTTTCGATGACGCCATGGCCGAGGCCGCCCAGTCGGCACCCTACACCGCCCGGCGGCTGATCAACGCGGCGCTGATCGCCCCGGTGACGCGCATCCTGCGCGACGCCGATGACGAAGACGGCGCCGCGCAGGTGGCGGATTGGCTCGAATGCGAATGGGATGCGCCCGGCACGCAGGAGACCGCCGGCCCGGTCGACACCCTGCGCCAGGGCATTGCCATGGCCGAGGGCAGTCGCACGCCGTCGGTGGGCTATACCGTGGGCCAGGTCTGGCGGCACTGGCAGAACCGCCTGCGCGCCGGGTTCAACCCGGCCCGCCCGCCGGCCGAGACGGCGGCGTTGATCGTCGGGTTCGACGAGGGGCTGAAACGCTATTCCTATGGCCCGCCGGTGGCTTCGGCGCGGGAATGGCTGGCGCTGGCGGATGCCGGGCTGGTGGACATGCGACTGTCGGCCGATCCGGCGATCGCGCTGATCGAGACCGGCTGGGAAATGACCGCCGGCGAGGCCGAGGCGCAGGTCGACCTGATGATCGACGCGGTGCTGCCCGACCCGGACATCGCGATCGTCTCGGCGCCGCTGATCCGGTCCCTGTGTGCCGCCGGGCGGCTGGTGCCGGTGGCCGAGGGGCTGGGCGCGCAGACCCTCGCCGATGGCACCGTGGTCGGCCGCGACGGGGCGCCGCAAGCGGGACTTTATCTGCTGGGGCGGCTGTCGCTCGGCAGCGTGATCGCGGCGGATTCGCTGCACGATTGCCTTGGCGCGGCGGCGGATCGCTGGGCGGAGGGGGTGATGGCGCGGCTGCTGTCCCAGGCGTTGGACGAGGCGGGACCTTGACAGCGCACGCACATCGCGCCCCGGCCCCCGCGCCGGGGCCCCTTCGCTCGGGGATCGCGGGGTCCCGGGTCAGGCCCGGGACGGGGTGGTTTGGTGGCCGGTCGGCTCAGCCGCAATGCGCCAGCATTTCGTTGAGGTCAGTCGGGGGGTTGTCCTCCGCGACCGGCTTGCCCCTGCGCCCGCGCAACCAGCGCGCCAGATACATCGCGCGCCGGCCCCCGCGCCGGGGCCTCTTCGCGGGCGGGCCGCGGGGGCCCGGGTCATGCCCGGGACGGGGTGGTTTGGAGGCCGGTCGGCTCAGCCGTAAAGCGCCAGCATTTCGTTGAGGTCGGCCAGGGTGTTGGCCTCCGCGACCGGCTTGTCCCTGCGCCAGCGCAGCATGCGCGGAAAGCGCAGTGCGACGCCGGATTTGTGGCGCGACGAGGCCTGTATCCCTTCGAAGGCAATCTCGAAGACATGGGCCGGCGTGACCTGCCGGACCGGGCCGAACCGCTGTAATGTGTTGCGCCGCACCCAGGCGGTGATCTCGCGGAACTCGGCATCGGTGAGGCCGGAATAGGCCTTGGCGAAGGGCACCAGATCGTCGCCGTGCCAGACCGCGAAGGTGAAATCGGTGAACAGGTTGGCGCGCCGGCCGCTGCCCGATTGCGCATAGATCATCACCGCGTCGACGGTCAGCGGATCGACCTTCCATTTCCACCAGTCGCCGCGCCTGCGGCCGGCCAGATAGGGGCTGGCGCGGCGCTTGATCATCAGGCCCTCGACATTGTGGCTGCGGCTCTCGTGCCGGACCGCGGCCAGCGCCGCCCAACTGTCAAAGGCGACTTCCCGCGACAGCCGCAGGGGCGCGTCGGGAGGCACTTCGGCCAGAACAGCTTCGAGCCGGGCCCGGCGCGCGTCGAACGGCTCCTGTCGCAGATCCGCCCCCCCGGCTTCGAGCAGATCGTAGGCCATGAAGATCACTGGTGCCTCGCGCAGCGCCTTGGCCGAGACCTTCTTCAGCCCGATGCGTTTCTGCAAGGCGTTGAACCCCAGTGGCGCACCTTCGGCAAAGGCCAGGATCTCGCCGTCCATCACCGTGCCGTCGGGCAGGAAATCGGCGAGCTGCGCCAGCTCCGGGAAGCGGTCGGTCATCAGTTCTTCGCCCCGCGACCAGATGTGATGCGCGCCGCCGCGCCGGATGAACTGGCCCCGGATGCCATCCCATTTGCGTTCGGCGTGCCACTCGGCGGGGGCGCCCAGATCGGCCGGGTTTTCCACCGGATGGGCGAGGTAGAACGGATAGGGGCGCGAAAGATCGGCTGTCGGGTCATCGGCCTCGATCAGCGCTTCCCAGCTGGTGGTTTCCGGCGTCCAGTTGCCCATCAGCTTGTGGGTCAGCACCGCCGCGTCCTGACCGGTGGAGATGGCCAGCGCGCGGGTCATCAGCCGGGCGCTGACACCCATGCGAAAGCCGCCGGTCAGCAGCTTGTTGAACAAGAACCGCTCTTGCGTGGCAAGGCTGTCCCAGGCGGCGATGACGGCGGATTTGCGCGCCGCCTCGTCGAGCGTCGCCAGCGCCTTGACCGTGGCGATCCAGTGGCTGAGGCTTTGGTCGCGCGGTTCGCGGGGGGCGGGCAGGACGAGGCTGATGGTCTCGGCCAGATCGCCGACCACGTGATAACTGTCTTCGAAGAGCCATTCGGGCAACCCCGCCACCTCGGCCGCCCATTGGCGCAGCCGGGTTGCGGTGACGGCGCGTTTCGGCCGGCGGCCGGTAAAGAGCGCGATGGTCCAGAGCCGATCCTGTGGCGTGGCGCGGCCCAGGTAATCGGCCAGCGCCGCGAGTTTGACATTGGTCTTGGTGCTTTCGTCGATGCGGGCGAAGAGGGCGGCGAAATCCTTCATGTCGCGTCCTCGCCATCGTCGCCGCTGTAATCGGTCGAGACGACATGGGCGTCATGGCCCTGTTCGCAGAGCCAGCGCTGAAATGCCGAAGTGTAGCCGTGGGTGACAAAGACCTTCTCGGCCCCGGTCGCCTTGATCGCGGCGTTCAACCCCGCCCAATCGGCATGGTCGGAGACCACGAAACCGCGATCGATGCCGCGCCGCCGGCGCACGCCGCGCAGCGTCATCCAGCCCGAGGCAAAGGCGGTGGCGGCCCCGGGGAAGCGACGTGCCCAATTCTGCGTCGTGCTGCCCGGCGTGGCGATGATCAGCGCGCCGGGATGGCTCTTGGCCGAGACGTCCTCGGTGATCGGTTGCGTCCCGGGCAGGGTGATCCCCTGGGCACGCAGTACCGCGTTGGTGTTTTCCACCGCGGTCACGGTCAAGAGCGGGCCGATCCCGGCGTCCACCGTCCGCATCAGCCGCTGCGCCTTGCCCAGCGCATAGGCGCCAAGGATCGAGGCCCGCCCCTCGGCCGCATTGGCGGCCCACCACCCGTTGATCTGTTGCGCGAGCTGTTCCTGTGGGGTCCATTTGAAGATCGGCAGGCCAAAGGTGCATTCCGAGATGAAAGCATGGCAGCGCACCGGTTCGAAGGCCTCTGAGAGCCCATCATCGACGGTCTTGTAATCGCCCGAGGCAACCCAGACCTCGCCGGCAACCGCGACGCGGATCTGCGCCGAGCCGGGCACATGGCCGGCCGGGTGAAAGGAGACGTCTGCATCGCCGATCCGCCGGGTCTCTCCATAGGCGATGGTCTCGATCCGGGCGTCATCGCCCAGCCGGTGGCGCAGCACCGGGGCTGTGCCTTCGGTCGCCAGGTAACGGCCTATCCCGGGGCGGGCGTGGTCGGAATGACCGTGGGTGATCAGCGCGCGCGCCACCGGGCGCCAGGGGTCGATGTAGAAATCGCCCGCCGGGCAATAGATGCCCCTGTCGGTGAAGGTGAGAACGCCGGCCATGCCCCTTGTTATAGGACGGCAGGCCGGGCGGCAAAGACGGCAGTGGCCCGTGTGACGGGGGGCGGGGGCATCGCCGCGCCGAAACGAAGAAGGCCCGCCCTTTCGGGCGGGCCTTCGGAAGGTGCGGGGTGGGTTTTCAACCCACCCCGCCTCACAGTTTCTCGGTCAGCTCGGGCACCGCGGTAAAGAGATCCGCCACCAGGCCATAGTCGGCCACCTGAAAGATCGGCGCCTCCTCGTCCTTGTTGATCGCGACGATGACCTTCGAATCCTTCATCCCTGCAAGGTGCTGGATTGCGCCAGAGATGCCGACGGCAATATAGAGGTCCGGCGCCACGACCTTGCCGGTCTGGCCAACCTGCCAGTCGTTCGGCGCAAAGCCCGAATCGACCGCCGCACGCGAGGCGCCGACCGCCGCGCCGAGCTTGTCCGCCAGGGCTTCGATGATCTTGAAGTCCTCTTCCGAACCGACGCCGCGGCCGCCCGAGACAACCACGCCCGCCGAGGTCAGCTCCGGCCGGTCGCTCTCGGCCAGCTTGTCCTCGACCCACTCGGACAGGCCCGGATTCTCGGCCGCGCCGATGGTTTCGACCGGGGCGGCCGCCTGGTCGCCCGCCGCGTCGAAGGTCGAGGTGCGGATCGAGACCACCTTCTTGGCGTCCGAGGATTTTACCGTCTGCACCGCATTGCCGGCATAGATCGGGCGCTCGAAGGTGGCACCGTCGATCACCCCCGAGACATCCGAGATCACCATGACGTCGAGCAGTGCCGCCACGCGGGGCAGCACGTTTTTCGCATCGGTCGTGGCCGGGGCAACGATATGTTCATAGGTGTCGGCCAGGCTGACGATCAGCGCGGCGGTGGATTCCGCCAGCCGGTGGCCCAGCGAGGCATCCTCGGCCACCAGAACCTTGGCGACACCCGCGATCTTCGCGGCCTCATCACCTGCGGCGGCGGCATGGCCACCGGCGCAGAGCACATGCACGTCGCCCAGCTGGGCCACCGCGTTCACCGCCTTGGCGGTGGCGTCGAGGCTCAGCTCGCCATCATTGACTTCGGCAAGAAGGAGTACAGCCATTTAAACAGCCCCCGCAGCTTTGAGTTTCGCGATCAGCTCGTCGACCGAACCGACCATTTCGCCGGCGGCGCGCGCCGGCGGCTCTTCGGTCTTGAGCACTTCGAGCCGCGGGCTCACATCGACGCCGTAATCCTCGGGGGTCTTTTCCTCGAGCGGTTTCTTCTTGGCCTTCATGATGTTGGGCAACGAGGCATAGCGCGGTTCATTGAGGCGCAGGTCCACGGTGACCACGGCCGGCATCTTGACGCTGATCGTCTGAAGGCCGCCGTCGACCTCGCGGGTGACCTTGGCGGTCTCGCCCTCGATATCGACCTCGGAGGCGAAGGTCGCCTGGCTCCAGCCAAGCAGCGCGGCGGTCATCTGGCCGGTTGCGTTCATGTCGTTGTCGATCGCCTGCTTGCCGCAGAGCACGAGGCCGGGGGCCTCTTCCTCGACGATTTTCGCCAGGATCTTGGCCACGGCCAGCGGCTCGATGTCCTTGTGCACGTCATCGGCGGCCACCACCAGGATCGCGCGGTCGGCGCCCATCGCCAGCGCGGTGCGCAGGGTTTCCTGCGCCTGCTTGACGCCAATGGACACGGCGACGATTTCCTCGGCCTTGCCGGCCTCTTTCAGGCGGATCGCCTCTTCCACGGCGATCTCGTCGAAGGGATTCATCGACATCTTGACATTGGCCAGATCGACACCGCTGCCGTCCGCTTTGACACGAACTTTCACGTTGTAGTCGATCACGCGTTTGACGGGTACGAGGACCTTCATCTGCGCAACTCTCCTATTGGTTTTCGCCCCTTGCGGGCCGAGTCAGAACTTCTTGTCCGGGGTTGTTGATAAAGGCTGGTTTCCGGCGGCAACAGGCCAAAATCGTCACGCTAGCGCTAAAGGACGCCGCGTTTACGCGAAACTCCGACGCCTATGCGCTCCGCCAATCGAAGAAACCGGGGCCCGCGCGCTCCAGCAGACGGCGGCCCATGTCGCGGCCCAGCGCCGCGCCATCGGCGATCGGCGCCTCGCCCGCATCGGTCAGCGTCTCGGAGCCGTCGGGCCGCAGGATCTCGCCGCGCAGGCGCAACGTGCCCCCCGAAAGCTCGGCCAGCCCGGCTATCGGTGTTTCGCAGGAGCCATCGAGCGCAGCGAGAAAGGCGCGTTCGGCGGCAAGCCGCTGGGCGGTCTCGCGGTGATGGATCGGCTCGAGCAGGGCGGCGGTGGCCGTGTCATCGGCGCGCCGTTCGATGCCGATGGCGCCCTGGGCCACGGCGGGCAGCATGTCTTCGGGGGCAATCGGATAGGCCGGCACCTCGGCCAGCATGCCCAGCCGGGTCAGCCCGGCCATGGCGAGAAAGGTGCAGGAGGCGACGCCCTCCTCGAGCTTGCGCAGCCGGGTCTGGACGTTGCCGCGAAACTGCACCACCTCGAGATCGGGACGGCGGTTGAGCAGCTGCGCCCGGCGCCGCAGCGACGAGGTGCCCACCACCGCGCCGCGAGGCAGATCGGCGATGCCGCCGAGGCGGGGCGAGATAAAGGCATCACGCACATCCTCACGCGGGAGATAACAGTCGAGCACAAGGCCCTCGGGCTGGTCGACCGGCATGTCCTTCATCGAATGCACCGCGATGTCGATGGCGCCGGAAAGCAGGGCCGCCTCGATCTCCTTGGTGAACAGCCCCTTGCCGCCCAGCTCCTTGAGCGGTGTATCACTGGCGATCAGCGCCCGGTCGTCGCCGGTGGTCTTGATCACCACGATGGCAAATGCCGCCTCGGGCAGGGCGAAGGCGGCGCAGATGCGGGCGCGGGTTTCATGCGCCTGGGCCAGCGCCAGCGGCGAGCCACGGGTGCCGATTTTCAGCGGCGCGTCGGGGGAGGGGAGGGCATGCGTCATGCGCCGATGTCTAGCTGCGGGCCCGGGGCGTGGCAAGCGGCTGGCTTGACATCGCTGTCCGAGCGAGAGACCAACCCCGGAACCAAAGCGGAGACCGGCATGACCCAAGCGAACAAGACCATCCTGCGCGCGCTGGCGGGCGAGACCCTGCCGGTGCCGCCGATCTGGATGATGCGTCAGGCCGGCCGCTACCTGCCGGAATACCGCGCGACACGGGCCCAGGCGGGCGATTTCCTGTCGCTGTGCTACAATCCCGAGCTGGCCGCCGAGGTGACCTTGCAGCCGATCCGGCGCTACGGGTTCGACGCCGCGATCCTCTTTGCCGATATCCTTCTGGTGCCGCAGGCGCTGGGCGCCGATCTGTGGTTTGTCACCGGCGAGGGGCCGCGGCTGTCGACGATCACAGAACAGCGGCAGTTCGACGCGCTGAAACCGGCCTCGGACATCCACGACACCCTGGCGCCGATCTATGAGACGGTGCGCCTCCTGTCGCGCGAGCTGCCTTCGGAGACCACGCTGATCGGCTTTGCCGGCGCGCCCTGGACGGTGGCGACCTATATGATCGCCGGGCGCGGCACGCCCGATCAGGGCCCGGCGCATGCGCTGAAAGACGAAAACCGCGCGCTCTTCGAGGCGCTGCTGGATCGGATCACCGAGGCCACGATTCACTATCTCTCGGCGCAAATCGAAGCAGGGGCCGAGGTGGTGAAATTGTTCGACAGCTGGGCCGGCTCGCTCAAGGGGGCGGATTTTGACCGCTATGCGCTGGCCCCGGCCAAGCGGATCATCGCGGCGCTGAAGCAAAAGCATCCGGGCATTCCGGTGATCGCCTTTCCGCGTGAGGCGGGCGAGAAATACGTCGGCTTCCATCAGGCGACCGGCGCCGATTGCGTGGCGCTCGACAATTCCGTCGATGCGGCCTGGGCGGCTGCGCATGTGCAGGTGGATGGCTGCGTTCAGGGCAACCTCGCCTCGTCGCATATGGTCACCGGCGGCCAGGCCCTGGTTGCGGAGACCCGCGCCATTGTCGAAGCCTTTCGCGGCGGGCCGCATATCTTCAATCTCGGCCACGGGATCACCCCGGATGCGGACCCGGAGAACGTGGCGTTGATGATCGAGACGGTGCGCGGAATGTAAGGCGCGCGCCCCGGACCTGATCCGGCCCCCCCTTGGCCCAAGAGGTCCCGGATCGGGGTCCGGGACGCGGAGCGCTTTGGGGGACGTGCTTCAAGTTGGCGCCGCGCCGTCTTATGTGCGTCACCGCACAAGCGGCTCTGCGCCGCGAATTGCATATTGCACCGTCACACATGACCATTAGATTGCCGCTGCGCGCGCAAGGAGGCTCCGATGACGACGATCGTGGAAATCGACGACCTGAAGAAAGTGTATGACGGCGGCTTCGAAGCGCTCAAGGGGGTGTCTCTCGATATCCGCGAGGGCGAGATCCTGGCGCTGCTGGGGCCGAACGGCGCCGGCAAGACGACGCTGATCTCGACCGTTTGCGGCATCACCAATGCCACCTCGGGCAGCGTGCGCGTCGGCGGGCATGACATCGTCACCGACTTTCGCGCCGCGCGCGCGATGATCGGCCTGGTGCCGCAGGAAATCTCGCTCGAACCTTTCGAGACGGTGATCCGGGCGGTGCGTTATTCACGCGGGCTGTTCGGTTGCAAGCGCGACGACGCCCATATCGAAAAGGTGCTGCGCGACCTGTCGCTCTGGGACAAGCGCAATGCCAAGACCATGGAGCTCTCCGGCGGCATGAAACGCCGGGTGCTGATTGCCAAGGCGCTGAGCCACCAGCCCCGGGTGCTGTTTCTCGACGAGCCCACCGCCGGGGTCGATGTCGAGCTGCGCCGCGACATGTGGAAGGTGGTGGCCGAGCTCAAGGCCTCGGGCGTGACCATCATCCTGACCACCCACTACATCGAGGAGGCCGAGGCCATCGCCGATCGGGTGGGGGTGATCGCCAAGGGCGAACTGCTGCTGATCGAGGAAAAGACGGCGCTGATGGCGCGGATGGGGCGCAAGACGCTTGACATCGAGCTGACCGATCCGGTCGAAACCATTCCGGCGAGCCTGTCGGGCTATGAGCTGGAGATCGTCCAGGACGGCGCCGCGCTGCGCTACAGCTATGACACCAACGCCGACCGCACCGGCATCACCAAGCTGCTGTCCGACCTGTCCGGGGCCGGGTTGCAGATGAGCGACCTGCAAACCCGGCAGTCCAGTCTGGAAGAGATTTTCGTCGACCTTGTGGCCGACAACGGCAAGGAGGAAGCGGCATGAACCTGCGCGCGGTCGGAGCCATCTACAAGGTTGAAATGGCGCGGTTCTTCCGCACTCTGGCGCAGAGCTTCATCTCGCCGGTCATTTCCACCTCGCTCTATTTCGTGGTCTTCGGCACCGCCATCGGCAGCCGCATCGATCAGGTAGAAGGCATCAGCTATGGCGCCTTCATCGTGCCGGGGCTGATCATGCTCACGGTGATGACCCAGGGAATCTCGAACGCCTCTTTCGGCATCTATTTCCCGAAATTCATCGGCACCTTCTACGAGTTGCTTTCGGCGCCGATCAACTTTCTCGAGATCGTGGTGGGCTTTGCCGGGGCGGCGGCGACCAAGGCGCTGTTCATCGGGTTGGTGATCCTGGCCACCTCGGCCTTCTTTGTCGATCTCACGATCCTGCACCCGATGGCGATGCTGGCTTTTCTGGTACTGACCTGCATTTCGTTTTCGCTCTTCGGTTTCATCATCGGCATCTGGGCCAGAAACTTCGAGCAATTGCAGCTTATCCCGCTGCTGGTGGTGACGCCGCTGGTCTTCCTCGGGGGGTCGTTTTATTCGATCTCGATGCTGCCGCCGTTCTGGCAGGGGGTGTCCTTCTTCAATCCGGTGGTCTATCTGATTTCGGGCTTCCGCTGGGCCTTTTTCGGCACGTCAGACGTGCCCATCGGGCTGAGCCTGCTGGCGATCGCCGGCTTCACCACGCTCTGCCTTGCCATCGTCTGGTGGATCTTTCGCACCGGCTGGCGCATCCGGACCTGACCGGGTGCCCTGGGCAGGTGGTGGCCGTGCTGCCGGGAACGGACGCCCGGGGTCTGTGTGACGCAAGGATATGCCCGGGGTTTTCGCACCCGCTGAAGAGATTGCACAGATGAACCTTGTTTATCGGTGCCCGGCCTTCTAGATCCCTCGTCATGAAACGCTGGCTTCCCTTTGTGAAATCCGGGCCCACCGTGGCCGTCCTGCGGCTCAACGGCGCGATTGGCCTCGGGGGGCGCATGGCGCTCAGCGATACTTCGCTGGCGCCGCTGATCGAAAAGGTCTTCAAACGCGGCAAACCCGATGCGGTGGCGCTGGAGATCAATTCCCCCGGCGGCTCGCCGGTGCAATCCTCGCTCATTGCCGGCCGTATCCGGCGGCAGGCGGCGGAAAAGAACATTCCGGTGATTGCCTTCGTCGAGGATGTGGCGGCCTCGGGCGGCTATTGGCTGGCCAGCGCGGCAGATGAAATCTACGCCGACCATTCCTCGATCATCGGCTCGATCGGGGTGATTTCGGCGGGCTTCGGCGCCAATGTCTTTCTTGCCCGTCAAGGGCTCGAACGGCGGGTGCATACCGCCGGCGCGTCCAAGAGCTTTCTCGATCCCTTCCAGCCGGAAAAGGAAGAGGATGTGGTGCGGTTGCGGCGCCTGCTCGACCAGTTGCATGTGAATTTCATCAGCCAGGTCAAGGAACGCCGCGGGGCCAAGCTGGCCGACAACCGCGATCTGTTTACCGGCGAGATCTGGGTCGGCGAGACGGCGCAGGAAGTGGGGCTGATCGACGGCATCGGCCATCTCGATCAGGTGATGAAGGACCGGTTTGGCGACAAGGTGAAATTCCGCCGCTACGGCCGCGGACGCAGCCTGGCGCAGCGGCTCGGCCTGTCGCTGGCCGAGGATGCCCTGGGGCTGATCGAAGAGCGGGCGGCCTATGCCCGGTTCGGGCTCTGACGTGATCGTCAAGATTGTCACATTGTTTCTCATCGGGATGGGCGTGCTGGCCATGTTCGGAAAGCTGCGCCTGCCGAAACGCCTGACCTCGGCGAAATGCCCGGCTTGCGGACGCTACCGGATCGGCAAGGGCCCTTGCCCCTGCGGCAAGGACAAGGGTCGCCGGGGATGACGGTCTGGCTTCTTTGTGGACTGGGGCTGGTGATCCTGGTGCTGGCCGGCGACGCACTGGTCAAGGGCGCGGTCAACCTGGCGCTCCGGGTGGGTATTCCGGCGCTGATCGTCAGCCTGACGATCGTTGCCTTCGGCACCTCGGCGCCGGAGCTGCTGATCGCCATCGAGGCGGTGTTGCAGAATGCCCCGGGTATCGCGCTGGGCAATGTCGTCGGCTCGAACACCGCCAATATCCTGCTGGTGCTGGGCCTTCCGGCGATCATTTCCGGCCTGCATACCTCGGGCTGTGACACCCGCGCGACCTATGTCCAGATGCTGATCGCCTCGGTGCTGTTCATGGGGCTGGCTTTTGTCGGCGTCTTTGTCTGGTGGTCGGCGCTGATCCTCCTCGCGGCGCTGGGGGCGATGCTCTACCTCGCCTCGCGCCAGGCGGTGCAGCATCGGCGCGACGCCAAAGCCGCGGCCGCGGTCGAGACGGTGGACGATCTCGAAGGCGCCGATCCCAGCATGTCCTGGGCCAAGATCGCCATGTTCCTGGCGCTGGGCCTCGTCGGCCTGCCGCTGGGTGCCGACCTGCTGGTCGAGAATGCCGCGGTGATCGCCCGCCGATATGGCGTCTCGGACACGGTCATCGGGCTGACGCTGGTGGCGGTGGGCACCTCGTTGCCGGAACTGGCGACCACGGTGATGGCGGCGCTGCGACGGCAGGCGGATGTGGCGCTGGGCAATGTGATCGGGTCGAACATGTTCAACCTGCTCGCCATCATCGGCGTGGCCGCCCTGATCAACCCGGTGCCGGTGGATGCGCAGTTCCTGACCTTTGATCTCTGGGTCATGCTGGGGGCGTCGCTGTTGATCTTTCCCTTCGTGTTCCTGCGCTGGGACATGGGGCGGCTCTGGGGCGTGGTGCTCACGGCGTTGTATGTCGGATATATTGTGGTGGTGATCGCCTGAGAAGGAGGCCGGGATGCGGGCACTGGTGACGGGAGCGGGCAAGAGGTTGGGCCGGGCCATGGCGCTTTGTCTGGCCGAGCGGGGCCATGATGTGGCGGTTCATTACGCCAGCTCGGCCGAGGCCGCCGACGAGGTGGTCAGCCTGATCCGCGCGATGGGGCGCAAGGCGGTGGCGCTGGAGGCCGATCTCCTGGACGAGGCGGCGACGCAGGCGCTCTTGCCGCGGGCGGCCGAGGCGCTGGGCGGGCCGGTCACGGTGCTGGTGAACAACGCCTCGATCTTCGAATACGACACGATCCAGACCGCCACCCGCAGGGGCTGGGACCGGCACATGGAAAGCAATCTGCGCGCGCCCTATGTGCTGATCCAGGCGCTCGCGGCGCAGGCACCAAAGGCGGTGGCCGACGCGGCGGGCGAGCCGGTGGCGCAGGCCCTGGCGGTCAACATGATCGATCAGCGGGTGCGCAAGCTGACGCCGGAATTCTCGACCTATACGCTGGCCAAGATGGGCCTTTGGGCGCTCACCCGGACGGCGGCACAGGGGCTGGCGCCGGAAGTGCGGGTCAATGCCATCGGCCCCGGACCGACACTGCGCGGCGCCCGCCAGAGCCCGGAGCATTTCGACCGCCAGCGCGCCGGCACGGTGCTGAACCGGGGCGCCGACCCCGCGGATATCACCGCCGCGCTGGGGTATCTGCTGGAGGCGAAGGCGGTGACTGGACAGCTGATCTGCGTCGATGGCGGGCAGCATCTGGGTTGGCAGACCCCCGACATTCTCGGGGTGGAGTGAGCCGTTTTGAAGACGCTTTGAGACCGGCCTCGGACGAGTTGTGCACTGCCCGCAGTCGCCCTCGGCGAAAAATCGAGAATCTGCAAAGTTTTCATGGTGTTACAAATTAGAGATAAAAGTTTTCTTTGAAATCAATGGGTTGAGAATGTGCCTAAAAAATAGGCAATTTAATCAACCCGCGTGAAGAAAACGGAAAAACCCCGGTCTCCAGTTGTAACCCCCAGAGTTCTCCACAGGATCCGTGGATTTGTTTTTGCTTGCCGCCGTAGGGAGGCCGTTGCAGCGCCAGAAGGGGAATCATAGGTTAACGCAATGACGGAATTGCCAGAGGGGCAGGCTGCCCCGGACCTGACCGGCCACGCCTGTATTCAGGCTTATCTCAAGACGTTGGACAGTTCGCCCGGCGTGTATCGGATGCTGGATGCCAAGAACGCCGTGCTTTACGTCGGCAAGGCGCGCAACCTGCGGGCGCGGGTGTCGAACTATGCCCGGCCGGCCGGGCACAGCCCGCGCATCGCCCGGATGATCCGCGATACCGCCTCGATGATGTTCCTGACGACGCGGACCGAAACCGAGGCGCTGCTGCTCGAACAGAACCTGATCAAGCAGCTCAAGCCCAAGTACAACGTGCTGCTGCGCGACGACAAATCCTTTCCCAATATCCAGGTGACCGATCACGCCTATCCGATGATCCGCAAGCATCGCGGCGCCAAGAAGGAGAAGGGCGCCTATTACGGCCCCTTTGCCAGCGCCGGCGCGGTCAATCGCACGCTGAGCCAGTTGCAGAAGGTGTTTCAGCTGCGCAATTGCGCCGACACCATGTTCGAAGGCCGGACCCGGCCCTGCCTGCTGCACCAGATCAAACGCTGCTCGGCGCCCTGCGTCGGCAAGATCTCGGAAGCGGATTATGCCGAGAGCGTGCGCGATGCCGAACGCTTCCTGTCGGGCCGGTCGACCAAGATACAGGAAAAGCTGGCCGGCGAGATGCAGGCGGCTTCGGAGGCTATGGAATTCGAGCGCGCCGCCAGCCTGCGCGACCGCATCCGCGCCCTGACCCAGGTGCAGACCGCGCAGGGCATCAACCCGCGCACGGTGGACGAGGCCGACCTGATCGCGCTGCACCTCGAGAACGGCCAGGCCTGCGTGCAGGTGTTTTTCATCCGCGCCGGGCAGAACTGGGGCAACCGCGACTTCTATCCCCGGGTCGGCGAGGATGTGGAGGCGGCCGAGGTGCTCGAGGCCTTTGTCGGCCAGTTCTACGACAGCAAGGAGCCGCCGAAGCAGCTGATCCTGAGCCATGCCATCGAGAACGCCGACCTGATGGTCGAGGCGCTGGGCCAGAAGGCCGGGCGCAAGGTCTCGTTGCTGGTGCCCCAGCGCGGCGAAAAGGCCGAGCTGATCGAGAGCGCCACCCGCAACGCCCGCGAGAGCCTGGGCCGCAAGATGGCCGAGACGGCGACCCAGGCCAAGCTGTTGCGGGGTGTGGCCGAAGCCTTCGGGCTCGACCGTCCGCCGGCGCGGATCGAGGTCTATGACAACAGCCACATCCAGGGCGCCCATGCGGTGGGGGCGATGATCGTGGCGGGGCCCGAGGGCTTCATGAAGAGCCATTATCGCAAGTTCAACATCCGTGGCGACGACCTGACGCCGGGGGATGACTTCGGCATGATGAAGGAGGTGCTCACTCGGCGCTTCAAGCGGCTGCTGAAGGAGGACCCGGAGCGCGAGAAAGGGCTCTGGCCCGACCTGCTTCTGATCGACGGCGGTGCCGGCCAGGTCTCGGCGGTGGCCGAGATCATGCGCGAATACGGCGTCGAGGATATTCCGATGGTCGGCGTCGCCAAGGGCATCGACCGCGATCAGGGCAAGGAGGAGTTCCACCGGGTCGGCCAGCGGGTGATGGCGCTGCGCCGCAATGACCCGGTGCTCTATTTCATCCAGCGCCTGCGCGACGAGGCGCACCGCTTTGCCATTGGCACCCACCGGGCGAAACGATCGAAGGCGGTCGGGGCGACGCCGCTGGACGAGATCGCCGGCGTCGGCGCGGCGCGCAAGCGGGCGCTGCTGGCGCATTTCGGCTCGGCCAAGGCGGTGAGCCGGGCCAACCTGGTGGACCTCAAGGCGGTGGACGGCGTGTCGGAAGCGCTGGCGGAGAAGATCTACGCCTTCTTTCACGAGAACGGCTAGCGGCTCTCTCGCAGGGCGCTGGCGCGCGCCGGCCTGTCTCCGTTCACGCCACGGAGGCGTCGGGGGCGCTGCCCCCAAACCCCCACTTCAAACCGGGGGCTCTGCCCCCAGACCCCCGGCGGTATTTTCAAAGAGAAGAAGACCGGGTTGCGACGAGATTCGGCAGGTCGGCGAAGCTGGAGAAGCTGGCGGTATGGGACAAGTCTTCGACCGCGGACTTGCGGTAGCCTTCGGTGAACAACAGGAAGGGAATGCCGGCCGCCGCAGCGGTTTCGGCATCGGTTTCGCTGTCGCCGACGTAGAGCGCGGTCCCGGCGCCGTCGAGGGCGGCATGCAGCATCACGGGATCGGGTTTGCGGGTGGGCAGGCTGTCGCCGCCGATCACCCGGTCGAAGAGCAGCGTCAGGCCGGTGTCGGCAAGGCATTTCAGTGTCGCCGCATGCGGTTTGTTGGTGCAAATCGCAAGGCTGTGGCCCTCGTCCCTGAGCACCGCCAAAGCGGCGCGGACGCCGGGATAAAGCGCGCTCGCCGGGGTTTCGACACGGGTGTAGAGCGCGAGGATCTCGTCGTGCAGCGGGTCTGTGTCGGCCTCGGGCAGGCGCAGTTCCCGGGCGACCTGACGGACCAGCGCGGGCAGGCCCTTGCCGACAAAGCCCTGTACCGTCCGTTGCGTCAGCGGGCCGGCCCCGCGGGTGGCCAGCGCCGTGTTCACGCAATCGGCGATCTGGGGCACGCTGTCGATCAGCGTGCCGTCGAGATCGAAGGCGATGGTCAGGCTCATGCCAGGCTGTCGCGGATGGCCTGCATGTTGCGGCCGTAGACCTCGGGGGCCTCGACCGAGCCGCCCTTGAACACCGCCGAGCCGGCGACCAGCACGTCGGCACCGGCCGCGACCACCAGCGGCGCGGTGTTCGGGTCGACGCCGCCGTCGATCTGGATATGCACCTCGCGGTCGCCGATCATCTCGCGCACCTTGCGGACCTTGGCGGTCAGGTCGATGAACTTCTGCCCGCCGAAGCCGGGGTTGACGGTCATCACCAGCACCATGTCCGCGAGGTCGAGCACATCGGCCACCGCTTCGGCCGGGGTGCCGGGGTTGAGCGCGACACCGGCCTGCATGCCGGTCGCCTTGATCGCCTGAAGCGTGCGGTGGATATGCGGCCCGGCCTCGACATGGGCGGTGAGCATGTCGGCGCCGGCTTCGGCATAGGCCTCGATATAGGGATCGACCGGGGCGATCATCAGATGCACGTCCATGAAGGTCTTTACATGCGGCCGGAACGCCTTCACCGCCGGGGGGCCGAAGGTGAGGTTGGGCACGAAATGCCCGTCCATCACGTCGACATGCACCCAATCGGCGCCCTGATCCTCGATGGCGCGGATCTCCGCCCCGAAGTTGGCGAAATCGGCGGAAAGGATCGACGGGGCGATCTTGACGGAACGGTCGAAGGGCATGGGCATCTCCTGGCGGTTTGCCGCCTCATAAGCCGCGCCGGCCACAAGGTCCAGTGATCCGGGCGCCGGCCGGGCTTCAGCCCGGCCCCCCCGAAGACCAGCAGGGCATCATGTCCTCCGGCGCCGGGGTGGCGTGAAACACCGCCCGCGCGATTGCCCGGCTGAGGCAGGTGGCGGCTGCGTGGCAGATCTCGATCATCTGCCAGTCCGGCGCGGTCATCTCCACCGCGCCGGTGGCGGCCGCAAAGACCAGGTCGCCGTCCATCGGCGTATGGGCCGGCACCACCGCCCGCGCGATGCCGTCATGCGCCGCCACCGCCATGCGCCGGGCCTGCGCCTTGGTAAGCCGGGCGTCGGTGGCGACCACGGCGATGGTGGTATTGGCGCCCGGCGCCAGCGCCGCGAGCTTGCGGCTCTGCGCCAGGTCGAGGTGTTGCGGCGCGGGATCGGGGCCCAGACCGCCGAATTCGCGGCCCAGTTCGAAAGGCGCAGCCCAGAAATGACCTGTGCCGGGGGTGGTGACGCTGCCCACCGGGTTGGCGGCGACCAGCGCCCCGACGGTGATCTCGCCGCGCCGGAGCGAGGCCGAGCCGAGACCGCCCTTGAGCATTGCCGTGGTGGCGCCGGTGCCGGCGCCGGCAGTGCCGAGGGCGAAATCCTCGGCCGCATTGGCCAGGGCGCTGCGGCCGAGCGCGGGATAGGGGTTGGCCGCCCAGGCCTTGTCGCCGCCGTTGAGCAGGTCGAAGAGGATCGCCGCCGGCACGATCGGCACCCGGGCGGGGCCGACGGCAAAGCCGCGGCCCTGTTCGGCCAGCGCGTCCATCACGCCCTGCGCCGCCGCAAGGCCGAAGGCCGATCCGCCGGAGAGCACCAGCGCATCCACCGCCGGCGCCATCTTGTCGGGTTCCAGGAGATCGGTCTCGCGCGTGCCGGGGGCGCCGCCCATGACCGCGACCGAGGCCACGAAAGGCGCCGCGCCCACCAGCACCGTGGTGCCGGATTTCAGCGTCGCGTCCTCGGCATTGCCGACGCGCAGACCGGCGATATCGGTGATCAGGTTGCGGGGACCGGGGGTCATATGCAGCGGCCTCCGTCGACTTCCATGCAGACCCCGGTGACAAGGCCGGCCTCGTCGGAGCAGAGGTAGCAGGCGGCGCCGGCGATGTCCTCGGGCGTCGAAAAGCGGCCCAGCGGGATGGTGGCGAGGAACTGGGCCCGTCGTTCGGGCGTGTCCTCGCCCATGAAAGAAGCCAGCAGCGGGGTGTCGCCCGCCACTGGATTGACGGCGTTGACGCGGATGCCATGTGGCGCCAGCTCGATCGCCATGGCGCGGGTGGCGGTGGTCATCCAGCCTTTCGAGGCGTTGTACCAGTTCAGGTTCGGCCGGGGCGAGACAGCGGCGGTGGAGGCGATGTTGAGGATCACGCCCGACCCGCGCGCCTTCATCAGCGGCACCACGGCGCGGGCGGCAAGATAGACCGATTTGCAGTTCACGGCGAAGACCCGGTCGAACTCGGCTTCCTCGATCTCCTCCATCGGGGCCGGCATATGGGTGACGCCGGCGTTGTTGACCAGGATGTCGATCTCGCCCATGGCCGCGCGGGCCTCGGCCACCATCCGCGCCATGCTGCCGCCGTCGGAGACATCCACATGTGCCGCACGGCCGCCAATCTCGCGGGCCTGCGCCTCGGCGGCCTCGTGATTGATATCAGCGAGCAGGACCTGCGCGCCCTCGGCGGCAAATTTCCGCGCGATGCCGGCGCCAAAGCCCGAGCCTGCGCCAGTCACGATGGCGCGTTTGTCCTTCAGTCTCATGCTCTCTCTGCCTCCCTCAGCCATGATAGGCCGCCACGGTCTTGAGCGTTGAAAAGCCGTATAGCGCCTCGAAGCCCTTTTCCCGGCCGTGGCCGGATCTGCCGGTGCCGCCAAAGGGCAGTTCCACCCCGCCGCCGGCGCCGTAATTGTTGAGAAAGACCTGGCCCGAACGCAGCCCCCGCGCCAGCCGCATCTGCCGCGCGCCGTCCCGGGTCCAGACACCGGCCACCAGGCCGTAATCGGTGCCATTGGCAATCCGCAGCGCCTCTTCCTCGGTGTCGAAGGGAATGATCACCTGCACCGGGCCGAAAATCTCCTGCTGGGCCAGCGGGTGGTCCGGCGGCACCCTGTCGAGTAATGTCGGCGCGGTGAAATAGCCCGGGCCCTCGGGCACCTCGGCCCGGGCCGCCATGGCGAGCCCCTGCGCCTGGTCCAGAAAGCGACCGACAAGGCCTTGCTGGCGGGCGCTGATCAGCGGGCCGACATCGAGATCCTCGAGCGCCGGGCCGACCCGCAAGGCGTCGTAGCGCGCCGCCATCCGGTCGCGCAGCGCGGCATGGACCTCGCGCTGCACCAGCACCCGCGACGCGGCCGAGCAGGTCTGGCCGGCGTTCTGGATGCCGGCGCCGACGAGAAAGGGCAGGGCGGCGTCGAGATCGGCATCGGCAAAGACCAGCTGCGGCGACTTGCCGCCCAGTTCCAGCGTTACCGGCACGACATGTTTCGCCGCCAGCGCCTGCACTGTCGCGCCGGTGGCGACCGAGCCGGTAAAGCTCAGGTGGTTGATGCCCGGATGGCCGGCCAGCGCCGCACCGGCCTCGGCGCCGAGGCCTGGCACCACGTTGAGCGCGCCCTTCGGCAGCCCGGCCTCTTCGGCCAGCCAGGCAAAGGCCAGCGCGGTCAGACAGGCCTCTTCCGCCGGTTTCAGCACGCAGGCATTGCCCGCCGCCAGCGCCGCGCCGACGGATCGGCCGATGATCTGCATCGGGTAGTTCCAGGGCACGATATGGCCGGTCACCCCATGCGGCTCGCGCAGGGTATAGACGGTGTAGCCATCGAGATAGGGCAGGGTTTGGCCGTGCAGCTTGTCGGCGGCGCCGCCGTAGAATTCGCAGTAGCGCGCCAGCGCCACCGCATCGTTGCGCGCCTGGGTCAGCGGCTTGCCGACGTCGCGCGCCTCGAGCTCGGCAAGCCAGTCGACACGCGCGCGGATCAGCCCGGCCAGGCGCGACAGGATGCGGCCGCGCTCGGCCGCGGGCATCCGGCCCCAGCCGCCATCGCGGGCAGCCTGCGCGGCCGTGACGGCGGCGTCGATATCCTCGGGGCCGCCGCGGGCGATGCGGGCCAGATCGCTGGCGTCCGACGGGTCGATCAGCGCGAGCGTCGCGCCGCCCTGCGCCGCGCGCCAGCCGCCGCCGATCAGCACCAGCGACGGATCGAACGGCAGATCCGTGAGCGTCATCCGAGCCTCCTCTTGCTTTGCCCCACGATCCGTCAGCGGTTCGCGGACCGCAAGCCGCGATTTATCCTTGCGTCACGGCGCCCGCTTCGGCCACGATCTTGCGCGGCAAAGTGCGGTGGTCACTGGATTCCCCCGATGGCCGCTGTTACATCGGGGCAACGCGAAGCAACCGGAGGCCCGCCATGAGCGCGACCGCCCGCCAGAAAGCCCTCATGCCCAGTGAAATCCGGGCGATGAAGGGCGGCACACCGATCGTATCCCTCACCGCCTATACGACGCCGATGGCGCAGATGATGGACGCGCATTGCGATTTCGTCCTTGTCGGTGACAGCGTCGCCATGGTGCAGCACGGACTCGCCTCGACGCTTTCGGCGACGATGGAGATGATGATTCTGCACGGCCAGGCCGTGGCGCGCGGGCTCGAGACCGCGATGATGGTGGTCGACCTGCCGTTCCGCAGCTTCGAGGAAAGCCCCGAGCAGGCGTTCCGCAATGCCGCGCGGATGATGGCCGAGACCGGCGCCGGGGCGATCAAGCTCGAGGGTGGCGAACAAATGGCCGAGACCATCCACTTTCTCACCCGGCGCGGCATCCCGGTAATGGCGCATGTGGGCCTCACGCCACAGGCCATCCATACGCTGGGCGGCTACAAGGTGCAGGGCCGCGGGGCTGGGGCCGAGCAGATCCTCGCCGATGCGCGCGCCGTGTCCGACGCCGGCGCCTTTGCAGTGGTTCTGGAAAAGGTCACCGAGAGCCTGGCCGACCGGATCACCGCCGAAGTGCCGATCCCCACCATCGGCATCGGCGCCTCGGCGGGCTGCGACGGCCAGGTGCTCGTGGTCGACGACATGCTGGGGCTGTTCACCGCCTTCAAGCCGAAATTTGTCAAACGCTATGGCCAGCTCGGCCAGGACGGCGCGGCTGCGATTGCCGCCTATGCCGCCGATGTGCGCGCCCGCGCCTTTCCGGCGGCCGAACATGTCTTTGCCGACGAAGCGCCGGGAAAAGCCTCGTGAGCGTGCCGATCATTCGCGAGCCCGCGGCGCTGCGGGCGATGACCGCCGGGTGGCGGCGCGCCGGCGAGGCGATCGGCGTGGTGCCCACCATGGGCGCGCTGCACGACGGCCATCTCAGCCTTGTAGCGGCGGCGAAACAGCGGGCCGACCGGGTGATCGTGACGATCTTTGTCAATCCAAAGCAGTTCAACAATCCCGACGACCTCAAGAACTATCCCCGCACCGAAGAGGAGGACGCCCGCAAGCTCGAGCGCTTCGGGGTCGATGCGATCTGGGCGCCGGAGGGCGACATCATGTATCCGCCGGGGTTTTCGACCAATGTGTCGGTGGCCGGGCTGACCGACGTGCTCTGCGGCGCCTATCGGCCGGGGCATTTCGATGGCGTGGCGACGGTGGTGACCAAGCTCTTTCGTCAGACCGCGGCCGATTTCGCCTTTTTCGGCGAGAAGGATTTTCAACAGCTTCAGGTCGTCCGCCGGCTGTCGCGCGATCTTGATCTCGGGGTCGAGGTGGTGGGTTGTCCGACGATCCGCGAGATCGACGGGTTGGCGATGTCGTCGCGCAACCTGCTGCTTTCGGATCGGGCCCGGGTCAAGGCGCCGCGCCTGCATGAGGTGATGGAAGAGATCGCCGCCGGGCTGGCTGCGGGCCGGCCGATGCCGGAGCTGGTGCCGCCGGCGCTGCTGGCGCTGGAAAAGGCGGATTTCCTCAAGGTCGACTACCTCGAACTGCGCAGCTGCGACACGCTCGCGCTGCTCGAGTCCCCGCGCGAGCCGGCCCGGCTCTTTGCCGCCGCCTATCTCGCCGGGGTGCGCCTGATCGACAATATCGATATCCCGGTGCGTGGCTGACGCTGCCTCGGCCGGCGGCGAGCCGACCGCGGGCGCGCGCCGATATCCGGCTTGAGGCTTGGTTTGCCGCCGGCGGCCAGGCCGCACCGGTGTCGCGCGGGCAAGCGGCCGGGCACCGGGGCGCCCGGCGCGGCTTCATGCCCGGGCCTCCGTTTCTCCCGGCAGTCGGGCGAGGGCGGCGACGAGGAAGGCCGCGGCCAGGGTGATCGTGATGATGATCGGCCAGCTTGTCAGGAACCAGCCCGCCACGCCGGTCAGCACCTCGGCAAGCAAGGCAAAGGCCGAGGCCGGCCCCTGTGAGGGGTGGTGCGGAAAGAGCGCGACATAAGCGGCCAGCAGTGCCGCGGCGGCACTGCCCAGCGCGGTGAGCAGCGCGCCCAGGGTGCCGTCCCCTCCGGTCGGCGTGCCGAAATAGAGCCGGAGCGAGATTGCGAAGGCCCCGAGCCCGAGCAGGACGGAGAGGGCCAGAAAAATGCGGGTCATCGAACACCTCGGATGCTTGCGGTAATCCAGGAAAAAACGCATGGCAGCCGTCGAAGGTTCCGGCCGGTTCCGGGGTGTCGCGAGGTCAGTCGGTCAGCAAAAGCGCGGCCAAGGACAGCGCCATGACCTGCGCGCTCTGGACCATGTCGTCGATGCCGACCCATTCGTCGGGCTTGTGCGCCAGTTCCAGAACGCCGGGTCCATAGGCGATGCAGTTTTTCAGTCGGCCGATGCGGTCGATATGCTTCTGATCGTAGGTGCCGGGCGAGGCGACATATTCCGGCGCCTTGCCCATGACCTCGCGGATCGCCTGCGCCACCGTTGTGACAACCGGCGCCTCGCGGTCGGTCATCGAGGGGGCGACATGGTTGATCTCCTGCAACCGGTAGTCGAACCTCGCGCGGGTCGCCTTCAAATCGTCGAGCAGCGCGCGGACCTCGCCGGCGACGCCGGCATGGGTCTCTTCGGCAAGATAGCGCCGGTCGATCACCACGCGGCAGCTGTCGGGCACGCAATAGGCGGGCAGGCCGGTGTAATCGTCGGGCGGCTCGAGTTCGCCGCCGTGGATCGAATTGATGTTCATCGTCGATTGCCGCGCGCCTTCGGGCACCACCGGCATGTCGGTGCGCCGTTGCGCCATGGCGGGGTAGAGCCGGCTCTCGAAGGCATCGATCACCGCCCCCATGTGGCGCACCGCGCAATCGCCGAGAAAGGGCATGGCGCCATGGGCGATCTCGCCTCTGGTTTCGATCTCGGCCCACCAGGCGCCGCGATGGCCCAGGCAGATCCGGTCCTTGTTGAGTGGCTCGGGGATGATGACATGCTGCACGCGCTCGGGTGCAAAAAATCCCTGTTCGGCGAGATAGGCGACGCCGCCATAGCCGCCGGATTCCTCGTCGGCGGTGCCAGAGATCTCGACCGCGCCGTGAAAGTCGGGGCAGAGATCGACAAAGACCTCGGCCGCGAGGATCGCCGCCGCCAGCCCGCCCTTCATGTCACAGGCACCGCGGCCGTAGATCCGACCTTCCTTCACCTCGCCGCCGAAAGGATCGACCGTCCATCCTTGGCCGACCTCGACCACATCGGTATGCGAGTTGAAATGCACGCAGGGCCCGGTGTGCCGGCCCTCGCGGCGGGCCATGACGTTCCAGCGCGGGTATCGGTCGCTGTCGCCCGGGGCGCCGGTCGCGCGGATCATCTGGATGTCAAAACCGCGTTTTTCCAGGCGCTGGCCGAGAAACTCGCAGATTTCCCGATAGTTGGCGCCGGGCGGGTTCAGCGTGGGAATGCGGATCAGCGCCTGCGTCAGCGCGATCAGATCGTCGCGCCGGGCGGTGAGTTCGTCTTTCAGGCGGTTGGTGATGGCGGTCATGGGCGCAGTCTCGCGTTTGGGACCGCGGGGCGCAAGGGCATGGTTGGCCGGGGCGGTCGGGAGGACGCGGGTTTCCGCGATGTGCCCGGTTTCGGGCATCCTCCGGTGACGCGCGGTTCGATGTCCCGCAAGGGGGGCGCCCCGGGCATGATCCGGCCGCTCCTCGGGCCGCGAGGTCCCGGGTCGAGCCCGGGACGGGGTCAACGCAGGAGGAACCTCGGGGCGTCACCCACCGGCACCGGGCCAAGCCAGATCGCGCCCTCCTCGAGCCGCAGCGTCAGATCGAGCGAGCGGCGACCACCGGAGAGCCCGGCCATCAGCGTCAGTGTCGCCTCGACCCCGTCGGCCAGCACATCCGCGACCTGCCCGGAGGCGCGGGCCACCGCGAGCATCTCCTGCCAGTTCTGCGCCTGCACATGCACATCGCCGCTGGCGCGGCCTTCTCCATCGATCTCGAGATCGCCGGTCAACCGGAGCGCCATCGGACCCCATTCCAGCGCCGCTTCGCGGACCGCGATCCGGGTCGGCTGCGGCCGCGCCTCGGCCGAGGTCAGCGTCCAGGGCGCGTCAAAGCCCAGTTGCGCCGCAATCCGCGCCTCGGAAAAGGTTTGCGGCAGGGCGCCGCCGGTGGCCTGGTTGAGCCCGCGCGGCAGGGCCAGCCCCTCGGCGGTCAGCGCCACGTCATAGCTGGCCGCGTCCACCCGGGTGCCGGCCAGGCGCAGCTGCGCCAGCGCCGTGGTCGCGCCGTCGGTGCCGGTGATGTTGAGCACATCGGCCACCAGGGTGCCCCGTGTCAGCGCGTGGTCCTCGCCCTCGGTCACCAGGCTGGCCTGCATCTGCTCGCTGGTGACGTGCAGCGGGCCGTCGGGCGTCACGATCACCTGGTGGCGGGGCCAGGCGGCAATCGCGTGATGGCGGTTGTAGCTCAGCAGAAAGAGCTGAAAGAACGGCGCTTCCCAGCCCAGCCCGCTTTCGGGGTCCAGGATGCGCAGATCGGTCCAGGTGGTGTCGTGGCGGTTGGGAAAGCCGCGCACCTTCATCTCGGCATACCCGGCCTCCCAGCCATCGTCGCGGCGCTCGGCGAACCAGCGCTGGTAGCCGGCCATGAGGCTCTGTTTGCCCCAGAGCCAATAGCCCGACCAGGCCAGGGCGGCGACGAGTATCACAAAGGCGAGACGTTTCATCATGGGCTTTCTCCGCGCGTGGGCTTTCGCCTCTTGCGGCAATGCTTTACTGGCAGAAGGCGGAAAGGAAAAGCATGATGGCACTCTGGGTCTTCGGATACGGCTCGCTCCTGTGGAACCCCGGCTTTGCGGTGGCGGAAAGCCGCCTTGCCTCGCTTGAGCATTATCACCGCAGTTTTTGCATGCATTCGATCCATCATCGCGGCACCGAAGCGGCGCCGGGCCTGGTTCTGGCACTCGACGAGGCGCCGGGCGCGATCTGCGACGGGGTGGCGCTGCGGGCCGAGCCGGGCACCGAGGACGACACGCTGGCCTATCTGCGCGACCGCGAGCTGGTGTCTTCGGCCTATGTCGAACGGCATGTGATGCTGGGGCTGGAGGATGGCCGCCAGGTCGAGGCGCTGGCCTATGTCATCAACCGCGATCACTGGCAGTACTGCCGCGACATCCCGCTCGAGGACCAGGCGCAGATCATTGCGCAGGCGGTGGGCGGCCGGGGGCCGAATACCGAATATCTCTGGAACACCGCGCAACATCTGACCGAACTGGGCATCGAGGATGCAGATTTGCAATGGTTGGCCGACCGGGTCCGTGACATTTGCCGATAACGCCTTGGCTTGACCGGGAATCCTCCCTAGAGTCCGGACGGATTTAGCTATCTTCAGGAATGGTCCCTCATGGTGGACAAGCCGGACCGCGAGGCCGCACCGAGATTTTCCCAGCCTGTCCGTCAGGTCTTCTTCATGGTCACCGTTCTGGGGCTTGTCGTGGCCGGTCTGGTGCTGGCGTTGCCCCGCGTGCTGCCGGTGTTCCTGTCGAACCCCTATCTGAACGGCTTCATCGTGCTGGTCTTTGTGATCGGCGTGCTGGCGACCTTCTGGCAGGTGCTGACGCTGATCGGCTCGGTCCGCTGGATCGAAAATTTCGTCTCGGAGAACGACGCCGGCAAGGAGGCGCCGCGCATCCTTGCGCCCCTGGCCGCGCTGATGCGGACCCGGGGCAAGCGGATGCAGATTTCGGCCACCTCGTCGCGCTCGATCCTCGACTCGGTGGCGCAGCGGATCGACGAGGCGCGCGAGATCACCCGCTATATCGTCAGCCTGCTGATCTTTCTGGGGCTTCTGGGCACCTTCTACGGGCTGGCCACCACGGTGCCGGCGCTGGTCGATACCATCCGCTCTCTGACCCCGGCCCCGGGCGAGACCGGCGGCCAGATCTTTGAGCGGTTGCAGGAAGGCCTCCAGGCGCAGCTCGGCGGCATGGGCACCGCCTTTGCCTCGTCGCTGCTGGGGCTGGCCGGCTCGCTGGTCGTGGGGCTGCTGGAGTTGTTTGCCGGCCATGGCCAGAACCGGTTTTACCGCGAACTCGAGGAATGGCTCTCGACGATCACCCGTCTGGGGTATGCCGGCTCGGGTGAGGGCGAAGGCGCGAGCGACCAGCAATTGCTGGTCGCGGTGGTCGATCACATGTCTGAACAGATGGAGCATCTGCAACAGATGTTCGCCCAGTCCGACGAAAGCCGCGCGGTGGTGGATGACAAGCTCTCGACGCTGGCCGACAGCGTCGAGCGGATGACCGAACAACTCGAGCGGCAATCGGCACCGACCACGGCCCTGACCCGGCTGGCCGAGGGGCAGGAACGGCTGATCGACGCGCTCGAGAGCCGCAAGGGCGACGGCGAGGGCGGCATCGATGCCGAAAGCCGGATGCGTCTGCGCTCGATCGACGTGCAGATGCTGCGCATTCTCGAGGAAATGTCCGCCGGCCGGCAGGAAAGCATGGCCGAGCTGCGCACCGATCTGGCGCAGCTGACCCGGGCGCTCAACATGGCGGTGCGGCAGGTCAGCGCCGCAAGCGCCGCCTCGTCCCGGCCGGGCCGCCACCTGAGGCCGCCCAAGGTGGGAACCCCCGAACAGGAGGGCTGATCCATGGCGTTGTCACGCCGCACCGGTCAACGGTTTCAAAATTCGATCTGGCCCGGCTTCGTCGATGCGATGACCGGCTTGTTGCTGGTGCTGATGTTCGTGTTGACCATCTTCATGGTGGTGCAATTCACGTTGCGCGAAACCATCACCGGCCAGGAAAGCGAGCTCAACCAGCTCTCGAACGAGATCGCGGCGCTGGCGCAGGCCCTGGGGCTCGAACGGGAAAAGACCGCCGAATTGCAATCCGAGGTCGGCAATCTGGTCTCGACGCTGGTCGATGCCAATACCCGTGCCCGGGAACAGGCCGCCCTGATTGCCGGCTTGCAGCAGGACGTGACCGAGCGCGATGCCGCGCTGTCGCAGGCTGGACAGCGGATCGCCACGCTGGAACAGACCGTTGCCGAACGCGAGGATGCGCTGGGCGCCGCCAATGCGCGGATCGCCTCGTTCGAGGATCGGGTCGCCGGGCTGCTGGCCGATCAGGAAACCGCCACCGCGCGGATCGCCGAGCTGGAAGATAGCGAGCAGGCGCTGCTGTCGGAGCAGGAGGCGCTGCAACTGGCCTTGGCCCAGGCCCGCGACGAGATCGACGCCGAGGTCGAGGCGGCGCGGCTGGCGGCGGCGCAGGCCGATGCGCTCGAGGCGATGATTGCCGATCTCAAGGCGCAGCAAGAGGAGTCCTCGGCGGAATTTACCAGCCAAGTCAGCGCGTTGGAAGACCGGCTGAGCGAGGAAGAGGCGCGGCGGCTGGCCGAGGCGGCAGCGGCGGAGGCCCTGCGCGAAAAGCTGATGACGGCGGATGCCGAGCTTTCGGCAATGACGCTGGCGCTCGAGGAGCAGCGGCGCGAGGCGGAAGAGACGCTGTCGATGTTGGCGGCGGCGCAGGCGGCGGAACAGGATCTGGATGCGCGGCTGGCGGCGGCGCTGCTGTCGCAACGGGCGGCCGAGACGCGGGTTGCCGAGATCGGTGCAACGCTCGATGAAACCGCGGCCGAGACCGAGGCGCTCAAGCAGCAGCTGGCGGCGGCGCTTCTGGCCCAGCGGCAGGCCGAGCAGCGCAATGCGGCCCTGGCCGAGGATTTGCAGGTCGCGATCAGCGACGACCGGAGCACCTCGTCTCAGCTCAATGCGCTCGAGGCGCAACTTGCGGCCGCGCTGCTGGACAGCCAGGACCAATCGGCCCGGATCGGTGAGCTGGAACAGGCGCTGACCGCCCTGCGTGACAGCACCGACGCGGAAAAGGGCGCGCTGGAGCAGCAACTGGCCGAAGCGCTGGCCGCCAAGATCACCGCCGAACGCAGCGCCCGCGAGGCCGGGCAGGCGGTAGAGGCCGCCGAGGACCGGCAGGCGACGCTCGAGGCCGAGCTGGCGCGGGCGCTGGCGGCCCAGTCCGATCTGGCGGGCGTCGAGGACGAGTTGGCCGAAGCGCTGGCCGCTCAGGTCGCGGCGGAACAGGCGCGGGCGGCGGCGGAAGGCCGTCTCGAGACCGCGCAGGCGCGGCTTTCGGAGGCGCGGACCGAGACGCAATCGCTCGAGGACCGGCTGGCCGAGGCGCTGGCGGCACAATTGGCGGCGCAGGAAAACGCCGCGGCGCTGGGCGGGCAGCTGGAAGCGGCGCAGGAGGGTGTGGCGGCGCTGGAAAGCCAGCTTGCCAACCTGCGCGCGACGCTGGACGAGACCGAGACCGGCGAGGCCAGCCTGCGCGATCAGCTTTCGGCGGCGCTGGCGGCGACGGTCAAGGCCGAGACCGCGCAGGAGGACATTCGCAAGCAGCTGGCCGAGGCCCTGGCGCTGAAGCTCGCCGCCGAAGAGGCGGCCGAACAGGCCGAGGCCGCGGCCCGGACGCGGGCGCAGGAAGTGACCAACCGCGAAGCGCTTCTGGCGGCGGCACGGCAGGAGCTGGAGCAACAGACCCAGGTTTCGACCGAAGCGCAGAGGCGCGCCGCGCTTCTCAACCAGCAGGTTGCCACGCTGCGCGACGAACTCGGGCAGTTGCGGGCCTTGCTCGATGATTACAAGGCCCGCGACGCGGCGCAGAACATCCAGATCGAGAACCTCGGCTCTGACCTCAATGTGGCGCTGGCGCAGAAGGCGCTGGAAGAGCGCCGCCGGGCCGATGCTGAGGCGCGCAATGCGGCGTTGCTGGCGGCCGAGAAGGCGCGGCTCGAGGAAGAGGCCAAAGACCTCGAAAGATACCGTTCGGAATTCTTCGGCCGGCTGCGCGATCTGCTGGGCAGTCAGGAAGGCGTGCGGATCGAGGGTGACCGCTTTGTCTTTTCCTCGTCGGTGCTGTTCGGCTCCGGCGATGCCCGTCTCTCGGACGCGGGCCAGCACGAGATCGCCAAGGTGGCGAACATCCTCAAGGCGGTGGCCGATGACATCCCCGACGAAATCGACTGGGTGATCCGTGTCGACGGCCATACCGACGATGTGCCGATCGTGGGCTCGGCGCAGTTCGCCGACAATTGGGAGCTGAGCCAGGCCCGGGCGCTTTCGGTGGTGCGCTACATGATCAATTTCCTCGGCATCGCGCCCGAGCGGCTGGCGGCAAACGGCTTTGGCCAGTTTCAGCCGGTCGATCCCGGCACTTCCGAGGCCGCGCGGGCCCGCAATCGCCGGATCGAGCTGAAACTGACCGAGAAATAGCCCGACCGGTCAGAGCGCCACGATCTGCTTGCCGAGGTTGCCGCCCCTGAGCATGTCGAGAAACGCCTGCGGCGCGTTCTCCAGCCCCTGCGCCACATCCTCGAGCCAGGTGACGCCGCCGGATTTCACCAGCGGCGCGACCTCGTCGAGGAAGGCGGGGAAATCGTCCCAGTGGTCAAAGATGATCAGCCCCTGGATGCTCAGCCGCTTGACCAGCACCTGACGCCAGAGGGCGGGCAGGGTGTCGGGCCCGTCGGTGGAAACGCCCTCGTACCAGGCGACGGTGCCGATCACCGGCACCCGCGCATGGGTGTTGAGCAGGGGCAGCACCGCGCGCAGGACGTCGCCGCCGACATTCTCGAAATAGACATCGACGCCATCGGGCGCGGCAGCGGCAATCGCCGCGCGCAGATCCGCCACCTCGTCAAAGGCATGGTGATCGATCGCGGTGTCAAAACCGAAGGTCTCTTGTGCGATGCGGCATTTCTCGGCCCCGCCGGCAATGGCCACGGTGCGCATTCCGGCGCGTTTCGCCAATTGCCCGACCATCGATCCCACAGGCCCGGTCGCCGCGGCGACGACCAGTGTCTCGCCCTGTTGTGGCCGGCCGTATTTGGTCATCCCGGTCCAGCCGGTAAAGCCCGGCATCCCCAGCACCCCGAGCGCGGTCGAAGGCGCGAGAACGGCGTCGAGCTTGCGCAGCTCCTTGCCCGACAGCACCGCGTGGCTTTGCCAGCCGGTCATGCCGGTCACCAGATCGCCCTCGGCAAAGCCTTCGGCGCGGCTCTCGACCACATGGCCCACGCCCTGGCCGGTCATCACCGCGTCCACCGCCACCGGATCGGCATAGGATTTCGCATCGCTCATCCGCCCCCGCATGTAGGGATCGAGCGACAGATGGCTGACCTTGACCAATACCTCATCTTCGCCCGGGGCCGGCATTTCCGCCTGCTCGAGCCGGAAATGTTCCGGCCCTGCTTCGCCTTTGGGCCTTGCTGCCAATACCACACGTTCTACGACCATCTTACGTTCAGTCCTTTTCCGAAATCTGTTGCACCGCGGCGCGCTTCGCCGCCAGACTGTCACCTAGGCCGCCGGGAGAGCAAGCCAAAGGGAGGACGCCCCATGATGGGTCAAATGATGCAGCGCCCGCTGCAAGTGATTGAACTCTTGCGATATGGGGCGGAAATCTTCCCCGAGGCCGGGCTGGTCTCGGCGCTGTGCGAAGGCGGGCGTCACCGGCAGAGCTACCCCGAGACCCTGGCGCGCACCGCGCAGCTTGCGCATGGGCTGGCCGGGCTGGGCATTGTGCCGGGCGACCGGGTCGCGACCCTGGCCTGGAACACCCATCGGCATTTCGAGCTCTACTACGCCACCGCCGGCATGGGCGCGGTGGTGCATACCATCAACCCGCGGCTCTCGCCGGAACAGATGCTCTATGTCATCGGCCACGCCGGGGATGCCGCGATCTGTGCCGATCTGACCTTCGTACCGATCCTCGAGGCGCTGGCGCCGCAACTGCCCGAGGGGATCCGCCTGATCGTGATGACCGACCGGGCGCATATGCCCGACAGCCCGCTCGACCTGATCTGCTACGAAGAGCTGCTGGCTGGCCAGCCCGAGACCTACCATTGGCCCGAGACCGACGAGAACGCTGCCATCGGCCTGTGTTACACCTCGGGCACCACCGGCCACCCCAAGGGCGCGCTCTATTCGCATCGCTCGACGGTGCTGCATGCCTTTGCCATCACCCTGGCGCTGCGGTCCTCGCTGACCGAGGGCGCGCGCATCCTGCCCGTGGTGCCGATGTTCCACGTCAACGCCTGGGGGCTGCCCTATTCCGCGCCGCTGGCCGGGGCCTCGCTGGTGATGCCGGGGCCGGGGCTGGCGGGCGATGCGCTCTGGGAGCTGATGAACGAGGAAGAGGTGACCTCGGCCTGGGGCGTGCCCACCGTTTGGCTCGGGCTTCAGGCAGAGATCGCCAGGCGCGGCGGCAATCCCAAGGGGTTCTCGCAGGTGGTGATCGGCGGTTCCGCCGCCTCGCGCGCGATGATCGAAAGGTTCGAGACGGCAGGGGTGTCGGTCTGCCACGCCTGGGGCATGACCGAGATGAGCCCGGTCGGCACCCACGGCATCCTCAATGCCGCGATGCAGGCCCTGCCGCTGGACGACCGGCTGAATCTTCAGGCCAAGCAGGGCCGCCGGGTGTTCGGCTGCGAGATGAAGATCATCGACGCGGATGGCGCCCCGCTGCCCCATGACGGCACTTCGGTGGGCGAACTGCATGTGCGCGGCAACACCATCATCTCGGGGTATTTCGCCAATGACGCCGCCACAAGTGAGGCCTTCGATGCCGAGGGCTGGCTGGCCACCGGCGATGTGGCGACGCTTGATCCGCAGGGCTTCCTGTCGATCCAGGACCGCGCCAAGGACCTGATCAAATCGGGTGGCGAGTGGATTTCTTCGATCGACCTCGAGAATTGCGCCATGGCGCATCCGGGGGTGGCCAATTGCGCCGTGATCGCCGTGCCGCATCCGAAATGGGACGAGCGGCCGCTGCTGGTGGTAGTGCCCGACGGCGATGACCGCCCCGTGCTGTCGGAGTTTCACGACCTGATGCAGACGCGGTTCGCCGCGTGGCAAATGCCCGACGATCTGGTGTTTGCCGAAGATCTGCCGCTGACCGCCACCGGCAAGGTCTCCAAGCGGCAGCTGCGCGCGCGCTTTGCCGAATACACACACCCCGATCTGCGAAAGGGATAATCCATGGATCTTGGTATGACAGACCGGGTGCGCCCGCTGGTCGAGGCGGTGCGCGCAATGGTGCGGGACGAGATCGCGCCGCTGGACCGGGAGTTCCACGCAGAGGTAGGCCGGCATCCCTCGGGCGACCGGTTCCGCCACAGCGCTCGGCAGATCGAGATTCTCGAAACCCTCAAGGCCCGGGCCCGCGACCGCGGGCTCTGGAATTTCTGGCTGACCGACAGCACGCGCGGCCAGGGGCTGACCACGGTCGAATATGCCTATCTCGCCGAGGAGATGGGCAAGGTGCATATCGCCGCCGAGGTGTTCAACTGTAACGCCCCGGACACCGGCAACATGGAGGTCTTTGAACGCTACGGCCCGCAATGGATGAAAGACCGCTGGCTGGCGCCGCTGCTAGAGGGCGAGATCCGTTCGGCCTATGTGATGACCGAGCCCGATATCGCCTCGTCCGATGCAGCCCAACTCGCCTTTGCCGCGCGGCGCGACGGCGACGATTACGTGCTGAATGGCGAAAAGTGGTGGATCTCCGGCGCCGGCGATCCGCGCTGCAAGGTCTATATCCTGATGGCCTGCACCGATCCCCAGGCCCCAAAGCACCAGCGGCACACGATGTTCGCGCTGGATGCCGAGACGCCGGGGATCGAGGTGCTGCGCCCGATGCAGGTCTTTGGCCAGGACGACGCGCCGCATGGCCACATGCACCTGCGTTTCACCGATGTGCGCATCCCGGCCGAGAACGTGATCCTGGGCGAGGGCCGGGGCTTCGAGGTGGCGCAGGGGCGGCTGGGGCCAGGGCGCATCCACCATTGCATGCGCGCCATTGGTCAGGCGGAAAAGGCGCTCGAGATGATCTGCCGTCGCGGCCTCGCACGCGAGGCCTTTGGCAAGCCGCTGGCCGAGCTGGGCGGCAATTTCGACAGGATCGCCGACGCCCGGATGGAGATCGAGATGGCGCGGCTTCTGTGCCTCAAGGCGGCCTGGATGATGGACACGGCGGGGGTGCGCGCGGCGCAGCCGTGGATTTCCAAGATCAAGGTGGTGGCGCCGCTGATGGCCGGCCGTGTGCTGGACGAGGCGATGCAGATCCACGGCGCGGCCGGCATCTCGCAGGATTTCGATCTGGCGCATATGTGGACCCATGTGCGCACCCTGCGCTTTGCCGACGGGCCCGACGCGGTGCACCGCCGGCAGGTGGCGCGGGCCGAGCTGCGGAAGTATCGCAATGGGTGAATGGCGGCGCGACAGAGGGATGCGCCCGCCCGGGATCGGCGCGGAATGCGCCCGGCCCGGGGCCGGGCGGGCCAAGCGGGGGAGGCCGAGCTGATGGACGGCGATGCGCTTTCGCGCCTGACCCCCTGGCTGGCTGACCATATCGCCGGCTTCCAGGGCCCGGTCGCGGTGGAGAAATTCGCCAGTGGCCAATCGAACCCGACCTTCCGCCTCACGACCCCCGGCGCGGATTACGTGCTGCGCCGCAAGCCGTCGGGCCAGCTCCTGAAGTCCGCCCATGCCGTCGACCGCGAATTCCGCGTGCAAAAGGCGCTGGCCGACACCGATGTGCCGGTTGCCCGCGTACTGACGCTCTGCGACGACGACAGCATCCTCGGCGCGATGTTCTATGTCATGGAGCATGTCCCCGGCCGGGTGATCCTTGACCCCTCACTGCCTGGCGCCACGCCGGACCAGCGCGGTGCGCATATGGCCGAGATGAATCGCATTCTTGCCGCCATCCACGAGGTCGACCTGGCCGCCTGTGGCCTGTCTGACTATGGCCCGCCCGGCGATTACTATGCCCGGCAGCTCGGCCGCTGGACCAAGCAGTACCGGGCCAGCGAGACCGGTGCGCTGCCCGAAATGGACCGGCTGATCCTCTGGCTCGAAAGCAATCTGCCGGAAGAGGACGGCCAGCGCTGCCTTGTTCATGGCGATTACCGGATCGATAACCTTCTCTTTGCCCCGGAAGCGCCCGAGATCCGCGCCGTGCTCGACTGGGAACTGTCCACCCTTGGCCATCCCTTTGCCGATCTGGCCGGCGTCATCATGCAATGGCAGTTGCCGCCGGGCGAAGAGGGCCGGGGGCTGGCCGGCCTCGACCGTGCGGCGCTGGGCCTGCCCGACGACGCGGCCTTTCTTGCCAGCTATTTCGACCGCCGGGGAATCGACCCGCCGGACAGTTTCGGCTTTTACCTGGCCTTTGCCTTCTTTCGCATGGCGGCGATCCTTCAGGGGGTCAAGAAAAGGGCTCTGGACGGCAGCGCCTCGAACCCCGAAAAGGGCCGCAGGCTTGGCGCCTTCGTGCCGCGCTTTGCCGAATTGGGACTGGAGGCCGCAGATGCGCGATGACACCGCCGCCGATTGGGAAAGCCCCTCGCCCTGGGGCAGCCATATCGGCATGGACCTGACAGAATGGCAGGCGGATTTCGCCCGGGTCGAGCTGTCTCTCGCGGCGTTCACCCGCAATCGCCATGGTGCGCCGCATGGCGGGGTGCATGCCAGCCTGCTCGACACCGCCATGGGCTTTGCCGGATGTTACACCGGCGATCCGGCGCGGCGGCAGATGTGCCTGACGCTGAACCTCTCGGTAAATTACCTGTCACGGCCGCAGGGCAGTCGGCTGCTCGCCGAAGCCCGCAAGACCGGCGGCGGCCGATCGACTTTCTTTGCCGAGGGCAAGGTGCTGGATGTGGATGGCACGGTGATTGCCACCGGCACCGGGGTGTTTCGCTACCGCAAGTAAGGCTCAGCCGATCGCTTCGAGCAGTGCGCGCCGGGGCGCGTCAAGCGGACTGGGGCGGTGGCTTTGGGCATCGACCTGCACCTGCGCGAAAAAGCCGGTGGCGGCGGCCTCTTCGGAGGTGCCCCGAAACAGCGCCAATTCCAGCGTGAAAGAGCTGGTGCCGATGCGGCCACAGCGCAGGCCGGCATGGATCAGATCGGGAAAGCGGAGCTCCTGGAAAAAGCGACAGCCGTTTTCGACCACCAGAAAACGGGGCGAATTCACGGTCTCGCCGAGAAAGCCGGTCTCGATCTGCCACAGGGTCAGCGCGGTGTCGAAAAGCGAGAAATAGGTCGCGTTGTTGAGATGGCCGTATTGGTCATTGTCGGCCCAGCGGGTCGGCAGGGCCGTGTGCCAGGGATATGCGCCGCGCGCGCGGGTCATCCCCGGTTGAGCAGACGGAACGCCGAGGAGGCGCCCCAGCCGGCGGCGATGGCAATCGCCAGCGACAGCAAGCCGTAGATCAGTGGTTGTTCGCGCGACAGGTTGAACAGGAAGCGTTCCAGCCCGACCTTGCGCACATCGATCACCGTCTGGTGCAGCGAGATGACCTTTTGATCGCGCACCAGAAAGACGCGGGCGATATAGGGGCCTTCGGTCAGGTTCGCCGGCATCTGGACAGTGCTGCGGAACAGCGCCTGTTCGGCCACTTCCACCGCGCCCTCGTTGCGTTGATACAGCCCGTTGTTGCTGCGGATCCGCAGCACGGCCTCGGCAAAAGCGGCTTCGGATTTCAGCGTCCAGACCGCGCGGTCGGCGGTGATCCGGTACTGGTTGTTGGCGTTCTCGCTCAGGATTTCGTCGAGCGGACGCGAGGAGGACACGGCATAGAAGCTGGGTGCCGCCGAGACATCGACCGACTCGGTGTTGATCCAGATGCCGAAGCGCCGCTCCTTGCGGCGCACCACCACCGGCTCGGACGGGCCGGCAATGGCGATGATCACGTCAAGCTCGCCCTCGGGCTGCGGCGCATTGCGCTTGATCGCGCCAAACAGCAGGATTTCGGAGCCGTCGAAATTGGCGGTGATGCGAACCCGCTTCTGCGACAGGCCCAGAACCACGTCTTCTTCGACGGCTTCGGTCTGTGCGGTGACACCAAGCGGGGTGAGCAGGCAAAGCAGTAAGGCGGCCAGTCGCAGCATCAATGGCCCTCCACATCGCCGATGGAATAGAGCTCACCGGGTTGCAGCAGCAGGTCGAGCGCCAGTTTGCCGCACACCACGAGGACCAGGATCGCCAGCAGGATGCGCAGTTGCTCGGCCTTGAGCTTGACACCGATCCGGGTGCCGATCTGGGCGCCGATGACACCGCCCACCAGCAAGAGGACCGCCAGCGCCATGTCGACGGTAAAGTTCGTCGTGGCGTGCAGCAGCGTGGTAAAGGCGGTGACGAAGATGATCTGAAAGAGAGAGGTGCCGACCACGACCTTGGTCGGCATGTGCAGGATATAGATCATCGCGGGCACCATGATGAACCCGCCGCCGACGCCCATGATCGCCGCGAGAATGCCGACAAGCACCCCCACCATGATCGGCGGGATCACCGAGATATAAAGACCGGAGGTGCGGAAGCGCATCTTGAACGGCAGCGCGGTGACCCAGCCGCGATGCTTGCGCTTGGCCGGGGCGACGCCGCCGGACTGGCGCATCTTGCGGATCGCGCGCAGGCTTTCGATGAACATCAACGCGCCGATGATGCCGAGGAACACGACATAACAGAGGCGCACAAGAAGATCGACTTGGCCCAAGGATTTCAGGTAGTTGAAGACAAATACACCCACCGCGGCGCCAATCAGGCCGCCGATCAGGAGGACAACCCCCATTCGGAGATCGACGGTCTTTCGCTTGAGATGCGCCAGGAGGCCAGAGAAGGAAGAGGCGACAATCTGGTTGGCCTCGGTGGCCACGGCAACCGCCGGCGGGATGCCGATGAAGAACAGCAGCGGCGTCATCAGAAAGCCGCCGCCCACGCCGAACATGCCAGACAGGACGCCCACCATGCCGCCCAGCCCGAGGAGCAGGAAGGCGTTTACCGAAACTTCGGCTATAGGCAGGTATATTTGCATGCGGTTCTCTAGCCGCAACTCAGAGGGCTTTGCAAGCGGGCCGGCGGCCTCTGAAGGCAAGTTTTTCCGCGTTGCGGCATTTTTTTTGACGACGGGTCAGGTTGAAGCGGTTTGATGTTGTGTCTTCTGCGAAAAGATTTCCGTGAATACTCGTTATGGTTGTGCAATCTTTGAGGGAAAGGAAAAAATGTCTCTGGTGCGGGCGGTTTTGCAGGAATCTGTCGCAAAAGGATTCGCAGGCGCAATTCGTGCTGCGCCTGCGAGATGTCGGCCCCTGGCGTTCAGCGCTCCTTGACGTAGGGCTGGCCGCCGGCGCGCGGCGGGATCGCCTTGCCGACAAAGCCTGCGAGGATCACCACGGTCAGCACATAGGGCAGCGCGTCCATGAACTGCACCGGCAGGGTGATGAGGCCGAGATCGATGTTCTGATAGCGCAGAGCCACGGCTTGCAGCAGGCCGAAGAGCAGACAGGCATAAAGCGCATACCACGGCCGCCACTTGGCAAAGATCAGCGCCGCCAGCGCGATGAATCCGCGACCGGCCGTCATGTCCTTGACGAAGCCGGCCTGAAGCCCGGTCGCCAGATAGGCGCCGGCGATGCCGCAGAGCACGCCGCAGATCGCTACCGCCGCATAGCGCAGCCCGACGACCGAGACGCCGGCGGTATCGACCGCCGCCGGGTTTTCGCCCACGGCGCGCAGGCGCAGGCCGAAGCGGGTGCGAAACAGCACCCACCAGCTCAGCGGCACCATCAGGAAGGCGACATAGACGAGGATGGAGTGGCCCGAGATCAGTTCGTAATAGATCGGGCCGAGCACCGGGATGTCGATGACTTCTTCGGCGAAGGGCAGGGTGATCGGTTCGAACCGGCCCTTGCCGATCAGCGATGGCGTGCGCCCGCCCTGGCTGAACAGATCCTGCGCGATCAGCACGGTCATCCCGGCGGCAAGGAAGTTGATGGCGACGCCGGAAATCAGCTGGTTGCCGCGAAAGGTGATCGAGGCCAGCCCGTGGATCGCCGAGAGCATCAGCGAGGCGGCAATGCCCGCCAGCAGCCCCAGCCAGACCGAGCCGGTGATCGCCGCCAGCGCGGCGGCAAAGAAGGCCGCCGCCAGCATCTTGCCTTCGAGGCCGATGTCGAAGATGCCGGCGCGTTCGGAAAACAGCCCGGCGAGGCAGGCAAGAAGCAGCGGCGTCGCCAGCCGGACAGTGGAATCGAGCACTTGCAGGATGGTGAAAAGATCCATGGCTCAGCCCTCCTTCCGGCGCAGCGCCAGGAAGACACGTTCCAGCGGCATGCGCACCATATTGTCGAGCGCGCCGGTGAAGAGGATCACCAGAGCCTGGATGACGACGATCAGCTCGCGCGGGATATTGGTCCAGAGCGCCAGCTCGGCCCCGCCCTGAAAGAGGAAGCCGAACAGGATCGCGGCAAGAAAGACGCCAAAGGGATGCGACCGCCCCATCAGCGCCACGGCGATGCCGATGAAGCCGGCGCCCTCGGTCGCGTTGAGGATCAGCCGCTCGCTTTCGCCCTGGGTGGTGTTGAGCGCCATCATGCCCGCAAGCGCGCCAGAGATCAGCATGGCGATGACGGTGATGCGCACCGGCGAGATGCCGGCGTATTTCGCCGCGCTCTCGGAATGACCGAAGGCGCGGATCTCATAGCCCAGACGGGTGCGCCAGAGCAGTAGCCAGACCACGAGACAGGCAATCACGGCAAGGAAGAAGGTGACATTGGCCGGCGCACCGCGAAACATGATGGTCTCGGCGCTCGAGAACATGTCGCGGAAGGTGGGCAGATGGGTGGCCTCGGGGAATTTCTCGGTCGCCGGGTCCATCGCGCCCTGTGGCCGCAACAGGTTGACCAGAACGTAGTTGAGAAAGGCGGCGGCGATGAAGTTGAACATGATCGTGGTGATCACGATATGGCTGCCGCGTTTGGCCTGAAGGTAGGCCGGGATGAAGGCCCAGACCGCGCCAAAGGCGGCCGCCCCCAGGGTTGCGGCCAGCAGCGCCAGCGACCAGTGCGGCCAGGGAATGTAGAGCAGCACCAGCGCCACCCCGAGCCCGCCCAACGTGGCCTGCCCCTCGCCGCCGATGTTGAACATCCGCGCATGGAAGGCGACGGCCACGGCGAGGCCGGTGAACATGAAGTTAGTGGCGTAATAGAGCGTGTAGCCCCAGCCGGCCGAGCGCATCAGCGCGCCTTCGACCATCAGGTTGAAGGCGGCGACCGGGTCTTCGCCGATACCGATGATCACCAGCGCCGACAGGATCGCCGCGAGGATCAGCGAGATCAGCGGCACGAGGACGGCATCGGCCCAATGGGGCATTCTATCCATGGAGCGGGTCTCCGTCGTTGAGTAACCAGGCGTGAAGCCGCGCGATCGCCGCCCCGCGAGGGGGCGATCCGATGGCGCTTCGGGCCACTTTATGGCGCCAAATCCACAGGAGTTCGGAACTGAGCGCCAAACTTGCGAAATCGCCGCCCCGGGCGGCAGTTGGGTGATCTCGCGGCGGCCTCGGGCCTTGATCCCACGCGCGGGAACTTGTCTCACCCATGTTGCTTGGCCTCCCGCGCTTCCTTGGCCGCCAGTTGCTCTTCCACCGCGTCGATGATCGGCTTGTCCGGCATCTCGGTGATCCCGGCCATCAGCAGCCCCAGCTCCTTCTCGTCGGTCTCCGAGGCGCGCCGTTCGCCCATGATCACCCCGTCGAACATCACCGCCACCCGGTCCGCGAGCGACAGGATCTCGTCCAGCTCGACCGAGACCAGCAGCACCGCCTTGCCGGCATCGCGCAGGGAAACGATCTGCTGGTGAATGAACTCGATGGCGCCGATATCGACGCCGCGCGTCGGCTGGCCCACGAGCAGCAGATCGGGATTGCGCTCGATTTCGCGTGCGACGACGATCTTCTGCTGGTTGCCGCCCGAAAAATTCTTGGCGGCAAGGTTGGGATCGGGCGGGCGGACGTCGAATTTCTCCATCTTGCGTTCGGTGTCGGCCTTGATCGCGGCATTGTTCATCAGAATGCCGGATTGATAGGCCGCGTCGTGGTGATAACCGAAGGCCACGTTTTCCCAGGCGTGATAATCCATGATCAGCCCTTCGCGCTGGCGATCTTCGGGCACATGGGCGATGCCCCGCTTGCGGCGCGACTGGCCATCGGATTTCTTGCCGGTCAGGTCGATTACGTCGCCGTTGAGCCGCACCTCGCCTGTGGCGTCGCGATAACCGCCCAGCACCTCGAGCAATTCCGACTGGCCATTGCCCGCCACCCCGGCGATGCCGAGGATCTCGCCGGCATGCACCTCGAGGTCGATGCCCTTGAGCCGTTCGACACCGTCGCCATCGACAACCCGCAGCCCCCGCACCTGAAGGATCGGAGCGCCGGGCTCCGCCGGCTGTTTGTCCACCCGGAGCAGCACTTTGCGGCCCACCATCAGCTCGGCCAGCGCCTCGGGGTCGGTCTCGGCGGTCTTGACCGTGGCGGTCATCTCGCCGCGGCGCATCACCGACACCGTATCGGTGATATCCATGATCTCGCGCAGCTTGTGGGTGATCAGGATGATCGTCTTGCCCTCTTCACGCAGCCGGTTGAGGATGCGGAACAGCTGATCGGCCTCGGCCGGGGTCAGCACGCCGGTGGGTTCGTCGAGGATCAGGATATCGGCCTGCCGATACAGCGCCTTGAGGATCTCGACCCGCTGCTGGTGACCGACCGAAAGGGTCTCGACCACGGCATCCGGGTTGATCTTGAGTTCATATTCCGCCGCCAGATCGGTCAGCGCCTCGCGCGCCTTGGCCAGCGAGGGTTTGAGCAATTCGCCGTCCTCGGCCCCGAGAATGACGTTTTCCAGCACGGTGAAATTCGGCACCAGCTTGAAATGCTGAAACACCATGCCGATGCCGGCGGCGATGGCGGCCTGGCTGTCTGGGATAGTGGTCTTCTGCCCCTGAATGAAGATCTCGCCGGCGTCGGCCTTGTAGAAGCCGTAGAGGATCGACATCAGCGTCGATTTGCCGGCGCCGTTCTCGCCGATGATGCCGTGGATCGTTCCCGGCATCACGCGGATCGAAATGTCCTTGTTGGCCTGAACCGGGCCAAAGGCCTTGGATATGCCTTTGAGTTCAATGGCGGGGGCGGTCTGGGTCATCCGGTCTGTCCTCGTGATCCTGGTCAGAGTTGCAAAGCTGGACGGATTTGCAAAGAGGCAAATGCCCCGTGCCGTGGCGGCAGGGCGGGGCCTGGTGCGACTTGTGCGTTTTGTCAGTCCGGGGCCGGGCGTCGGGCGGCCGGCGGCGCAGAGAGCGGCGAAAAATCCCGGCGCGCGAATGTCCGCCGGCTTGGCCTCAGGGCTCGGGCCTCGGGAGAGGCAAAGAAGCCGCGCCATTGCGGGCGCGGCTTCGGTCTCAGTCTCGCGCGGGGATTAGAAGTTCAGATCCGGGCAGCTGTCGTCCGAAGTGTAATCATGCACCGTCAGCTCGCCGCTGGCGATCTTGCCCTTGGCTTCATCGACGGCGGTCTTCATCGCCTCGCCGACCAGCGCTTCGTTGTGCTCGTCCAGCGCGTAGTCGATGCCGCCATTGCCGACGCCCATCACGTTGATGCCGGTTTCCAGCGCCTCGCCCTGGGTCATCGCGTCATAGACCGCGTTGTCGACCCGTTTCAGCATCGAGGTCAGGACTTTGCCGGGGTGCATGTAGTTCTGGTTGCTGTCGACGCCGACCGAGAGGATGCCCTCGTCGGCCGCGGTTTGCAGCACACCGACGCCGGTGCCGCCGGCGGCGGCATAGATCACGTCGGCGCCCTGAGAGATCTGCGCTTTGGTCAGCTCCGAACCCTTCACCGGGTCGTTCCAGGCCGCCGGCGTGGTGCCGGTCATGTTCGACAGCACGGTGATGTCACCGTTGACCGCCTTGGCGCCCTGGGCATAGCCGCAGGCGAACTTGCGGATTAGCGGAATGTCCATGCCGCCGATAAAGCCGACGGTGCCACTGTCAGAGGCCATCGCCGCCATCATGCCGACGAGGTAAGACCCCTCGTGCTCGTTGAACACCACCGAGCGCACGTTGGGCTCGTCCACCACCATGTCGATGATGGCGAATTTGGTCTCGGGGTAATCGGGGGCCACTTCCGACAGCACGTTGCCAAAGGCAAAGCCGGTCATGACGATCGGGTTGTTACCGTTTTCGGCAAAGCGGCGCAGCGCCTGTTCGCGCTGGGCCTCGGATTGCAGCTCGATCTCGCGGAAGCTTTCGCCGGTTTCTTCGGCCCAGCGCTGCGCGCCGGCAAAGGCGGCTTCGTTGAAGCTCTTGTCGAATTTGCCGCCGAGGTCAAAAATCAGCGCGGGTTCGGCCAGCGCCGCCCCGGCAGACAGCGCCATCGCGGCCGTGGTGGCAAGTACTTTATGCATGAATGTCATATGGTTGCTCCCGTTGGTATGCCTCGGGGTAGCCCCCCCGGGCAAAGGTCTCTTGCCCGGGCTGCCCCGGATCATGGCCAATTAAGGCCGGGTTGCCGGCAAAGGGTCAACCGATTCTTGTGCAGTTCCGCTGCGGAAACCGGGGGTTAGCCCAGCGCGCGGCGCAAGATCAGCGCATCGGCGGCGGCGCCGTCGCGGCGCGGGTAATAGCCCCTGCGCCGGCCTGCCATCGCAAAGCCCGCGCCGGCATATAGCGCGCGGGCGGCGGCATTGTCCTCGGCCACTTCCAGAAACAGCGTCTCGGCGCCGCGCCCGGCCAGCCCGCCGAAGAGCGCGCCAAGCAGCCCGCGCGCGACGCCCTGGCGGCGCCGGGCGGGATCGGTCGCGATGGTCAGCAGCTCGGCCTCGTCCAGTGTCACCCGCGCCAGGGCAAATCCCTCGGGGCGGGCCACCAGAAGACAGGCGGGATCGGCCAGAAAGCTGTCGAATTCAGCGGCGCTCCAGCCGCGGGCGGGGGCAAAGGCGGCGGCGTGCAGCGCCGCCAGAGCCTCAGGCCTCATCGAGGATCTCCGGCGGCAGATCGCGCGCCGGTGCGGCATCGGCCGGGCGAATGTAGAGCGGCGCCGGCGGGCGGGTCTCGGTCGCAAAGCGCTGCGCGGCAATCCGGGCGATGGCCTCGGCTATCGGCACCGGCTGGGGCAGGGTCCGGGCGCTCAGCAGCGCGGCCCCGGGGCCGGTGATCGCGGTTTCCGGGGCAAAATCCGCCAGCGCCACCAGACCCGGAGCGCCGTCGGGAAACCGCTGCACATAGGCGCGCTCGCGCCGCGCGTCGACCACCGCCGTCACCGGCTCGGGCAGGCCGAAGGCCGCCGCCTCCAAAGCCGAGACGCCCACCGCCGGAAGGCCCAGCGACAGCGCCAGCCCGCGGGCGGCGGCGACCGAGATGCGGATGCCGGTGAAATTGCCGGGGCCGGTGCCGACGCCAAGCGCCGTCAGGTCGCGCCAGGTGACGCCGCCTTCGGCCAGCAGTTCCTCGAGCAGCGGAAACAGCCGTTCGGCCTGGCCGCGGCCCATGTCTTCGGCGTGTTGCGCGACAACCCGGTCGGCGCACAGCAAAGCGGCCGCGCAATGCGCGGCCGATGTGTCAAATCCCAGAACCAGCGGTTCAGACATCAGGACTATCCGCGCCGCCGCTCAGACAGCGACGGGGCGCACCTCGGTGACCTCGGGGATATAGTGGCGCAGCAGGTTCTCGATGCCCATCTTCAGCGTCAGCGTCGACGAGGGGCAGCCGGCACAGGCGCCCTGCATGTGCAGATACACGACGCCGCGCTCGAAGCCGTGGAAGGTGATGTCGCCACCATCCTGTGCCACCGCCGGGCGCACCCGGCTGTCGAGCAGTTCCTTGATCTGACTGACGATTTCGCCATCTTCGCCGGAATGCTCGGCATGGCCCGAGGGGCCTGCGGCATCGCCCGCCATGACCGGCGCGCCGGATTGGAAATGCTCCATGATCGCGCCGAGAAGCGACGGCTTGAGGTGATCCCAGTCCATTGCCTCGGCTTTGGTGACGGTCACGAAATCATGGCCGAAAAACACGCCCTCGACGCCATTGACCGCAAACAGCCGCTCCGCCAGCGGCGAGGCCGAGGCGCCCTCGGCCGAGGGGAAATCCGCGGTGCCCATTTCCAGCACGGTCTGGCCGGGCAGGAATTTCAGGGTCGCGGGGTTCGGTGTGGATTCGGTCTGGATGAACATGGGTCAGGGTCCTTATCGCTTGGATGAGATATGTCCATCCGCCGGCGCATTGTCAATGTTTGGAATGGTTCTAAACGGCGGTGCCCGGCGCATCCTTGCGGGTGCCGGCCCGCGGTGTATCGACAAGGTGAAGCGCCGAGTCCGCCTCGGGAGCCGCCCGCGGGCCGCGATGAGGGCCAGCGCTGGCGGTCAGGTGATCGCTTCCAACCGCTCCTTGGAAAGATCCCCCGGCACGATCGTGACCGGGATCGGCAGCAGGCCGGAGTTGCGGGTGAGCTGGGTGACCAGCGGGCCGGGGCCCTGCTTGTCGGTGCCGGCGCCCAGCACCAGCACGCCGATTTCGGGGTCCTCGCTGACCTGGGCGATGATCTGATCCACCGGCTCGCCTTCGCGGATCACCAGCTTGGGGTCGACGTTCTGCCGGTCGCGCATCCATTTGGCGAAGACCTCGAAATGCGCATGAATGCGCTCGCGCGCCTCTTCGCGCATCACTTCGCCGACGCCGATCCAGTGGTTGAACTCGTCCGGCGGGATCACCGAGAGAATCTCGACACCCCCACCGGTATGGTTGGCCCGCATCGCGGCGAACCGCATCGCGTTCAGGCATTCTCGGCTGTCATCCAGCACGACGAGGAATTTGCGCATCTGTCCACTCCTTGCGACGGATCATGCCCGCCTTCGTCCTTACGGACAATTGGTTATTGCTGCGAGGCCGCCCAGTCCCAGTACAGCGCGCGGGCGCGGCGGGTCAGGGGGCCTGTTTGATAAACGGTGCCGTCGAACCCGGTGACCGGGGTGACCTTCATCATGTTGCCCGACAGAAACACCTCGTCGGCGGCATGGAAATCGGCAAAGCTCAGCACCTTTTCCACCACTTCGACGCCATCGGCGCGCAGGTTCTCGATATGCCGTGCGCGGGTGATCCCGGCGAGGAAGGTGCCGTTGGCCACCGGCGTGAAGACCACGCCGTCGCGCACCATGAAGACATTGGCTGTCGCGGTCTCGGCCACATTGCCCAGCGCATCGGCCACCAGCGCATTGCCAAAGCCCTTGGCGCGGGCCTCGGCCAGCATGCGGGCATTGTTGGGGTAGAGACAGCCGGCCTTGGCATTGACCACGGCATCGGCCAGCACCGGGCGGTGAAACTGGGTCCGGGTCAGCGTCGTGCTGGCCTCTTCGGACGCCATCGGGATGGCCTCGAGGGAAATGGCGAAGCCGGTGGCGCCAAGCTTGGGCACGACACCGAGGAAATCCCCCTCGAGCGCCCAATACATCGGCCGGATATAGACCGCGGTGCCGGGGGCATAGGCCGCGAGACCTTCCTGGACGATCGCCACCATGTCTTCGGTGCTGACGGTGGGGGTGATCATCAGCGCCTCGGCCGAGCGGTTGACCCGGGCGCAATGGCGATCGAGATCGGGGGTCAGGCCGTTCACCATGCGCGCGCCGTCGAACACGGTCGAGCCCAGCCAACTGCCGTGATCGGCCGCCTTCATCACGGCGACATCGCCGTCATGCCACTGGCCGTCGAAATAGGTGCGGATCTCTGTGCCGGTCGCCATATGCGTCCTCCTTCGCGCGGACACTAGGCGGGCCGGCGGGCAAGGTCCAGAGGTTGCGCCGGGCCCCGGCGCCAAGGCCCCGGGGCCATCGGAAAACCCGTTTTGCCCGAGAACCGCCCTCAAGAGGACACAATTACCGAGAAAAACCGGATTTGTTTCCAATTCGAGCGGTACAAGGAGACCCGCGTTGCCCGACGTCCTGTCCTTTGGCAAGAGCCTGACACTTTTCGCGACCTCGCCGATCACCGGCACGGCGCTTGGCGATTATCTGCGCGGCACGGGTGCGGCCGATACGATCCTTGGCAGGGGCGGCAGCGATACCCTGCGCGGCGGATATGGCGATGACCTGCTCTCGGGGGGCGCCGAGGCGGATTACCTGCATGGCAACCGGGGCGCGGACACGCTTGAGGGCGGCGCGGGCGACGATCACCTCAGCGGCGGCGGCGACGATGACATGCTGTCCGGCGGCCTGGGCGCCGATGCCCTGCGCGGCGGCAGCGGCAGCGATCTGCTCTACGGCGGTGCGGGGGCCGACACGCTCAATGGCGGCAGCGGCAGCGACACGCTGGATGGCGGCGCCGGAGATGACAGGTTCTACGGCGGCACCGGCGCGGATGTGATCCTTGGCGGCGCGGGGCATGACACGGCCTACGGCGGCACGGGCAACGACACGATCGCCGGCGGCGACGGCAATGACAGGGCCTATGGCGGCAGCGGCGCGGACCTGATCGGCGGCGATGCGGGCGATGACACGATCTACGCCGGCGGCGGCAATGACACGGTGCTGGGCGGCGCGGGCCACGACCGGATTTCGGCCAATGGCGGCCATGACAGCGTTGACGGCGGCGCCGGATACGACAGGCTGGCCGGCGGTGCCGGGCATGACACACTGGTCGGCGGCGCGGGCAATGACCGCCTCTCGGGCGGCAGCGGCCACGATTTCCTGACCGGCGATGAGGGCCGCGATGCTCTCTTTGGGGGCAGTGGCGACGATGTTCTGTTCGGCGGCGCGGCGCAGGACACCCTGACCGGTAGCAGCGGGCATGACCGGCTTGACGGTGGCGGTGACGACGATCTGCTGCGCGGCGGGTCGGGCGCGGATACGTTGACCGGCGGGGCCGGCGACGATCTGCTGATCGGCGGCCAAGGGGATGATGTCTTTGTCTTTCTTCCGGGGTTCGGCGCGGATACGGTCGCGGGCCACGGCACTGGCGACGACCTGATCGACATGACCGCGCTCGGGGTGAGCGACCTTTCCGACCTGGCGTTTGCCGAGACCGAAGCAGGGCTGGTGATCACCGCGCCCGAGGGCGACAGCCTGCTGATCGACGGCGCCACGCTGGCGAATTTCGACAGCGACACCATCCTGATCTGATACGCAAAGACGCGCCGGGTTTCCCCGGCGCGCCTATGTGTTTCTCTCAGGTGTCTTTCGCTCAGTGAACGACGGCATCATCCGGCCGTGGCCGGTTGGTCGCCGCCACTCGATTGCCGATGATCAACCCCTCGGACCCGGCGCTCACCGGCACCAGATCGCCATCGGCCACGTCGCCGGCCAGCAGCATTTCGGCCAGCGGATCTTGCAAGGCGCGCTGGATCACCCGCTTGAGCGGACGCGCCCCGAACACCGGATCATAGCCTTCGTCCGCCAGCCATTTGCGCGCCGTCTCGTCCAGCTCGAGCGCGATCTTGCGCGTGGCCAGCCGCTTGAGCAGCCGGGCAAGCTGAATGTCGACGATGCCCGACATGTCCTCGCGCTTGAGCCGGTCGAAGATGATCGTCTCGTCCAGGCGGTTGAGGAATTCGGGCCGGAAATGCGCCCGCACCGCATCCATCACGTCGCGCCGGGCCTGCGCCGAATCCGCGCCCTCCGGCAGTTGCGACAGCGCCTGACTGCCGAGGTTCGAGGTCAGCACGATCAGCGTCTGCTTGAAATCGACCGTGCGACCCTGACCATCGGTCAGCACGCCGTCATCGAGCACCTGCAACAGCACGTTGAAGACATCCGGGTGCGCCTTTTCCACCTCGTCGAAGAGCACGACCTGATAGGGCCGGCGCCGCACCGCTTCGGTCAGCACCCCGCCTTCGTCGTAGCCGACATAACCCGGCGGCGCGCCGATCAGGCGGGCAACGGCATGTTTCTCCATGAACTCGGACATGTCGATACGCACCATCGCATTGTCGTCGTCGAACAGGAAATCGGCCACCGCCTTGGTCAGTTCGGTCTTGCCCACACCGGTCGGCCCGAGAAAGAGGAAGGAGCCAAGCGGCCGGTTCTCGTCGTTGAGCCCGGCGCGCGCACGGCGTACGGCATTGGAGACCGCTTTGACCGCCTGATTCTGACCGACGACACGGCGGTGCAGGTCTTCCTCCATCCGCAGAAGCTTCTCGCGCTCGCCCTCGAGCATCTTGCCGGCGGGGATGCCGGTCCAGCGTTCGACAACCGAGGCGATCTGATCGGGGCGCACGGCCTCTTCGACCATGACGCCATCCTGCTCCTGCTCTTCGGCTTCCGAGAGCTGCTTTTCGAGCTGCGGAATGACGCCGTAGGACAGTTCGCCGGCTTTGGCCAGATCGCCATTGCGCTTGGCAATGTCGAGCTCGGCGCGGGCGCGGTCGAGCTGTTCCTTCAGGTCGCGGGCCGAGGCCAGCTTGTCACGTTCGGCCTGCCATTTGGCGGTCAGCTGCGCCGACCGGTCCTGCAAGTCGCCCAGCTCCTTTTCCAGCTTTTCCAGCCGGTCCCGGGAGGCCTGGTCATCCTCGCGCCGCAAAGCTTCGACCTCGATCTGCTTTTGCAGGATGTCACGGTCGAGCGCGTCGAGCTCTTCCGGCTTCGAATCCACCGCCATGCGCAACCGGCTGGCGGCCTCGTCCATCAGGTCGATTGCCTTGTCGGGCAGGAAACGGTCGGTGATGTAGCGGTGCGACAGGGTCGCGGCCGCGACCAGGGCGCTGTCGGAGATCCGCACGCCGTGGTGCAGCTCGTATTTCTCCTTGATGCCGCGCAGGATCGAGATCGTGTCCTCTTCGGTCGGCTCGGCCACCATCAGCGGCTGGAACCGCCGCGCCAGAGCCGCGTCCTTTTCCACGTGCTTGCGGTATTCATCCAGCGTTGTCGCGCCCACACAGTGCAGCTCGCCGCGCGCCAGCGCCGGTTTCAGCAGGTTCGAGGCATCCATTGCGCCATCGGCCTTGCCGGCGCCGACCAGGGTGTGCATCTCGTCGATGAAGAGGATGATCTCGCCGGCGGCCGCCGTCACCTCGGCCAGCACCGCCTTCAGACGTTCCTCGAACTCGCCGCGGTATTTCGCGCCGGCGATCAGCGCGCCCATGTCGAGCGACAGCAGGCGCTTGTCCTTCAGGCTCTCGGGCACGTCGCCATTGACAATGCGCAGGGCGAGGCCCTCGGCAATCGCCGTTTTACCGACGCCGGGTTCCCCGATCAGCACCGGGTTGTTCTTGGTGCGGCGCGACAGCACCTGCATGGCGCGGCGGATTTCCTCGTCGCGGCCGATGATCGGGTCGATCTTGCCTTCGCGGGCCCGTTCGGTGAGGTCGAGGCTGTATTTCTTCAGCGCCTCATATCCGTCTTCGGCGCTTGCCGTATCGGCGGTGCGACCCTTGCGGATGTCGTTGATCGCGCTGTTCAGCGCCTGGGCATTGACCGCCCCGGCCTCCAGCGCCTTTTTCGCTTCGGAGCGGACCAGCGCCAGCGCCATCAGGATGCGTTCGACCGGCACGAAACTGTCGCCCGCCTTCTTGGCGACCTTCTCGGCCTCGTCCAGCACCTTGCCGGTGCCGCTGTCCATGTAGATCTGGCCGGCGTCGCCGGTCACCTGGGGGATCTTGCTCAGCGCCAGATCATTGGCCTGCACCACCCGGTCCGGCGCGCCGCCGGCACGTTTGATCAGGTTGGCGGCCAGGCCTTCCTCATCATCTAGCAGGGCTTTGAGAATGTGTTCCGGGGCGAGCCGCTGGTGGCTTTCCCGCATTGCGATGGTCTGCGCGGCCTGAATGAACCCGCGCGACCGCTCCGTGAACTTCGACAAGTCCATGGCTGTCTCCTTCATGTCAAGCGCCCGGTAATGTGGATGCCCGGCTTGGCGGCACATCCCCTTGTGGGCCTTATGACAGAAAAATGGGCATGGCGCCCGGCATTTCAAGCCTGCGGGAGCAGGCTTTGCCAGCCCGCCCCGATGGGTCCGCCGGGGTCTCTGCGGCGCCGCGCCTGACAGCCCCGGAGCCGGGCGCGGGGCAGGGCGCGCCGGGGGCGGGCGGGAACAAACCCCGGACCTGCCGGGTTTTCTTGCCAGGGGTCGCCCCCGCGAGCAGACAGATGGAGGCAGGAGCATGCCGTTCAAGACCCGTATCACCGACGCCCGCCACAATGCCGAAACCGGTTGTTTCGAGGCGCATGTCACCCTGATGGAGGGCACCGAGAGCTTCACCTATTCGGTTGAATGCCCCGCCCCCATCGACAGTGACACCGACGAGGTGCAGGCGGCATTGGTGGCCCGCGCCCGGCGCCGGCACCGCCCGGCAGAATGCCGGCTGGTCCGTCGCCGTGTGGCCACGCCTCTGCCGGACCGGCAGGAGGATATCTCCCGCCGCATCCTCGACGCCCAGCCCAATTACCTCGAGCACATCCTCACGCGGCACTGAGCTACATCTGTAGAACCACGCGCCCGCGCGCGTGCGTATGCGCGAGGCTTGACCTCCTGCGGCCACTCGGCCAACAAGGCGCGACCCCGCCCAATGGAGCTGCGCCATGACCCTTCCCTCCTCTGATGACCGCCTGATCGTTGCCCTTGACGTGCCGAATGCCGTGGCCGGGCTGGCACTGGCCGAAAAGCTGGGGGACAGCGTTTCGTTCTACAAGATCGGGCTGGGCATGCTCACCGGCGGCGGCATGGCGCTGGCCAACGAGCTGAAGGCGGAACAGGGCAAGCGCATCTTTCTCGACATGAAGCTGTTCGACATCGGCGCTACGGTCGAGGCCGCGGTGCGCGGGCTGGCGCAGTTCGATCTCGATTTCCTGACCGTGCACGGCGATCCGCATGTGGTGCGCGCCGCCAAGGAGGGTGCCGCCGGCAAGGAACTGAAAATTCTCGCGGTGACGATCCTCACTTCGCTTGATCGCGACGATCTCGATGACGGGCTGATTGCGCCGGGCGACATTCATGACATCGTCGCCACCCGCGCCGCCCGCGCGCTGGAGGCGGGCGCCGACGGGGTGATCGCCTCGGCGCAGGAGGCGGCGATGATCCGCGGCCTGCCCGAGGCGCAGGGCCGGCTGATCGTCACCCCCGGCATCCGCCCCGCCGGTGCGGCGGCTGGCGACCAGAAGCGCATCGTCACCCCCGGTGCGGCGGTGGCCAGCGGCGCCGATCACATCGTCGTCGGCCGCCCGGTCTGGCAGGCCGGCGATCCGCGCGCCGCGGCCCAGGCCATCGTGGCCGAGCTCAATGGCTGAGCCCGGGCGCAAAACGTTACAGAAAGGCCACGCAGAGTTGAGCAAGCGTGGTTTTGTCCAGACCCCGGTGCCCGCTAGATAGAAGGCTAAGCGGGGCGCCTGCACTCGGACCCTGCGCGACAAACCAAGGGGAACGACATGGCCAATCGCTGGAAGAACACGCTGACCGAGACCGACGTCACGCCGGAAACCGTCTACCTCAATCGGCGGCAGCTCATGGGTGGGGCCGCCGGCATCGGCCTTGCCGGCCTCGCCGGCCCGGCGATGGCACAGGAGGATGCGCTCGAGCCCAATGAATGGGACGACATCACCACCTATAACAACTTCTACGAATTCGGCACCGGCAAGGATGACCCGGCGCGCAATGCCCATGCGCTCACCACCGATCCGTGGAGCGTGAAGATCGATGGCATGGTCGACAATCCCGGCGAGTTTGCCTTCGAGGACATCATGGCCCGGATGACCGTCGAAGAGCGCATCTATCGCTTTCGCTGCGTCGAGGCCTGGTCGATGGTGGTGCCCTGGAACGGCTTCGAGCTGGCCGACCTGCTGAACCTGGCCGGGGTGCAATCGGGCGCGAAATACGTGGCCTTCGAGACGCTCTATCGCCCGGACGAGATGTGGGGCCAGAAATATCCGGTGCTGGAGTGGCCTTATGTCGAGGGGTTGCGGCTGGACGAGGCGATGCATCCGCTCACCATCATGGCCACCGGCATCTATGGTCGCGACATCCCCAATCAGAACGGCGCACCGCTGCGGCTGGTGGTGCCGTGGAAATACGGCTTCAAGTCGATCAAGTCGGTGGTGCGCATCACCCTGACCGATCAGGAGCCGCCGACAAGCTGGAACATCGCCAATGGCCGCGAATATGGGTTCTACAGCAACGTGAACCCCGAGGTGGATCATCCGCGCTGGTCCCAAGCCAGCGAACGGCGGATCGGCGGCGGGCTGTTTGCGCGCAAGATCCCGACGCTGATGTTCAACGGCTACGAAGAAGAAGTGGCCAGCCTCTATGAAGGCATGGATCTGCGAAAGTTCATCTGATGGTCGATTACCTCAATACGGCGTTGCGCCGGGTGCCGGCGTGGCTGCTCTATATCGTGCTGCCGCTGCCGGCGTTCTGGTTCCTCTATCTCGGCCTGACCGGCGGGCTCGGCGCCGAGCCGATCAAGGCGCTCGAGCAGGAGCTTGGCGAATTCGCCCTGCAATTGCTGATCGTCGGGCTGGCGGTGACGCCGCTGCGGCGGTTCGCCGGGCTCAACCTGATCCGGTTTCGTCGCGCCATCGGCCTCATGGCCTTTTTCTACGTGGCGCTGCACCTGCTGACCTGGCTGGTACTCGACGTGCAGATCCTGTCGCAGATCTGGGCCGATATCGTCAAACGCCCCTATATCACCATCGGCATGGCGGGCTTTGTCCTGTTGGTGCCTCTGGCGCTGACATCGAACAACTGGTCGGTGCGCCGCCTGGGGCCGCGCTGGCGCAAGCTGCACAAGCTGACCTATCTGGCGGTGTTGCTGGGGGGTGTGCATTACCTGATGCTGGCCAAGGGGCTGCAACTGGAACCATTGCTCTATCTCGGCGTTATCCTCGGACTGCTCGCGCTCCGGATCGAACCCGGCAAGCTGCGTCGCCGCATCGGCCGGCGCAGCGCGGCCTGACCGGCGCCATAGACATATTGGAGAGACCCATGCTGCGTTCCCTCATCCTCGCCTTGACCTTTCTGGCCGCCACCGGCGCCGGCGCCGAGACCGTGAAGGTCGCCACCGGCAAATCCGTGGCCGAAGCCGCCGAGGCGCTGGCCCAGGCGATCGAAGCGGCCGGGGCCACGCTCTTTGCCCGCGTCGATCACGGGGCCGGGGCGCAGAAGGTGGGCCAGGACATCGGCGCATCCGAATTGCTGATCTTCGGCAACCCCGAGGTCGGCACCCCGGCGATGGTCGAGGCCCGCGAAGCCGGGCTGGCCCTGCCGCTCAAGGTGCTGGTCTATGAAGACCGGCAGGGCGGCACCTGGCTGGCCTATGAGGCGCCCGCCGAACGGCTCGCCGATCTGGCCGATGGCGCTTTGCCCTCCGAGGTGACCGATCCGATGACCGGCGCGCTCCGGAAGCTGACGGCCAAGGCGGCGGAATAACCTGCGGGGTCCGGCGGGCGCGATTCCAGGGCGCGCGTCGGTCACATCCGGAGATTCGACTCGGCAACGGCTCCTTTCGGAGCCGTTTTTGATTCCAAAGGGGGTGACTCGGCCGAGTCACGGGGCTGAATCGGGGGCTATAGGGCCCGGATCTGTGGGTAAGCCTGTGGATAGGCCGTTCGAGTCGGAATCGCAGCCTCCGAGAGGCCTTCCGGCAGGCGGCAATATCCGCGCCAAAGCAAGAAAGTGCAGAAAAAATGACATCGTAACCTTATGATTTTGTGTCATTTTTTGTATTTGTGTTAGAAAGTTTTGGATTTGAGTGAAAAAGCGCTTGCGGGTTTGTGTGGGTATACGTAAAAGCCCCCTCACCGGCGGCGCTGAGGCGCACAACGGGACGCCAGACGGGGCGGCGGCGACGAGGCAACGAGACGCTGACGCAGACGAGGCGGAAGATTTTGAGGGAATGACGGGCGGGCGCGCCAAGAAGTTAGGGCGCATCCGGTTGGTTTTTGTCTCTACGCTGTTTGAAATTGATGGTATCTGAAGAGATATGTGGGCGGTTTGGTTCGTTTCGACGAACGACGTCTGTATATCAACGCTGGTAGGGTTTCGACCCGATGATCCAGTGTCAGCTTCACTGTTTGAGCGGCTTTCGGTTTCTTTAGGAAACCAGAAGCACAATCAAACAGATGACTTTCAATACGTGTCCAATCCTTAGCCGGGTGGACATAGGGTTCTGCCCCCAAAGCGGACCTTAAGTATTGAAGATGTGCAGAGGTTCGAACGTCAAGGATACGCTGGTGACAGCGTTTCAACTTGAGAGTTTGATCCTGGCTCAGAACGAACGCTGGCGGCAGGCCTAACACATGCAAGTCGAGCGAGCTCTTCGGAGCTAGCGGCGGACGGGTTAGTAACGCGTGGGAACGTGCCCTTCACTGCGGAATAGCCACTGGAAACGGTGAGTAATACCGCATACGCCCTTCGGGGGAAAGATTTATCGGTGAAGGATCGGCCCGCGTTAGATTAGATAGTTGGTGGGGTAACGGCCTACCAAGTCTACGATCTATAGCTGGTTTTAGAGGATGATCAGCAACACTGGGACTGAGACACGGCCCAGACTCCTACGGGAGGCAGCAGTGGGGAATCTTGGACAATGGGCGCAAGCCTGATCCAGCCATGCCGCGTGAGTGATGAAGGCCTTAGGGTCGTAAAGCTCTTTCGCCAGAGATGATAATGACAGTATCTGGTAAAGAAACCCCGGCTAACTCCGTGCCAGCAGCCGCGGTAATACGGAGG